>NZ_JALPSX010000001.1:0-465662 GCF_023217995.1 Agromyces sp. C10 | reverse complement strand
GGGGGGGGGGGGGGGGGGCGGGGGGGGCGGGGGGGGGGGGGGGGGGGGGGGGGGGGGGGGGGCCCCGCGCCCCCCGGGCCGAGCGTCCGGGCGGAGCGGCGCACACCCGCCCCGCCCGGCCGCGTCAGGCCGTGCCGCGCAGTCGCCGCACGCGGGGCGCGGCGAGCATCAGGCCGACCGCGAGCAACGCGATCGCGAGGAACCCGGCGAGGCTCGCCTGCAGGCCCGTGAGCCCGAGCGAATTCACCGCCGTGAGCTCCGCCACCGCCTCCGTGCCCGAGGCGACGCCGATCAGCCGGATGTGGTGGTCGCCGAGCTCGGTGCCCTCGGGGATGCCGATCTCGAACTCGACCGTGCCGTCCGCGGAGGCGGGCTGCGCCTCCATGAGCGTCGGCGTCGACTCCAGCCACACCTGCACGAGCTCGCCCTTCGCGAAGCCCTTCCCGGACACGGCCAGGGTCGAGCCGGTCTGCACCGACGCCGCGTCCAGGCGGACGACGGGCTTGCCGGGCTGCTCGGGCTTGCCGGGCTTCTCCGGCTTGCCCGGCTTCTCCGGCTTGCCCGGCTTCTCGGGCTTGTCCGGCTTGCCGGGCTTGTCCGGCTTGCCGGGCTTCTCGGGCTTGCCCGGCTTGTCGGGCTTGCCGCCGCCGGGCTTGGCCTGGTCGTCGACGAGCACCGCCGCCGTGCGGGCCGGGATCGTGAGCGTGCCGGTCGCGGCCTCCCACGCGGTCTGCTTGACGACCGCGTCGGTCCCGTTCGCGAGCGCCGGGGCGAGGGCGAACCCGCGACCGGCGAGTCCGTCCACCGCCTCGGTGATCGGCTCGGCGGAAGCGTTGAACACGACCAGCGCACCCTCGAGCTCGGGGTCGACGTCGTCGCCCACGAGGTCGTCGATGAGCATCACGATGAGCCCGTCCGTGGCATCCGCACCGCTGTTCGGGAACGACACCTTCTGCGTGATGAGCTCGGCCGAGCCCAGCTTGAGCAGGTCGACGCTGTCGCGCACGCGCAGCAGGTCGAGCGCGGCGGCCTCGGCGGCGGCGATGTCCGCCGGAGCGGGCTTCAGCGCCGGGTCGGCGAGCAGCGTCGCCATCGTCGGCCAGTGGTCCTCGTTGTCGGACTTCATCGGCAGGCCCGACCCGAAGGTCGACTCCTGGCCGGTCCAGTCGATCCGGTTGAACCAGTCGCCCGAGTTGTAGCTGTTGCGGTCGAGCGACTTCGAGCGGAGCAGCTCGGTGCCGGCGTGCCAGAACGACGGGCTCTGCGAGAACGTCACGGTCGCGAGCGACAGCGTGTTCATGCGGATGCGGTCGGCCATCGACGTCTCCTGCGGCAGCTTCAGCACGCCCAGGTCGAACAGCGTCTCGTTGTCGTGCGCGTCGACGTAGTTGATGACCTCCTCGGGGTGGTCGGCGTAGCCGGCCGGCGACCCGTTGTAGTCGACCTCGGCGCCCGACTTCAGCACCCCGTCGTACCCGGTGAACTGGAAGTCGCGAAGGTTGCCCGCGAGGCCGATCTTCACGAGGTCGGTCTGCTGGCCGAGGTTCCGGATGCCGTCGCGCTGGGGCAGCCCGTTCGGCTCGCCCGCGAGGCCGGTGCCGAAGCCCTGCTCGTACTTCGAGTCGCCCGCGACCGGGCTGCCGCCGTGCACGCCGTCACGCAGCCGGTCGTTGAACGTCGCGATGCCCGTGCCGCCGAGCTGGCCCTGGGAGGCCTGCTCGAACCGCGCGTTGTTCGCGACCTCGCCGAAGTTCCAGCCCTCGCCGTAGAGGAAGACCTTCGAGCCGTCGACGCCGTCCTCGGCGAGCGTGAGCTCGTCGAGCGCCGCGCGCACGGCCAGGAGGTTCGCCTTGGAGTGGTGGCCCATCAGGTCGAAGCGGAAGCCGTCGACCTTGTACTCCTTCACCCAGAGCACGGTCGAGTCGACCATGAGCTTCTCGGCGACGGCGTGCTCGGTCGCGACGTTCTGGCAGCACGTCGAGGTCTCGACGCCGCCGGTCGCGTTCAGGCGGTGGTAGTAGCCGGGCACGACCTTGTCGAGCACCGACTTCTGGCCCTGGCCCGACTCGGCGGTGTGGTTGTACACCTCGTCGAGCACGACCTGCATGCCCGTGGCGTGCAGGGCGCCGACCATCTCGCGGAACTCCGCGACGCGCGCGCCGCCGTCGGGGTCGACCGCGTAGGAGCCCTCGGGCGCCTGGAAGTGGTACGGGTCGTAGCCCCAGTTGAAGCCGTCGAGGTCGCGGATCGCCTCGATGCAGGCCTGCTGCTCCTCCGAGGCCGGACCGTACGACTCGAGGTCGCAGTCGGGGGTCGCCTGCTGGTCGCGGCGCTCCTCGATGGTCGCGATGTCGAACGTGGGCAGCAGGTGCACCGTGTTGATGCCGGCCGCGGCGAGCTCGCGCAGCTGCGCACTGCCCGCACTGTTGCGGGTGAACGCCCGGTAGGTGCCGCGCTCGGCCTCGGGCACCGTCTCATCGGTGATCGAGAAGTCGCGCACGTGCAGCTCGTAGATCGCCCGGTCGACCTGCCGCTCGACGACCGGTGCGGGCGTCTCGGCCCACAGCTCGGGGGCGAGCGCCGGGTCGTCGAGGTCGACGACGACGGTGCGGGCGGAGTTCACGGTGAGCGCGACCGAGTACGGGTCGGTCACCGAGTTGCGCTCCACCTTGCCGGTGGTCGGGGCGTACACCTCGACGAGCCAGCGGTACTCGTCGCCCGCCTCGATGCCCTCGTCGACCGACCACGCGCCGGACTCGGCGTCGAACTCGGCCGGCAGCACCTCGGGGTCGCCCGTCGCGCCGGCGGCCCAGACCTGGGCCGACACCGACTTCGCGGTCGGCGCCCAGACCGAGAGGCTCGCGGCGTCGCCGTCGACCGTGGCGCCGAGCGAGGCGGATGCCACGCCCTGGGCGTAGAGGTCGTCGAGCACGCCCGGCAGCTGCACGCCGGTCATCGCGGTGAGCTCGTCGCCGGCGCGCTGCGCCACCTGGAGCTCGCCCGTGACGAGTTCGGCGATCGCCGCGCGGTCGAGGCCGACGGGCCGGAGCGCCACGTAGCTCGCGAGGTGCGGGAACCGCGCGGTGAGCTCCGCGCCGATGCCTGCGGGCTCGTGGGCGAGCTCGACCGTCCGGTCGGCGCCGGTCACCGCGCCGTCGGCGGTGCCGAGCCCGCCGTCGGCGGCGAACTCGAGCGTGTAGGCGCGGTCCGCCGCGTTCGCTCCGCCGAGGAGCGAGGCGGGCCAGGCGAGCGTCTCGGCGTCGAGCCAGTACGCGCGCTGCTGTCCGGTGCCCGCGAGCGGCGGGTCGGCCACGACGACCTCGAGCACGTGGGTCTCGAGCGTGTAGCGGAAGGTGACGAACTCGCCGGCCTTGCCGACGACGAACGAGATGTTGCCGCCGTTGCGGACGCCGTCGACGCCGTAGTTCTCATCCCACGACAGGCCGTGCGCGACCTTCAGCTCGTAGGAGCCGGCCGGCAGGCCGTTCGTCGAGAACTCGTAGACGCCGTCCTTGTCGCCGTCCTGCGCGAAGGTGACCATGCAGTCGGGCTGCCAGTCGCCGGGGCAGCCGAGTTCCGACTGCATGCTGCCGGGCAGCGTGACGATCGGGCCCTCGGCGGTGGACGAGAACACCTTGCTGCGCGGGTCCCAGTAGAAGGTGACCGCGCCGCCGCTCGTCGTGTAGGTGGCGTTCGCGCCGTCCTGCACGCCGTTGGCGCCGTAGTTCAGCGCCCAGCTGCCGTTGATCGCGACCTTGTACTCGTACGTGCCGGCCGGGATCTGTAACGTGCCGGCGTAGATGCCGTCGGCGCGCTTGGTGAGCTTCGCGGCCTCGCAGCCGGGCTGCCAGTCGCCCGGGCAGCCCATCTCCGAGTTGTGGCTGCCGGGGACGGTCACCAACTCGATGTCGGTCTCGGGCTCCTCGACGACCGCGAGGTTCACGGCGTTGCCCACGGAGGCGTAGGTCGATGCGGCGGCCCGGTTGCCCGCGGCATCCGTCGACACGGCCCGGTACTCGACCAGCGTGCCCTTCGCGAGGCCCGCGGTGTCGTGGTAGACGCGCGGCGTCGTGTCCTCCGCGGTGCCGAGCGGCGTCCACTCGTCGGAACCGGCCACGCGCCAGGCGAAGCTCGTCTCCTGCCACGTGGCGTCGGCGACGTCGGCCGAGACGGGTGCGACGCCCGTGACGCCGGCCCCGGCGACGGGCACGTCGACGGCGATGGCGGATGCCGCCTCGGGGGCGGTCACCTCGCGGTCGGCCTTCCACACCACGGCGCCGAGCGCCGGCACGGTGACGGATGCCACGCCGTCGGCGTTCGCGGTCAGGGCCTGCCCGTCGCCGTACAGCACCTCGAACGCGCCGTCGGCGGTGAGGGTGGAGACCTCCACCGTCTTGGCCTCGTTGGCGTTGTTCATGGCGACCAGGTACTCGACCTGCTCGTCGCGGTCGACGCGGCTGAAGGCGTACACGCCCGCGCCGTCGGCGACGAAGCGCTCGATCTGCGCGCCCTGCTCGAGCGCCGGGTGCGCCTTGCGCAGCTCCGCGAGGCCGGCGATGTGCTCGTAGAGCGGCGCGTCGGTGCCGTAGCGGTCGACGCTGCCGGCGTTCTCGCCGGTGACGAGCGGCTGGTTCACGTACTCGTCGACCTGGCTCGCGAAGAGCGTCTGGCGGGCGTCCTTGTCGCCGCCCGTGCCCGCGAAGCCCTGCTCGTCGCCGTAGTAGACGACCGGCTGGCCGCGCGTGAGGTACATGAGCTCGTGCGCGAGCTCGTTGCGCTGCACCGCGGTGGCGCCCGAGTTCGCGAGGAAGTAGCCGATGCGACCCATGTCGTGGTTGCCGAGGAAGGTCGGCAGGGCCGTCGCCGACGAGTCGGGCGTCGTGTAGTAGTCGTCACCGGCGAACAGCGACTGCAGGTTCTTCGCCGAGTTGCCGGCGGCGAACGACACGGCCTGCGACTGGAAGGTGAAGTCGAGCACCGAGTTCATGTCGCTGTTGCGCACGTACGGCGAGAGCTTCACCGGGTCGGCGTCGTAGACCTCGCCGAACATGAAGAAGTCGGGCTTGCCCTGCGCATGGGCGTACTCGAGGACCTCGGTCGACCACTCCTCCCAGAACTCGAAGTTCACGTGCTTGGCGGTGTCTATGCGGAAGCCGTCGATGCCGAGGTCGACCCAGTCCTGGTACACCTCGATGAAGCCGTCGACGACGGTCGGGTGCTCGGTCATGAGGTCGTCGAGGCCGACGAAATCGCCGAACGTCACCGATTCGCCCGACCAGGTCGAGTCGCCGCGGTTGTGGTACAGCGTCGGGTCGTTGAGCCACGCGGGGACCTTGACGTCGGCCTCCTCAGGCGCGACGGTCGGCGTGTACGGGAAGCTCGTGGCGGGGTCGAGCGCCGGGAAGTCGGCGCTGCCCGCGATGGTGCTCGGGTCGAACACGTTGCCGTCGGCGTCGCGGTACGGGCTCGTGGCCTTGTCGATGTACGAGTACTGGCCCTCCTCGTACGAGATCACGTCGGCCGTGTGGTTCGTGATGATGTCGAAGTAGACCTTGATGCCGCGCTCGTGCGCCTCGTCGATGAGCGCCTCGAGCTCGGCGTTCGTGCCGAGGTGCGGGTCGATCTGGGTGAAGTCGGTGATCCAGTAGCCGTGGTAGCCGGCGCTGGCGTTCGCACCCTCGCCCTGCACGGGCTTGTTCTTGAAGCTCGGCGTGAACCAGATGGCGGTCGTGCCGAGCCCCTCGATGTAGTCGAGGTGATCGCGGATGCCCTGGATGTCGCCGCCGTGGTAAAAGCCCTTGTCGGTGGGGTCGAAGCCGTGCGCGAGGCGGTCTCCCTCGATGCCGGCGGTGTCGTTCGACTCGTCGCCGTTGGCGAAGCGGTCGGTCATGACGAAGTAGAAGTTCTCGGCGCTGCCCGGCTGGCGGACGGGCGGCAGCGCGAGCGCGGCATCCGCCTGCTCGTCGTACGCGCCACGGGTGCTCAGCAGCTCGAGGCCGACGCGCTTCTGGGTGTCGTCGAACACGACGCGCACGTCGGTGTCGCCGCCGACCGTGAGCGGGATGTTGTCGCCGCCCCCGTCGAGACCCCACGAGGCGTCCCACGAGTCGTTCGCCGCGACCTTGTACTCGTACGAGCCCGCCGGGACGGTGAACTCGGCGGCGTAGAGGCCCGCGGTGTCGGTGGGCAGCAGCTCGGTGGCCTCGCAGCTCGGCTGCCAGTCCTCGGAACAGCCCAGTTCGCTCTGCAGCGAACCGACGAGTGCGAACGTGTCGCCCTCCTCGGCTGCAGCCCCGATGGGAACGACGGCGAGCACGGATGCCGCGACGGCGCCCGTCACCCCCAATGCCAACCAGCTGCGAGCGCTCGCTCGATGCGTCATCTTCGACTCCCGATTTCACGGCACGACGACGTGCCTGAACGACATTGGGTGCGACGCTATCGCGGCAGCCCGGTTAATGCAAACGCTTGCAACACACCTCTTGCGCTCGTCGGACCTCGTGCCTATCTTGGGGGGCAGTCGTCGTCGTGACGCGGCTGCCGCAGCGACGCGGCAGTGGCGCGGTCTTCTCAGGGATCCCGGCCTGGAACCGCAGAACTGCAAAGGAATCGGCTCCATGACAGGCCTTCCCGACTCCGGGACGCTTCGACGCCCCGGCCCGCGCAAGCGTTTGCGAACGCTGATCGCGGTCACCGCCGCCGCGGTCCTCGCCGGCCTCGCCGCGATCGGTCCCGGCGCGCCCGCCGGCCCCGCCGAGGCGGCCGCCCCCGGCCCGAAGGACGCCACCGCGGTGCTCTTCTCGTACACCTGGAACGCCATCGCCCGCGAGTGCACCGAGAACCTCGGACCCGCCGGCTACGGCTACGTGCAGACCTCGCCGCCGCAGGAGCACGTGCAGGGCCCGCAGTGGTGGATCCACTACCAGCCCGTCAGCTACCGCGTCGAGTCGCGCCTCGGCACGCGCGCCGAGTTCAAGGCCATGGTCGACACGTGCCACGCGGCCGGCGTGAAGGTCATCGCCGACGCCGTCATCAACCACATGAGCGGGTACAGCGCGGGCGGCGTCGGCTGGGCCGGCTCGTCGTTCCAGCACTACTCGTACCCCGGCATCTACCAGTCGCAGGACTTCCACTCGTGCCGACGCGACATCGCGAACTACCAGGACCGGTGGGAGGTGCAGGAATGCAACCTCGTGAACCTCGCCGACCTGAACACCGGCTCGGCCTACGTGCAGGGCCGCATCGCCGCGTACCTCAACGACCTCGTCTCGCTCGGCGTCGACGGGTTCCGGATCGACGCCGTCAAGCACATCTCGGCGGCCGACATGAACGGCATCCTCTCGCGCGTCAGCGACCGGGCGCGTCTCTACCTCGTGCAGGAGGTCATCCGCGCCAACGAGCCCGTGCAGCCCGAGGAGTACCTGGGCCTCGGCGACATCCATGAGTTCGCGTATGCGCGCAAGCTCAAGGAGGCGTTCGGCGGCCGCACCCTGAACTGGCTCATCAGCGGCGCGGGCATCGGTCCGAGCTGGGCCGGCTTCCTGCAGAACGCGGACGCCGCGGTGTTCGTCGACAACCACGACACCGAGCGCAACGGCGAGACGCTGAGCTACCGCGACGGCGCGGCGTACGACCTCGCGCAGGTGTTCACGCTCGCGTGGAACTACGGTTCGCCGTCGATCCACTCCGGGTACCAGTTCTCGAACAAGGACGCCGGACCGGCGCTCGCGGGCAACGGACGCGTGGTGGATCCCGTGTGCGGGCAGAACGGCTGGACCTGCAAGCATGCCCAGACGAACATCGAGAACATGGTCGGCTTCCGCACGGCCACCTACGGCACCGCGATCACGAACAAGTGGGACAACGGCTCGTCGGCGATCGCGTTCGGTCGCGGCGACAAGGGCTTCGTCGCCATCAACCGCGGCACCGCGGCGGTCGACCGCACCTGGCAGACGTCCCTGCCTGCTGGGCGCTACTGCAACGTGATCGTCGGGCTGCCGACGGCGAGCGGATGCAGCGCCGGCGGCGCGATCACGGTCGACTCGAGCGGCCGGTTCGCGGCATCCGTCGCCGCCGACACCGCGCTCGCCCTCCACGTCGGCGCGAAGGCCGGCGGCGCCGGCACGACCCCGCCGCCGACCGGATCGACGATGACCGTGTACTTCGCGACCACGAAGGGCTGGCCGAACCACTACGTGCACCACCGCGTCGGCTCGGGCGCATGGACCGCCCTGCCCGGCGCAGCGATGGCGGCGGCCTGCACCGGTTGGGTGTCCAGGACCATCGACCTCGGATCGGCGACGGGCATCACCGCGGCCTTCACCAACGGCGCGGGCGCGTGGGACAACAACGGCGGGCGCGACTACGCGCTCACCGGATCCGTCGCCGCCGTGAAGGACGGGGTCGTCACCGCGACGAACCCGTGCGCCGCGCAGCCCACCTCGACCACGGTGTACTACGCGACCGGATGGAGCACCGCGAACATCCACTACCGCGTCGGGTCGGGCGCCTGGACGGCGGTGCCGGGCGTCGCGATGGCGAACGCCTGCGCGGGCTGGAAGTCGAAGACCATCGAGCTCGGCGCGGCATCCGGCATCACCGCGGCCTTCAACAACGGCGCCGGCACGTGGGACAACAACGGCGGGAAGGACTACGCGATCGGGGCGGGCGCGATGAAGGTGCAGAACGGCACCGTCACCGCCGGTGACCCGTGTAGCTGAGAGACCTCACGGCGGCCGGGGCTTCCGGCGCCGTGAGCCGGGAAGGGGCGGCATCGGCGCGAGCTCGCGTCGATGCCGCCCTGTTGCGCGTCAGCGCGGGCGCGGCCTCCCGCCGCCGGTGCCGCAGGCGTTCGAGTGCGCGATTCGACGACGAGCGCGCGTGCCGGCGCCCGCGCACTCATCGCGAGAACGCGCGCTCGGCGACCGGGGATCCGCCGGGCGGTCGGATCAGAGACCCGAGTACGCGTGCAGTCCCTTGAAGAACAGGTTCACCACGGTGAAGTTGAACAGCACCGCCGAGAAGCCGATGATCGCGAGCCAGGCCGAGCGGGTGCCGCGCCAGCCACGCGTCGCCCGAGCGTGGATGTAGCCGGCGTAGACCACCCAGATGATGAAGGTCCACACCTCCTTGGTGTCCCAGCCCCAGTAGCGGCCCCAGGCCTTCTCGGCCCAGATCGCGCCGGCCATCAGGGTGAAGGTCCAGAGGATGAAGCCGATGATGTTGATGCGGTACGCGAGGTTCTCGAGCGAGGCCGCGCTCGGGAGGGTCGCGAGGAACGACTTCTTCGCGGCATCCGCCGTTGCCGCGATCGCCTCGCGACGCGACTGCATGAGCTGCACGACCGACAGCGCGAAGCCGAGCGCGAAGAAGCCGACCGCGGCGGTCGCCACGAACACGTGGATGACGAGCCAGTACGACTGCAGGGCCGGCGGCAGCGGGACGACGCTGACGTAGAAGTTCACCGTCGCGACGCCGAGCGAGACGAGCACGAGGCCCGTGATGAACGTGCCGAGGAAGCGCAGGTCGGTCGTGCGCGAGAAGGTGATGACGACGAGGTAGACGGTCGTGATGACGAGGGTGCCCGTGAGCGCGAACTCGTACATGTTGGCCCACGGCACGCGCTCGGCGGCGATACCGCGCAGCACCGTCGCGGCGAGGTGCAGCGCCCACGCTATCACCGTCATGGCCACGGCGACGCGCAGCGACGGCGAGCGGCCGTACGCGACGGCGCCGTCGCCACCCGGTCGAGCGGATGCCGCCTTCGCCGGGGCGTTCGCCTTCACCGCGGTCTGCACGGAACCACCGGCCGCCGCGGTCGCGGCAGCCTTCGAGGTCGTGCCGGACGCGGCCGCGACCTGGGCGTCGGCCGCCGTGGCGGACGCCGCCGATCGCTTGGCGAGGTCGATCGAGTAGGCGATGAACGCGATCGCGTACACGGCCATGGCCGAGTACACGGAGAGGATGGAGATCTCGTCGAGCGTCACTGTTCTACCTTACGTCGAAGAATGTTCGGGTTCGCTGGGGGGTCTCGGTACGCGTGCGGCTCCGCCGCGCGCTACTCGGCCACCGGTTCCTTCCCGGCGTGCGCGTCGGCGAACTCCTCGACCGCGCGCTCGAGGCCCGGGTCGTCGCCGCGGGCGAGGCCCGCGTACTGCAGCACCGTCGAGCCATCCGCTCGGGTCACCGCCTTGACCCACATGCGCCGGCGCGGCACGAACAGCGACAGCAGCAGCCCGCCGAGGATCAGCACCGAGAACACCAGCACCCAGCCCTGCGACGGGTCGTGGTGCACGTCGAACGAGGCGAACCGCGGCACGCTCTCGGAGTAGTCGCCGTCCGCGGCATCCGGGGTCGCGTTCTCGAACTCGACCGTGCCGAGCCCGTTCGGCAGCTCGGCGGACTCGCCCGGCATGAGCTCGATCGAGTCGACGCCGGTCTGCCCGCCCGTGAGCTGCTCCATGCCGCTCGTGTCGAGCTGGTACACCGACCGCGGGGTGCCCTCGTTGATGCCGAGGTCGCCCTGGAACACGTTGAGCGTCAGCACCGGATACACGAGGTCGGGGTACGACGACGTGAACGCGCCGGACGACAGCGTGGTCTGCGTCGGGTAGAAGAAGCCGACCATGCCGACCTGCTCGTCGAGGCCGTCCGGCACCTTCACGACGCCGATCGAGGTGAGGTTCGCGTCCTGCGGGAGGAACGGCACCGAGTCGGTGAACACGACCTCGCCGTCGGGGTCGCGGACCGTGATCGTCGGGGCGTACCCGTTGCCGAGCAGGTACACGTCGGTGCCGTACTCGTAGAGCGGCTCGTTGACCTTGAGCTCGCGGGCCGCCGCCTCGCCGTCGCCCGTGATCGACACACGCGCCGTGAAGTCGATCGGCTGCCCGAGCGCGTCGCGGTTCTCGGTCTCGTAGACCGCCTCGAGCTCGTCGAGCGTGAGCCGGTACGGGGTGAGCGACGTGTCGTCGAAGAACCGGCCGGGGTTGAACGAGTCGTAGGCGGCGAGCGTGTTCACGAACGACTGCCCCTCGACGATCACGCGCTGACCCGAGAAGCCGAAGCCGCCGCCGATGCCGACGGCGACGAGCACGCCGACGAGCGCGGTGTGGAACACGAGGTTGCCGGTCTCGCGCAGGTAGCCGCGCTCCGCCGAGACGGACGGCGCACCGCGCACGTCGTAGCGCTCGACCCGGTACCCGGCGCGCTTGAGGTCGGCGGCGGCGCGCTCGATCGCGACCTCCGAGGTCGGGGCCCCGTCCGTCGCGTCCGACGAGGCGAGGGGGCGCTCGACGTACGCCGGCAGCCGATCGAGCCGCGCCGGGGTCTTCGGCGGCCGAGCACGCAGCGCCTGGAAGTGGTGCTTCGTGCGCGGCACGATGCAGCCGATGAGCGAGACGAACAGCAGCAGGTAGATCGACGAGAACCAGACCGACGTGTACACGTCGAACATCTGGAACGAGTCGAGCACCGGCGCGAGGTCGGGGTTGTCGGCGAAGTACTGCACGACGCCGTTCGGGTCGCTCGAGCGCTGCGGCACGAGCGAGCCGGGGATCGCCGCGATCGCGAGCAGCAGCAACAGCAGCAGGGCCGTGCGCATGCTCGTGAGCTGCCGCCACGCGAAGCGCAGCCACCCCACCGGTCCGAGCTTCGGCCCCGTGACGGCGTCGCCCCGGTTCCGGTCAGCGGATGCCGCGCGGCCGGGGTCGCCCGCGTCCGCGCCGGCGCCCGCGTCCGCGCCCGTCGTGCCGTCGTCGTAGTCGGAGGGGCGCAACGGGTCGACGCCGGTGTCGCGCGCGGACGCGGCATCCGCTCGCTCAGCCTCAGATCGCCGGGACGAAACCACTGATCACCGCCTGCAGGTCGTACATCCAGATGGTCCACAGGCCCGACACCATCAGCAGGCCGATCACGATGAGCAGCGCGCCCCCGACGATGTTCACCGCGCGGATGTGGCGCCGCACGAACGCGAGCGCGTTCGCCGCCCAGCCGAATCCGAACGCGACGAGCACGAACGGGATGCCGAGGCCGATGCAGTACGCGAGGCCCAGCAGCGCACCGCGACCCGGGTTCGCGGAATCCGCGCTGAGCGCGAGCACGACGGCGAGGGTCGGGCCGATGCACGGCGTCCACCCGAGCCCGAACACGATGCCGAGCAGCGGCGCCCCCGCGAGCCCCGTCGCCGGACGCCACGACGGCTTGATCGTGCGCTGCAGGAACGTGAACTGCCCGATGAACACGAGGCCCATGACCACCAGCACCACGCCGAGCACCCGGATGATCAGGTCGGAGTACAGCCGCAGCCACGCCCCGAGCACCCCGAATGCGGTCGTGAAGATGAGGAACACGAGCGTGAACCCGGCGATGAACAGCAGCACCCCGAGCAGCAGGCGACGACGCGCGCGGCGCTGCTCGTCGACCTCGGCGCTCGCCTCGGCGAACCCGCCCAGGTAGCCGAGGTACCCGGGCACGAGCGGCAGCACGCACGGCGACAGGAACGACACGAGGCCCGCCGCGATCGCGATGGGCACGGCCACGAGCAGCTGGCCGCTGAAGATGATCTCGCCGAGTTCCATCCGTCGCCGCCGCTACGCCGCCGCGGCCTCGTCGACGAGGTCGCCGACGATGGTCGACAGGATCGACGCGTCCTTCAGCTGGCCGAGGATCCGCGCCGCGACCCGGCCCTCGGCGTCGAGCACGAGCGTGGTCGGCACGGCCGACGGGGGCACGTCGCCCGCGAACGCGTACTGCACGGCGCCGTCGTTCACGTCGATGATCGACGGGTAGGTGATGCCGTAGTTCTGCTCGAAGGATGCCGCGGTCGCCGCCTGGTCGCGCACGTTCACGCCGACGAACGCGGCGCCCTCGCCGTGGAACTCCTCGTGCACCTGCTGCAGCAGCGGCGCCTCGGCGCGGCACGGCGCGCAGCCGGCGTACCAGAAGTTCACGACCACGACCTCGCCCGTCAGGTCGGCCGAGTCGATCGGCTCGCCCTCGATGGACTCGCCCGCGAACTCGACCGGCTCGCCGCGCTGGTCGGCGGGGAACTCGGCGATCGTGCCGTCACCGGCGATGTAGCCCTTGTTGTCGCCCGCGCGGTACTGCTCGGCCAACGGGTCGCTCGAGCATCCGGCGAGCACGAGCACGGATGCCGCGGCGAGCGCCACCGCGGCGGAGAACCGGCGGCTGCCCATCACACCGCCCCCACATCGGTCGCCTGCTCCTGGAGCCCGGCGGCGGGGTCGCGATACCCGACCTCGACGAAGCGGCGGCCGCGCCGCTCGAACGTGGTGATGCTCGAGAGCGCGCAGCGGCGACGGCGCGGGTCGTGCGCGAGGGACTTGCCGGCCACGCGGCGGTGCACCATCCAGATCGGGAGCTGGTGACTGACGAGCACCACGTCGCCGCCGTCGACGGAGTCCGCGGCGTCGGTCATCGCGGCGAGCATGCGGTCCGCGATCGAGCGGAACGGCTCGCCCCAGCTCGGCTCCCACGGGTTGACGAGGAACGCCCAGTTGCGCACGTCGCGCAGGGCCGAGTCGCGCCCCGACATCCGCTTGCCCTCGAACCGGTTCGTCGGCTCGATGATGCGCTCGTCGAGCGTCGGCTCGAGCGAGAACGCCTTGCCGATCGGCTCAGCGGACTGCTGGGTGCGCTGCAGCGGCGAGGAGACGAGCGCGGCGACGTCGCGCTTGCGCATCGCGAGGTCGACCGCGGCCGCCTCGGCCATCGCGTGACCGAGGTCGCTCAGTCCGAACCCGGGGAGGCGACCGTAGAGCACGCCCTGGGGGTTGAAGACCTCGCCATGGCGCACGAGATGGATCTGCTCGGCCGGCACGCCCTCCAGTCTACGAAGCGGTTCCCTTTGAATCCCCCGAGCGCCGGCGCGGGAGCGGGAAGGAGCCCGGTCGGGCGGGGAAACCGCGGCCGGTAGGATGGGCGCTCGTGAACACGCGCACCCTGGTCAAGCAGCTCGCCGCCCTCCCCGACGGCCCCGTCACCGTCGCCGGATGGGTCGAGACCGTCCGTGATCAGAAGAAGGTGCAGTTCATCATCCTGCGCGACGAGTCCGGCGCGGTGCAGCTCGTGAACCCGGCCGTGCGCGAGCTCGACCCCGAAGGCGTCAGCGTCGGCGCCGCCGAGGCGTTCGCGCTGACCGAGCAGATCTCGGCGCTCGGCCACGGCACGTTCATCACCGTCACCGGCCAGCTGAAGCACGACGAGCGCGTGAAGCTCGGCGGGCTCGAGGTGAAGATCGAGTCGCTCGAGATCGTCACCGAGGCCGAGGAGACGCCGATCGCGGCCGACTCCAGCCTCGACAAGCGCATGGACTGGCGCTTCCTCGACCTGCGCCACCCGAAGCAGAACCTCATCTTCCGCGTGCAGACCACGTTCCTGCACGCGCTCCGCACGTACTGGGTCGAGCGCGACTGGGTCGAGATCCAGACGCCGAAGCTCATGGCCTCGGCATCCGAATCGCGTGCCGAGCTGTTCGAGCTCGGGTACTTCGAGGGCAAGGCGTACCTCGCCCAGAGCCCGCAGTTCTTCAAGCAGATGGCGCAGCCCGCCGGCCTCGGCCGCGTGTTCGAGGTGGGCCCGGCGTTCCGCGCCGATCCGTCGTTCACGTCGCGCCACGCGACGGAGTTCACGTCGATCGACGCCGAGATGAGCTGGATCGACTCGCACGAGGACGTCATGCGGATGCACGAGGAACTCCTCGTCGCGGGCTTCACGGCCGTGAAGGAGAAGCACGGCGCCGAGATCGCCGAGCTGTTCGGCGTCGAGGTGACCGTGCCGACCACGCCGTTCCCGCGCATCCCGCTCGCCGAGGCGAAGGAGATCGTCGCGTCCCGCGGCTACGTCGTCCCGCGCGCCGACGCCGACATGGACCCGGAGGGCGAGCGCCAGATCTCGCAGTACGTCAAGGAGGAGCTCGGTCACGAGTTCGTGTTCCTCACCGACTACGCGTCGAGCATCCGGCCGTTCTACCACATGCGCCACGAGGGCGACCCGTCGCTCACGAACTCGTACGACCTGATCTACAACGGCGTCGAGATCTCGACGGGCGCGCAGCGCGAGCACCGCATCGACGTGCTCGTCGAGCAGGCGAAGGAGAAGGGCCTCGACCCCGAGGAGCTGGGGTTCTATCTCGACTTCTTCCGCTACGGCGTGCCCCCGCACGGCGGCTTCGGCATGGGCCTCGCGCGTCTGCTCATGCTGATGCTGCACGAGCACTCGATCCGCGAGACGACCTACCTCTTCCGCGGTCCCACCCGCCTCCTCCCCTGACTTTCTCCCCGTGAGCGCGTCGAGATGACGCGAATCGTCGTCGACCCGCCGGCGAACAGCCGATCGCGTCATCTCGCGGCCGACGCGGTCCAGCCGGCGGCGGTGAGGGCGTCGCGCACGCGTTCGATGCGGTCGGTGCGGCGGGGGCCGACGTGCGTGGCGTTGAAGCGGATGACGCGCCACCCGGCGTGCGCGAGGTCGTCCAGCCGATCGACGTCGCGGCCGTACTGCCGCCGCTCGAGCCGGTGGTGCTCGCCGTCGTACTCGACGATCACGCGCCACTCGGGGTAGACCAGGTCGGCGATGGCGATCTGCCGCCCGTGGGCGTCGTGGATCGCGACGTTGACCTCGGGCTCGGGCAGCCCCGCCTCGATGAGGTCGAGCCGGAGCTCGGTCTCGGCCGGCGAGTCCGTGCGGGCGCGCACCTTCGCGA
The DNA here is from genome assembly GCF_023217995.1 of Agromyces sp. C10. Lineage (NCBI taxonomy): Bacteria > Bacillati > Actinomycetota > Actinomycetes > Micrococcales > Microbacteriaceae > Agromyces > Agromyces sp. C10. The sequence goes on along the minus strand of NZ_JALPSX010000001.1, from coordinate 449,938 downwards.
GGGCCCGCACGAGCTTCCGGCTCCCGCGCCGCCCGGCCATGCGCCGCGTCGCGGCGCGCAGCTGCTCGAGCGTGGCCGGTGCATGGCGCCGGCGTACGAGCGCGTCGCCCAGCACGACCAGCTGCCGCTCGGTGAGTTCGGCCGCGAGCTGGCACCACGCGTCGACTGCCGACACGACCCGCAGGCCGTCGATCTCGACGACGCGCACCAGGTCCGGCCGGAGGCGGTGCCCGCGGACCCCACGTGCTCGCGGGATCCCGTGCGGTTCGCACGCCCCCACGTCGATGAGCCCGTCGCCTCGCGAAGGGACGGGGAGGCCGTGCAGTGCTGCGGCGGTCCGGTGCGTGAAGGCCTCGCAGGGCCGCATCCGCTCGCCGTACGCCCGGCATCGCACGCGCAGGTCGGGGTCGACGGACGCCGCGAGCCGGACCCCGTGGAACGGCCGGGTGAGATCGGCCCCCCGAAGCCGGCCCGGCCCGAGGCCGGCGGCCCGGCCCCGCTCGAGGGAGAACGGGCCGCTCGCGACCTCGTCCGGCAGTCTCACGCGCGCACCCACCGCGCCAGTGTCCCGCTCCCACGCCGACGCCCCCGCCCGTCCCCCTTCCCCGTGGACGCGCCCCCGTCCCCCCACCCTGTGGAGAACCAGTCCCCCTCCCCTGCCCCCTCCCCACCCGGGCCGTGAGATGACGCGAAGCGCCGCTTCGGCGCGCTCCACGAGCGATTCACGTCATCTCACGGCCCGGCGCAGGGGGCGGGCGTAGGCTCGGGGGGTGGGGGCGACGACGACCGGGATGGTGCGGCTGCCCGGCGGCGCGTTCCGCATGGGCTCGACCGAGCAGCCCGAGGAGGGCCCGGTCCACGTGCGCCAGGTGCCCGCGTTCGAGCTCGATGTGCACCCGGTGACGAACGCGCAGTTCGCCGCGTTCGTCGACGGCACCGGGTACCTCACGGTCGCCGAGCGCGACCTCGACCCGTCCGACTTCCCCGGCGCCGACCCGGCCGAGCTCGTGCCCGGGTCGCTGGTGTTCACGCCGACCGACGGGCCGGTCGACCTGCGCGACTGGCGCCAGTGGTGGCGTTGGGTGCCGGGCGCGAGCTGGCGGCATCCGTTCGGCCCGGGCACGACCGTCGACGACCGGCCGGACCACCCGGTCGTGCACGTCGCCTTCGAGGACGCCGCCGCCTACGCGGCCTGGGCCGGCAAGCGGCTCCCGACCGAGGCCGAGTTCGAGTTCGCGGCGCGCGGCGGGCTCGACGGCGCCCGGTTCGCGTGGGGCGACGACGAACGCCCCGACGGCCGCCTCATGGCGAACAGCTGGCAGGGCGACTTCCCGTACCGCAACACCGGGGCGAGCGGATGGCGCGGCACCTCCCCCGTCGGCACCTTCCCTCCCAACGGCTACGGCCTGGTCGACATGACCGGCAACGTGTGGGAGTGGACGACCGACTACGCCACCCCGCGCCACGTCGTGCCGGGCGCCGAACCGGGCCGGGGCGTCGAGCGCGGCGGCCGCCGCGACCTGCTGACGGATGCCGCGGCGAGCGCCGAACCCGGGTCCCGCATCCCCCGCCGGGTGCTCAAGGGCGGTTCGCACCTCTGCTCACCGCAGTACTGCCTCCGCTACCGGCCGGCGGCACGGTCGCCGCAGGCGGAGGACTCGTCCACGACGCACGTCGGGTTCCGCTGCGCGCGGGACGCCTGACGCGTCATCCGCTCGTCGTCGCGCCGCGGGTAGCGGCGGGGCCGGGTGCCGCCTCGCCGCCCACGGCAGCGGGTTCCTCGACCCCGGCGTCGCGCTCGGCGGTCGCGCTCGAACGCGCGGCGCGGAGCACGACCTCGAGCGGTGCGGCGTCGGCGCGGGCGAGGTCGGCGACCGCGGGACCCTCGATGCGGCGTCCGCGGTGATCGAATCGGGAGGCGTGCAGCGGGCAGTCCCAGGTCGACTCGGCGGCGTTCCAATTCAGCACCCCGCCGAGGTGCGGGCACACGGCCGACACCTCGCACGTGTCGCCGCCGACCGTCGAGATGCCCACCGGGCGGAGTCCGCGCCGGGCGATGCCGCCGGCTCCCTCGGGGGGCATCGGTGCGATCTCCGCCTCGGGCGAGCGCAGCGCGCCGACCCAGCCCTGCACCGCCGCGACGCCGGTCCGGATACCGGCCACGGCCCCGTTCGCGAGGTCGGCGGGTCGGGTGAGCCGCGTGCCGATGGTGCGGGCCCAGTCGGGTCGGCGAGCGCCGAGGATCTCGTGCGAGATGCGGATGCCCGCGGCGACGCCGTTGGTGAGCCCCCACTTGCCGTACCCGGTGCCGAACCAGACGCGGCCGCGGCCGCGCGGCATCCGCCCGACGAACGGCACGGTGTTGAGCGAGTGGTAGTCCTGCGCGGCCCAGTGGTCGGGGTCGCCCGCGTCGGGCCACCAGGCGCGGGTCCAGTCGAGGATCTCGTCGAGCAGTTCGGCGGTGTCGGCGCGACCGGTCGGGTGGTCGCCCCCGCCGATGATGAGACGGGTGCGTCCGCCCCAGTCGGCCGAGCGGATGCTTCGGGACGGGTCGTCGACCGACAGGTAGAGGCCGTCGGGCAGCCCGGTCCCGGCCCCCGGCGATCCGGCCGGTCCCGCGGACGGCAGCTCGAACGACACGAGCATCGAGCGCACGCCGCTCGCCTTGGCCCAGTACAGGCCGCGATCGAGGATCGGCGTGCCGGTCGCGATGACGACGGATCCGGCGGTGAAGACGCCCGCCGAGGTGCGCACGCGCACCGGGTCGGTCGCCCGCACGCCCAGCACGCGGATGCCGGTGACGAGGTCGCCGCCTGAGGCGACGAACAACTCCGCGAGTCCGCGCATGAGCTCAGCCGGGTCGAGCGCGAGCTGCTCGTCGAGCGCCGCGGCCCCGGCGAGCGGGAACGGCACGTCGTCGGCGACATCGCGCACCCGCCGCACCGGCAGCCCGGCTTCGCGCCCGGCGCGCACCTCGGCGTCGACGGCGTCCAGTCCGTCGACGGACTGCGCGTAGCTGTACGCCGTCGCCTCGCGGAAGCCCACTCCGGCGCGCTCGCACGCGCGCCGCAACCAGTCCTGCCCGGCCCGGTTGGCCTGCGCGTAGGCCCGCACCAGCGCCGCCGGGTGGTGCCGGCGGATGGTCGACAGGCGCGTGCCCTGCAGCAGGCTGGCCTTGCCGGTGTTGCGTCCGCTCGCGAGCGCGCCCGGGACGTCCTGCTCGAGCACGATGACGCGGCGGCCCGCGTCGCGCAGCATGATCGCCGTCGAGAGCCCGGTGATGCCCGCGCCGACGACGATCACGTCGGCGTGGTCGGGCACGCCGGGGAGGGCAGCAGCGGGCACATCAGTGGTCGTCATGCGGCCAGTCAACGCCACGCGGCATCCGTCGTCACCCCCTTGAGCGAACGGATGCCGCAGGCTAGCGCCGCACGGGCGCCGCTCAGCCGCGCGCGAGCAGCGCGGTCTTCAGCCGCACCGGGTCGAGCCGCCAGTAGGCGTGCATCTCGCCGTCGATGAGGAGCACCGGGATCTCCTCGGCGTACCGGGCGCGCAGCGCCTCGTCGTCGAGGATGCTCAGTTCGTCGAGCGTCGTGCGGGGCGAGCCGGGCGTGGCGGCGAGTTCCTCGCGCACGCAGGCGACCACCTCGCGTGCGTCGTCGCACAGGTGGCATCCGGGCTTGCCGATGAGGGTGAGACGGATGTCGCGGGGGGCCATGCGCTCAGGATACGTCGCCGGAAGGCAGCGAAAAGCGCCAGGCCGACGGCCTGACGCTTCGTGCCGATCGCCGGAGCGACCTACTTCTTGTTGCGACGCTGGTGGCGCGTCTTGCGAAGCAGCTTGCGGTGCTTCTTCTTCGCCATGCGCTTGCGACGCTTCTTGATGACGGAACCCACGAAAACCTCACAAAGATCCGAGTCGGCCGCGCGTGCCGCAGCCGAGGGCCGAAAGGCCTCGCGGTAGTCTAGCCCATTCGCCGATCAGGTCGCGAAACGCCCGGGTCGACGCGGGTGCGGCATCCGCTACCGTCGAGGGATGCCGCGACCCGAACTCGTGATCCGCACCACCGGCGAAGACGACTGGCAGGCGGTGCGCGCACTGCGACTCGAGATGCTGCGCGACACCCCCATCGCCTACGCCGACACGCTCGAGCGGGCCCTCCAGTACGACGAGGCCGAGTGGCGCGTGCGGGCGCGCCGCGGCGAGGGGCCGAACCAGACCGTCGTCGTCGCCATCGAGGACGGCCGGTGGGTGGGCACCATGGGCTGCTACGTGCCGGATGCCGAGACGGGGCCGCTCCTCGTCGGCGTCTACGTGGCGCCCGACCGGCGCGGCGACGACGCCGGTGTGACGCGCGCGCTGCTCGCCGAGATCGAGCACTGGGCTTCGGAGCGAGCCGACACGCTCCGGCTCGAGGTGCACGAGGACAATCCGCGCGCGCGGCGGTTCTACGAGAAGCTCGGCTTCACCCTCACCGGGCACACCCGCCCGTACGAACTGGAGCCCGGCGGGCTCGAACTCGAGATGGCGAAGCGGCTTCGGTAGGTCGCCTAGCGACGCTTCTTGGCGGCGACGACCGCCGTGACCTGGTGGGCGGTGTCGGCGAACGCCTTGCCGAGCGCGGAGGCGAACGCGCGCTGCTCCTCCTTCAGGCTCGCGTCGCCGGCCGCGTCGACGCCGGCGAGGGCGGCCGCGTCGGCCGCGGCATCCGTCGACACGAACGGGATCAGCCAGTCCTCGAGGCGCTCGAGCGGCCCCCGGTCGAGCCGGTAGTAGCGGTGCTGGCCCTCCTCGCGCACGAAGACGAGGCCCGACTCGCGGAGCACCTTGAGGTGCTTGGACACCGTCGGCTGGCTGACGCCCAGGGCCGTCACGATCTCGCCGACGCTGATCTCGCCGTGCGACTCGGGTACCGAGGTCTCGCGGTCGAGGAGCACCCCGAGGATGTCGCGCCGGGTCGGATCCGCCACCACGTCGAAGATGTCCGCCATGCGTCAAGGGTAGTCACTCGCGACGGGGAGTACCATGACACACGCGTCGAGCGGAGGAGGGCGGATGGCCGCGCAGCCGGGGGGACGCCGTCGACCCTCGCAGCGCCCGCTCGGAGCGCGTGAGCGTCGCTCGTGGCTGGCCGGCGTCCGCGAAGCCGTCGACTCGCTCGTGCGCACGTCGCCCGCCCGCTTCGCGATCCTCATCTTCGCCGGACTCATCGGCATCACGACGCTCCTGCTGTCGCTGCCCCTCGCTCGCGCCGGCGAGGTCAGCGCGACGCCGCTCGCCGACGCGTTCTTCACCGCGACGTCGACCATCTGCGTCACGGGCCTGACCACGGTCGACATGGCGACGTACTGGTCGCCCTTCGGCAACGCCGTCATCTTCATCGGCATGAACATCGGCGGCATGGGCGTGCTGACGATGGCGTCGATCCTCGGCCTCGTGGTCTCGCGCCGGCTCGGGCTCCGGGCTCGGCTGATCGCCGCGAGCGACACGAACGCCGCGCGCGCGCACGCCGGACCGGTCTCGGAGCAGCAGGCGATCCGGCTGGGTGAGGTGGGCGGCCTGCTCGCGACTGTCGCGCTCAGCACGCTCGCGATCGAGTTCGTCATCTTCGTCGGCATGATCCCGAGCGTGCTCGCGCAGGGCTACGACTTCGGCACGAGCGTCTGGTACTCGGCCTACTACTCGGTCAGCGCGTTCACCAACACGGGCTTCAGCCCGAACCCGGAGGGGCCGGTCGAGTTCTTCGACGACTACTGGTTCCAGTCGCTCATGATGCTGGCGGTGTTCCTCGGCAGCCTGGGGTTCCCGGTGATCTTCGCGCTGCTGCGCACGTGGCGGGTGCCGCGGCGCTGGGGCGTGCACGTGAAGCTCACGCTCACCACGACCGTCAGCCTCTGGATCGCCGGCGCCCTCGCCTTCCTCGTGCTCGAGTACGACAACCCGAAGACCTACGGTGCGTTCGGGTTCGGCAAGACGCTGTACGAGGCGTTCTTCATGTCGACGATGACGCGGTCGGGCGGGTTCGCGACCATCGACATGGCCGACCTGTACGGCTCGAGCCTGCTCGTCACCGACATGCTGATGTTCGTCGGCGGCGGCTCCGCGTCGACCGCGGGCGGCATCAAGGTCACAACGCTCGCCGTGCTGTTCCTCGCCGCCTACGCCGAGGCCCGAGGCGCGCCCGCGATGGAGGCGTTCGGCCGCCGCATCCCGCGCGACATGCTGCGACTCGCGGTGAGCGTCGTGCTGTGGGGCGCGACGATCGTGGCCGTGTCGACGGTCATCATCGTGCAGATCACAAAGGCGCCGCTCGACTTCGTGCTGTTCGACGTCATCTCGGCGTTCGCGACCTGCGGGCTGTCCACCGGCCTCACCGAGTCCCTCCCACCGGAGGGCAAGTACGTGATGGCTGCGACCATGTTCATGGGACGTGTCGGCACCGTCACGCTGGCCGCGGCCCTCGCGGCGGCGCAACGGCGCCAACTGTTCAAGCGACCGGAAGAGAGGCCCATCGTTGGTTGATCGCATCAAGCACGACGCCCCCGTGCTCGTAATCGGACTCGGCCGGTTCGGGGCGGCCACCGCCGGCCAGCTCGACCGACTCGGCCGCGAGGTGCTCGCGGTCGACGAGGACGAGAACCTCGTCCAGAAGTGGGCGGAGCGCGTGACGCACGCCGTCGTCGCGGACGCGCGCTCGCTCGAGGCGCTGAAGCAGATCGGCGCGCAGGAGTTCTCGATCGCCGTGTGCGCGGTCGGCTCCTCGATCGAGGCGTCGGTGCTCATCACCGCGAACCTCGTCGACCTGAAGATCCCGCAGATCTGGGCGAAGGCGATCTCGAGCTCGCACGGCAAGATCCTCGAGCGCATCGGCGCCAACCACGTGATCTACCCCGAGCGGCAGGCGGGCGAGCGCACCGCGCACCTGGTGAGCGGCCGCATGCTCGACTTCATCGAGTTCGACGACGACTTCGCGCTCGTGAAGATGTACCCGCCGAAGCCGATCCGCGGCAAGAACCTCACCGAGTCGGGCGTGCGTTCGCGGCACAACGTCACGGTGGTGGGCGTGAAGAGCCCCGGCAAGCCCTTCACGTACGCGACCGAGAAGACGGTCGTCTCGACCCACGACCTCATCATCGTGTCGGGCACCGAGGGCGACATCGAGCGGTTCGCCGCGCTCGAGTGACGGATGCCGCGACCCGGCGTCAGTCGATGAGGCCCGCGACCGTCGACGCGATCGTCGCGAGCAGGCCGATCGACAGCAGGATCGCCGCGAGGCCGCCGAGCGCGCGCGGCAGCGGCGAGTCGGGCTGGAAGCGGAGCCGGTCGGGCGTTCGGCGCCGGTAGTACGCCGGCTGCGACTCCCCGGGCTGGATGTGCTGGCGCTCCTCCTCGTCGAGCGGCCGCTCGTGGAACTCCCCGCCCGCGAACCAGCGCACGCACGGGCCCGCAGGACCGTCGGCGACGACGGCCTCGGTGGGCTCCCAGGTGCCGTCGACCACGCGCGCGAACGCGAACGCCAGCAGGCACAGGGCGCCGCCGACGAACGTGATCCACGCGACCACCTCGCCGACGAGCGCGATCACGACGAGCACACCCATGCGCTGAGCGTACCGGCGCGATCGGGCGACGGATGACGCGGGGCCGGCGCCGCGACATCCGCCCCTACCGTCGTGCCCGCGCCGGGCGTACCATCCGCGCCATGACCACCGTGATCAGCACGCGCGCCCTCGAGAAGCGGTTCGAGCGGACGGTCGCCCTCGACGGGCTGGACCTCGAGGTGCGGGAGGGCGAGATCCACGGCTTCCTCGGGCCGAACGGCGCGGGCAAGTCGACGACGATCCGCATCCTCCTGGGGCTCGCGCGACCCACGGGCGGCGAGGCGCGGCTGTTCGGCGACGACCCGTGGCGGAACGCCGCCGCACTGCACCGGCGGGTCGCGTACGTGCCGGGCGACGTGAGCCTGTGGCCGAACCTCACGGGCGGCGAGGCGATCGACCTGCTCGCGCGTCTTCGCGGCGGCGTGGCCGACCGGGGCCGGTACGAGGAGCGGAAGGCGCGGCTGCTCGAGGCGTTCCAGCTCGATCCGCGCAAGAAAGGGCGGGCCTACTCGAAGGGCAACCGGCAGAAGGTCGCCCTCGTGGCCGCGCTCGCGACGCCGGCCGAGCTGTACATCCTCGACGAGCCGACGAGCGGCCTCGACCCGCTCATGGAGCAGGTGTTCAACCGGGAGATCACGCGCGCGGCGGGCGAGGGCGCGACCGTGCTGCTCTCGAGCCACATCCTGTCCGAGGTCGAGGTGCTGTGCGATCGGGTCACGATCATCCGGGCCGGGCGTCGGGTCGAGTCGGGGACGCTGCCCGAGCTGCGGCACCTCACCCGGTCGTCGGTCGCGTTCGCCCACCACCCGGGGCAGGACTCCGAGCTCGCCGCCCTCGAGGGCATCCACGATCTCGCGGTCGGCGACGGTCGCGTCAGCTTCACCGTCGACAGCGACCGCATCGCGGGCGTCCTGCCCGAACTCGGGCGTCTGGGCGTGCAGGGACTCACCGTCGCGCCGCCGTCGCTCGAGGAGCTGTTCCTCCGGCACTACGGCGACGAGTTGTCGCCGGTGGGCGAGGGGGCGACCCGGTGAACCGGCTCGCGGTGCTCCTCGCGCACCGGATGCGACGCGACCGCGTGCAGCTGGCGCTCTGGATCGTCGGCACGGCGGCCCTCGCGCTCATGGCGACCACGGCCGTCGCCGACACGTTCGGCGATCGGGCCGAACGCGAGTCGATCCTGCGGCTGACGATCCTCGCCCCGGCGATCCTCGTCTTCCGCGGCACGCCCAACGGGGCCGATGAGGGCGAGTTCACGACGTTCCTGATCCTCGCCTTCCTCGCGCTGCTCGCCGGGCTGATGAGCACCTTCCTCGCAGTGCGCCACACGCGCGGCGACGAGGAGCAGGGGCGCGCCGAACTCGTCGAGGCGACACCGGCCGGGCGGACGCTCCCGACGGCCGCGACCGTGGTGCACGGCATGCTCGCGAACGCGCTGCTCGGCATCGCGGTCGCGCTCGCATTCGCCATGAGCGGGCTGCCCGTCGACGGTTCGGCGGTCGCGGGCGCGGCGCTCGCGGCGACCGGGCTCGCTTTCTTCGCGATCGGCCTCGTCGCCGCCCAGGTGTTCCGCACCTCGCGCGGGGCCAACGGGTTCTCGGTCGCGATCGTGCTCGGCGCGTACCTGGTCCGCGGCCTGGGCGATGCCCTCGGCACGGCGTCCGAGGACGGGCTGACCCGGACGGCCGCGTGGCCGAGCTGGCTGTCGCCGATCGGCTGGGCGCAGCGGACCGAGCCGTTCGCGGCGAACGACCTCGCGCCGCTGCTGCTGTCGGTCGGCGTCGCGGCGCTGCTCGTCGGTCTCGTCTTCGCGTTCCAGTCCGCTCGCGACAGCGGCGCGAGCATCCTGCCCGACGCGCAGGGCCGGGCGCATGCCGGACCGCTGCTCGGCAGCGCGATCGGCCTCGCGTGGCGGCTCAACGCCGGCGCGATCCTCGCCTGGGCGGTGGGCGCGACGGTCTTCGGCGTGCTGGCCACGACGATGTCACCGCTCGTCGACGAGATCGGCTCGGACGCGCCGGCGATCGCCGAGACGCTCCGCCGGTTCGCGGGCGAGACCGCCTCGTTCGAGGAGGCGTTCGTCACGACCTTCTTCACGATGGTCGGCATCCTCACGGCCGCCGCGGCACTCCAGGCGGTCATGCGCGCCCGGCTGGAGGAGGCGCACGGCACGGCCGAGCCCGTGCTCGCCGCACCCGTCGCCCGCGAGCGCTGGCTCGGCGGGTACGCCGCGGTCGCCACGATCGCCGCGGCCGTGGTCGTCGGCCTCTCCGCGGTCGGCGCGGTGGTCGGCGCGCAGAGCACCGACGACCCCGGCGCGACGACCGAGCTCGCGCTGCGGGCGGCGGTCGCGCAGCTGCCGGCGGCGCTCGTCTACCTCGGCGCCGTGCTCCTGCTGTTCGTGCTCGCCCCGCGACTCGTCATCCCGCTGGGGTGGGCGCTGCTCGCGCTCGGGGCGTTCTTCGGCGTGTTCGGCGAGCTGCTCGGCATCCCCGAGTGGATGCACGAGCTGTCGCCGTTCGCGCACGTGCCCGTGCCCGTCGGCGGCGACGTCGACTGGACCGGCGGGACGTGGCTGCTCGCGATCGCGGTCGGGCTCGTCGCGGCATCCGTCGTGGGGATGCGCCGCCGCGAGCTCGTCACCGAGGGCTGACCGCGGGGCCGGCCGCGGGGCCGACCGCGGGGCCGACCGCGCGACGCCCCGCGTACCCTTGACGGGTGCAGTGCCCGTACTTCGACGCGGGGCGATGCCGGTCGTGCTCGCTCATGGGTCGGCCGTACCCGGCGCAGCTCGCCGACAAGCAGGCGCTCGCCGAGCAGTTGCTGGCCCCCTTCGACGTGCCGGCCTGGCTGCCGCCCGTGGCCTCCGGCGAGCGCGATTACCGCAACAAGGCGAAGATGGTCGTCGGCGGCACGGTCGAGGCGCCGACGATCGGCATCCTCGACGCCGACGGGCACGGCGTCGACCTGCAACTGTGCGGCATCTGCTCGCCCGGGCACCGGGCCGCGTTCCCCGTGCTCGCTCGGTTCATCACGCTCGCGCGCATCACGCCGTACGACGTCGCCGCTCGGCGCGGCGAGCTCAAGCACGTGATCGTCACCGAATCACCCGACGGCGAGCTCATGGTGCGCTTCGTGCTGCGCTCGACCGAGCCCCTCGGCCGCATGCGCAAGCACCTGCCGACGCTGCTCGCCGCGCTGCCGAACGCGCGCGTGGTCACCGCGAACCTGCTGCCCGAGCACAAGGCCGTGCTCGAGGGCGCCGACGAGGTCGTGCTCACCGAGGCCGACACCCTGCCGATGCGGCTCAACGACGTGACGATGCACCTGCGGCCGCAGAGCTTCTTCCAGACCAACACCGCGATCGCCGAGGCGCTCTACGCCGAGGCGCGCGACTGGATCCGCGACCTCGCGCCCGAGGACGCGTGGGACCTCTACTCCGGCGTCGGCGGGTTCGCGCTGCACTTGGCCGACCCGGCCGGGCGCACCGAGGTCACCGGCATCGAGACGAGCGTCGAGGCGGTGGCGAGCGCCGAGCTGAGCCGAACGGATGCCGCGCTCTCGCGGGTCCGCTTCGCCGCGGGTGACGCGACCGCGTACGCCCTGGCCGCGGCGTCCGCCCCCGACCTCGTGGTCGTGAATCCGCCGCGGCGCGGGATCGGCGCCGAACTCGCGGACTGGCTCGAGCGGTCGGATGCCGCGCACGTGCTCTACTCGAGCTGCAACGTCGCGTCCCTCGCGAAGGACCTCGCGGCCATGCCGTCGCTGCGGCCGATGAAGGCACGCGTGTTCGACATGTTCCCGCAGACGACCCACTTCGAGGTCATGGTCCTCCTCGCCCGCGCCTGAAGCATGCGAGGCCATGGTCCTCCTCGCCCGCAACTGATGCGTTTCTCAGGAGGCCCGGCGGGAAACGGCACCGTTCTCAGGAGGACACGCCGCCCGCGATCGCGACCCGCCGCATAACTCCTGAGAAACGTAATCGCGCACGTGCGCGCTGAGGAGGGCACGCACGTGGGTGCGTCGTGAGGAGGGCGCCCGCGCCTAGGCGCCGGCGGCGAGCTCGCGGGCTCGGGCGAGGGCCGCGGCGGTCGCTCGGTCGAAGAGGGCGGCGAGGTCGGCCTCCTGCAGGACGGCGACCGCGCGCTCGGTGGTGCCCTTGGGGCTCGTCACCCGACGCCGAAGTTCGGCCGGGTCGTCACCGGATGCCGCGAGCAACTCGCTCGCTCCGCGGAACGTGCCCTGCACCATGACCGCCGCCTGTTCCGGCGTGAAGCCCTTCGCGACCGCCGTCTTCGTGAACTCCTCGATGAGCAGGAACACGTAGGCGGGGCCGGACCCGGAGATCGTCGACAGCGCGTCGAGCTGCGCCTCGGGCACCACGAGCACCTCCCCGACGGTCTCGAACATCGACACCACGAGCGCCAGGTCGGCGTCGCCCGACCGGGTGCCCGCCGAGACGCCCGTCACCGCGCGACCCACGACCGCGGGCGTGTTCGGCATCGTGCGGACCACCGAGACGTGCGACGGGAGGTGCGACTCGAAGGTCGCGACCGTCACCCCGGCGGCGACGCTCACCACGACCGCGCCCGGCTCGAGCGCGTCGGCGATCTCGTCGAGCAGGTCCGGCACCATCCCGGGCTTCACCGCGACGACCACGAGCTTCGCGCCGGCGACCGCGCGACGGTTCGCCTCGGCATCCGCTTCGGTCGCGTACGCCGTGACCCGCGGCTCGTCGTCGAACTCGGCCGCCTTCGCCGCCGACCGGTTCGTCGCGCGGATGCCGCCCGCGACCTCGACGTGGGGCTGGAGCAGCCCCGCGAGGATGGCGCGGGCCATCGAACCGGCCCCCAGGAAGGCGATCGCGGGCAGGGCAACGGGCTGGCGGGAGGTCATGGCGACCATCCTAGGATTGGCCCATGAGCGCATCCGGCGGCACGAAGGCGATCCTGGCGGCATTCCTCGCGAACACCGGCATCGCCGTGACGAAGTTCATCGCATGGCTCGTCTCGGGGTCGGCGTCGATGCTCGCCGAGGCCGTGCACTCGGTCGCCGACGCGGGCAACCAGCTGCTGCTGTTCCGCGGCGGGCGCAAGGCCCGCAAGGAGGCCGACCGCGAGCACCCGTTCGGCTACGGCCGCGAGCGGTACGTGTACGCCTTCGTGGTCTCGATCATCCTCTTCGCCCTCGGCGGCATGTTCTCGATCTACGAGGGCGTGCAGAAGATCCTCGACCCGCACGAGATCACCAACGCGTGGGTGCCGCTGACGGTGCTGGCCGTCGCGATCGTGCTCGAGGCGTTCTCGCTGCGCACGGCCGTGCGGGAATCGAACCAGGTGCGCGGCAAGCAGAGCTGGGTGCAGTTCGTGCGCCGCGCGAAGGCCCCCGAACTCCCGGTGGTGCTGCTCGAGGATGTCGCCGCGCTCGTCGGTCTCGTCTTCGCGATGTTCGGCGTCGGGCTGACGGTGATCACGGGCGACACGATCTTCGACGCGATCGGCACGCTCATGATCGGCACGCTGCTCGTCATCATCGCGATCATCCTCGGCATCGAGACGAAGAGCCTGCTCGTCGGCGAGGGCGCGAGCGAGGGCGACGTGGGCCGCATCGAGAAGGCGATCCTCGCGGGTCCCGAGGCCGAACGCATCATCCACATGAAGACCCTCTACCTCGGCCCCGACGAGCTGCTCGTCGCCGCCAAGCTCGGCTTCCACGCCGACCTGCGCCTGCAGGAGGTCGCGACGGCGGTGAACGTCATCGAGCGCCGCATCCGCGACGCCGTGCCCGCCGCCCGCGTCATCTACCTCGAACCCGACATCTGGGTCGACCCGAACCTGCAGGCGCCGCCCACCGACGCGATCGTCATCAAGGGGCTCGAGTGACGGATGCCGCCGGCCGCCCGACCGCGCTCGTCCTCCGCCACGACTCCGCGATCGGCCTCGGCAACCTCGGGCCCGTCCTGGAGGAGCACGGCTACGAGCTCGTCGTCGTCGACGCCCCTCGGGATGACGTGACGGCGATCGACGCGCTCGCACCCGACCTGGTCGTGGTGCTCGGCGGCGACGAGGCCGCGTACGAGACCGACCGCTACCCGTACGTCGGGCACGAGATCGAGCTGCTCCGGCAGCGGGTCGCCGCCGAGGCGCCCGTCTTCGGCGTCTGCCTCGGCGCCCAGATGCTCGCCGAGGCGATGGGTTCCCGCGCGTACCGCGGCCCTCGCAAGGAGGTCGGCTGGCTCGGCGTCGACCTCACCGAGGCGGGGGCGTCGTCGCCAGTGCGCCACGCGCGCGGCATCCGCTTCGTGCAGTGGCACGGCGACACGTTCGACCTGCCGGAGGGCGTCGAGCGGCTCGCGTCGTCGCCGCAGTACGCGAACCAGGCGTTCCGTGCGGGCGACTGGCTGCTCGCCGTGCAGTTCCACCCCGAGGTGACGCCGGCGATCCACGAGGACTGGCTGGCCGCGTGGGGCGACGAGCTGCCCGAGTACGACCTCACGGTGGAGCGCATGCGCGCGCTGCAGGCCGAGTGCGGCGCAGCGGCCGAAGCGGCCTCGCGCGCGATCCTCGGCGAGTTCCTCGACGGGCTCGGTCAGGGCCGGCGCGCCGGGTCCTCGAAGAAGTCGACGAGCAGCTTCGACGCGGCATCCGCCTCGACGCCCGCGTAGACCTCGACGCGGTGGTTCAGCCGCCGGTCGCGCAGCACGTCGTAGAGCGACCCGCCGGCGCCCGCCTTCTCGTCCCACGCGCCGAACACGACGGTCGGCACGCGCGCGGCCAGGATGGCGCCGGCGCACATCACGCACGGCTCGAGGCTGACGACGAGCGTGCAGTCGGTGAGGTGCCGGTCGCCGGTGACGCGGGCGGCCTCGCGGATCGCGAGCAGCTCGGCGTGCGCCGTCGGGTCGCGGTGCAGCTCGCGCTCGTTGCGGCCGGTCGCGATGACCTCGCCGTCGCGCACGACCACGGCGCCCACGGGCACGTCACCGGTAGCGAGGGCGGCGGATGCCTCGGCCAGGGCGAGCCGCATCCACTCGACGTGCTCCGGGCGGGGCAGCGGCATCCGTTCGGCCCTTCTCACCGGCGGGCGGCCCCACCGCGTCTTCACGCGCGGGAACCCCCCGCAACTAGACTCGAGCCTATGCGAGTCCATGTTGCCGACCACCCGCTCATCACCCACAAGCTGACGGTGCTCCGCGACTCGCAGACCACCTCCCCCGTCTTCCGGGCGCTGGTCGAGGAGCTCATGACCCTCCTGGCGTACGAGGGCACGCGCGACGTCCGCGTCGAGCCGGTCGACATCATCACCCCGGTCGCGCCGACGACGGGCGTGCGCATCGCCGAGCCGAAGCCGCTCATCGTGCCGATCCTCCGTGCGGGGCTCGGCATGCTCGAGGGCATGGTGAAGCTCCTGCCGTCGGCCGAGGTCGGCTTCCTCGGCATGGCGCGCAACGAGGAGACCCTCGAGCCCACGACGTACGCCGAGCGCCTGCCCGACGACCTGTCCGGTCGCCAGTGCTTCGTGCTCGACCCGATGCTCGCCACGGGCGGGTCGCTGATCGCCGCGATCGACTTCCTCCTGCAGCGGGGGGCGACGGATGTCACGGCCATCTGCATCCTCGCCGCGCCGGAGGGGCTCGAGGCCGTCGAGAAGGCCATGTACGGACGTGACGTGACGGTCGTGCTCGGCGCGGTCGACGAGAAGCTCAACGAGCACGGCTACATCGTGCCGGGCCTCGGCGACGCCGGCGACCGCCTCTACGGCACCGTCTGAGTCGCCGACCGCGGCGCGCCTGCGAGGGTGGGCGCGCATGTGCTAGCGCCCCTCACATCGCAGGATCTTCGTCGTGAGACACGCCGACGCGAGTGCGATCTGGCGAAATTCGACGAGATCGACTCATATCGAAGGATCTTGCATGCGGCTCGCCGGGCGTGCGGAACCCTCTCTCCCCCGCGCAGGGCGCACGCACCGCGTGCGACGTCGCGACGCGTCATCCGTCGTCACTATTTGACACATCCTCGGCGTCCCGGTTGACTTCCCCCATGACTGACACCGCACGCACCCTGATCGCCCTCGAGGCTCAGAGGTCTGCCGGCACGATGATGCCGGCGCGTGCGCCCATGTGTTGTCGAATGTGCCGCTGACCAGCGAACCCCCGCCGAGTCACGCGACTGATCCCACCCCGATCGGCGCGGCTCCGTCGAACCCGATGCGCTTCCGGGTTCTCCCGGCCCACCTCGCGGCCATCGCTCCGACCCCATGACCGGGGTCCACGACGCATCCTCAGCACTAGGAATCCGCCATGTCTCTCACGCTCGCCCGTCCCGTCCGCACCACCCACCCCGCCGTGCGCACCGCGCACCCCGCCGCCTACGTGCCGCAGCCGGCCGCACGCCCGGTCGCCGCATCCGCACCGACGCCTCGAGCCGCCTCGGCGCCGGCCTCGCCCGCTCCGGCAGCCGAGCGATCGGCGCCCCGCGTCCGCGCGGTACCCGAGGGCACCGAGGCCCGCGGCTTCGTGCTGTACGTCGGCATCGACGAGGCGAAGGCCGAGGCCGACGGCACGAGCCTGCACCGCATCGTCGAGGCCCTTCGCACCCTCACCGCGGAACTCGCACCGTCGGCCGAGACCTACGCCGCCGTCGCGCTCGCGCCGGAAGGCGCGGGCGGCCGCGACGTCGACGTGGTCCGCCTGGCCCTGCAGGACCCTGCGGCGCTCGCCAAGCAGCGCGAGGAGCAGGGCTCGGGGCTGCGCGCCGACGCCGACCGCCACCCCGACGGCGTGATCATCGACATCTCGCGCAAGCGCGTGCTGCTCGACGGCGAGCCGGCCGGCCTCACCTACAAGGAGTTCGAGCTGCTGCAGTACCTCGTGCTCCGCGAGGGTCGTACCATCGACCGCCACGAGCTCATCGACGGACTGTGGTCCGACGAGGACGACGTGCCCAACGAGCGCACCATCGACGTGCACGTGCGCCGCCTGCGCGCGAAGCTCGGGCACTACCAGGACATCGTCCGGACGGTTCGCGGGGTCGGCTACCGCTTCGACCGGCACGCGGACGTCTCGATCCGCCAGGCCTCCACGCCGAGCCCGGACGTCTTCTAGGACGCCCCGCATTCGGGGCACAGAGGACTAGCGCCCGTTACCTTTCCGTTATATATTCGGAGTGCGCCGGTTGTTTGCTGTGGCGGCCGGCGCGGAATGTGATTGCAGGACACTCTTGGTGCAAGGGCGAGGGCCGGTCGTCAGCCTCTACGACCGGCCCTCAACCGTTCGCCGGCGCGGTTTCCCCCAGAAGGGGTGACGTGCGCGCACGGTCCCCCGCACCGGGCCCGCGGGTCCCTATCCTTGACAGAGCGGCGGCACGTCGCCTCGACGGCGGCCCGGCTGGGACGACCCGAGGAAGGAGCACGGAGTGGGGGATCGCGCGGCGGCGGTGGCGGCATGGGAGGCGCTGTTCCGCGCCCAGGTGCAGGTGATGCGCGGGCTCGCCGCCGAGTTCCCGACCGAGGTGATGTCGTTCAACGAGTACGACGTGCTGCTCTACCTCTCGCGGGCTCCCAACCGGTCGCTCCGGCTCAAGGAGCTGAACCGCCACGTGCTCATCTCCCAGCCGAGTGTGAGCCGGCTGATCGACCGCCTCGCCGGACGCGGGCTCGTCGAGAAGTCCGACGACCCGAACGACGGCCGCGGCACCCTCGTCCGCCTGACCCCGTACGGGTTCGAGCAGTTCCGTCGCGCCGCGATCCTGCACATGCAGTCGATCACCGACCGCGTCGGCACCGCCCTCGAGGACGATGAGCTGCGCGAGCTGACCGCCCTGTGCGACCGGCTCCGCGAGGCGCAGGAGGAACGCGCGGCTCGGACGCGCTCGAACACGCCGGCCGTGGACTGACCGCGCGTCGAACGGACACGCGGTCAGTGCCGCGCGTCACTCCTTGTTGAGCTTGTCCTGAACCCGGCCGGCCACCTTCTCCACGGTGTTGGGCACCTCGGTCGTGCCGTAGAACCGCGCGTCGGGATGGGTCGGCGGCGGCATCGGAGCGGAGGTCGTCGGGCCGTCGTGGTAGCTGAACTCGCCCTTGCCGTCGGGCGTGGGGCCGGAGGCCCAGCTGCCCTCCGCAGCGGCGGGCCCGTCGCTGAAGTTCAGGTACTGGTACGCGACGTCGCGGTTCTCCTTGGAGAGCGGGAAGTTGCTCGGCACGGGAAGTTCCTCGACTCCCTCCTCGCGGAGTTCCGCCGCGGCGGCGAGCCACTGGTTCTGATGCATGGTGTCGCGCGCGAGGAGGAAGGCGAGCAGGTCCCGGATGCCGTGGTCGTCGGTCATGTGGTACAGCCGCGCGACCTGGGTGCGTCCCTGCATCTCGGCGTTGGCGTTCGCGGTGAAGTCCGCCAGCAGATTGCCGCTCGCGGTGATGTAGCTCCCCTGCCACGGGTTGCCGTTGCTGTCCACCGGGCGCGCTCCGGCCCCGGCGACGATTCCCTGCTGCACGTCGGTGCCGCCGATGACGGCGGCCACCGTCGGGTCGTCCTGGACGGCATCGCCGGTGATGCCGAGCGGGGCCTTCTCGAGGAGCTGGGCGATCATGACGGCGAGCATCTCGACATGGCCCATCTCCTCCGCCCCGATCCCGAACACCAGGTCGCGGTACTTGCCGGGCAGGTGCATGTTCCACGCTTGGAACTGGTACTGCATGGCCACGGTGATCTCGCCGTACTGTCCGCCGAGCACCTCCTGAAGCTTGCGCGCGTAGACGGCGTCCGGCGCGTCGGGCTTCGCGGAGTGCTGGAGTTCCTGACGGTGGAAGAACATGGATGGTCCCCTCGTTCGTGACGTTCAGTCGACGCAGGCGCGCACTGAAGCCCACCGAACGACGGAAGCGGCGAGTCGCCGATGCCCTCCCCCTGGCGGACGTGGGGGCCACGGTACGTTCCGGGCTCGTCGGCGTTGAGGGGCTTGACAGCCCGCTCGCGGGATCGAACGCGAGCTGCCGTCGCGGAATGACGGTGGGGCGGGAACCCTACCTCCCGCCCCACCGCGGCCTCCAAGAGGCCCTCCCCGCCGAGCGACCCGAACTGAGCTCGGCGAGCTGGTTCCCGAGCGACCTCTGCTGGGACATCCGGTCGCATGTGGCGTCTTTCGACGACTGCCGGGCTCGGGGACCCGGCTCGGGTGTTGAGCGATCGTATCGTCCCACGCGTGCCCGGCACACCGCCCCAGAGCGGGGGTCACGCGCGGATGGCCCCGGGTCAGCCCTTGCGCGGCACGCCCTCGGGCCAGTCGACCGACGCCTCGTAACCGCCGTGGCGACGCAGGTACGCGGCGATGAACGGGCAGCGCGGTACGATCCGCTCCCCGCGTGCAACCGCGTCGTCGAGGACGTGGCGGGCGAGCATGCTGCCCAGCCCCTGCCCCTCGCGGCCGGGGAGCACCACCGTGTGCGTGAACACGATGGTGCCCGCCGGCCGGATGCGGAACTCCGCGAATCCGGCGAGGTCGCCGTCGACGTGCATCTCGTAGCGGCGAGCCTCGTCGTCTCGACGGAACCGCACCCCGGTGTCGGTCACGACTCGACCGGCTGGATGGACTCGCCGCCCGCGGCGACGGACCGCGCCGAATCGGCCGACTCGACGACGACCTTGCGCGGCTTGGCCCTCTCGCTCACCGGGATGGTGACGCTGAGCACGCCGTTGGCGTAGCTGGCCGAGATGCGCTCGGTGTCCACGCCCTGGCCGAGGCTCAGCTGGCGCAGGAACGAGGCGGCCTCGCGCTCACGCGTGATCCACTTGACGTCGTCGCCCGAGGGCAGCGTGCGCTCGGCGCGGATCGTGAGCAGCTGCCCGTCGACGTCGATGTCGACCGAGCCCGGGTCGATGCCCGGCAGGTCGGCGGTCAGCACGTAGTGGTCGCCGTCGCGGTACAGGTCCATCGGCATGCGACGCGGCCCACGGCGCGTCGTGTCGAAGATCGCGGACGCGAGGCGGTCCAGGTCGCGGAACGGGTCGTTGGTGGCCATGATCGGATCTCCTTTCGGTCGCGGTGAAGTTGAGTCGTCTCGACTCATGCTCTGCCACAATCGTACGAATTGAGTCGGCTCGACTCAAGTTCTGATCGGAGTCAACCGCGCGAACGCCCCGGCCATTCCCGACGGTGAGACGACAGATGCCGCGCGGGAGGCGGGACCACCCCGCGCACCCGCCGGCTCGAGCACCGCAGCGCCGTCCGCGGCGCCGCGCATCCGGTCGTCGGCCCGTTCGTCGACCAGCGGCTCGAGCTCGGCGAGCTCGTGGATCACCACCGGGTGCGTCGTCACCACGAGGGTGATCAGCCACACGAAGACGAGGGCGAATGCGACGATCTCGAACACCGTCAGGGAGACGAGTCCCAGCCGCTCGTACATGACGAACGCCGACACCTCGAGCGCGAGCGACGCCCGCGACGTGCGCACCAGCACCCGCGGCATCCGTCGCACCAGGACGGGCGTGAGCGAGGCGAGCAGCGCGAACGCCGCACCGGCACCGCACGCGAACACGTTGTGCAGCACCTCGTCGGTGTCGATCGGCACGACGCCCACCCCGGCGAGCGCGACGCCGATGACCGCGATGAGCGCGCTGATGGCGGGAACGGCACCGCGGCGTGCGCCGTACCCCCCTCGCGCGATGCCGCCCGCGAGTCGCCGGGCCATCGCGGCCATGGCCCCGCCGGAGCAGACCAGAGCGAGATTGAAGCACGCCGCAGCGACATCGTTCGAGGTGCCGAGCGTGCTGAAGTTCAACGTCCACCACTCGCCGGTCGACGTCATGCTCATGCTCGCCAGGCAACCGGCCGCGAGCAGCATCGCGACGACGTTGAACGAACGGTACGCCGACTGCCGGTGCGCGCGGCGGTGAACGGCCCCGGTGACGGCGGCGAGTCCCCCGGCGATGAGCGCGGCGGCGACGACGGCGCCGCCGGGCAACGGGGTGAAGGCGTCCGCTGCTGCGGCGACCGCAAGCGCCGCGATCGCAGCCCAGACGGTGGCGTTGGCGATGGCACGGCGACCGCTCGTCAGGCTCGGGCCCCGTCCGCTCTCGGGCGCGGCGGAAGGCTCGTGCCCGGCGGCCGAGACGATCAGCGCCCCGAGCAGCACGGTCGCGACGACGGCAGCCAGGATGAGGCATGCGGTCGTGACCGTCGCATCGACCGTGTCGATCGCCCGTCCCGACCACCGAAGCAGCAGCTGCACGGCGGCGACGGCCACCGCGAAGGCGATGGCGGTCATGGCGGCGAGCATCGCCGCGCGACGGATGATCGGCGCCTGGCCGATCGTGGTGGTACCCCTCATAGTCGACCCCGATCGCGGAAGACAAGCCGGTTCCGAGGGTATCCGGGAGACCTGTGTGCGCGACATCGCGTTTCGCCCCGCGAGGGCCCGAGGCGGCCGCGAGCCCCCGTGGATCCCTGTGATGGCGCGGATCCGCGACCTGTCCCCCAAACCGGGGGACACGGGCCCGGAATGGTGCAGTCTTGACGTATGGCACGCCTGGGAACCGACGCCGCACGTGATCTCGCCGACATCCGCCGGGCGCTGCCCGCGGCATCCGTCGCCGCCGATGCGGCGTTCGGCGCGCGTCTCGCCGCGCACTTCCCCACCCTGCACGGGCTGTTCCGACGCCTGTACGGCGACCGACCCGACGCACTCGAGGCCCTGACGGGCGTCATCGCCGACGCCGGTGCGTCGTGGGCGGCCCGCCCCGCAGAGCTCAAGGCCGCCGACGCCCGCCGGGAGCAGGACACCGGATGGTACCTGTCGAACCGGATGCTCGGCGGGGTCTGCTACGTCGACCGCTACGCCGGCGACCTCGACGGCGTGCGCGCGAAGATCCCGGAGTTCGTCGAGCTCGGCCTCACCTACCTGCACCTCATGCCGCTGTTCGCGGTGCCCGAGGGCAACTCGGACGGGGGCTACGCGGTCACCAGCTACCGGGCGGTCGCGCCGCACCTCGGCACGATCGACGACCTGCAGCAGCTCGCGACCGAACTCCGCGCCAACGGCATCTCGCTCGTGCTCGACTTCATCTTCAACCACACCGCGTCGAATCACGAGTGGGCCGAGCGCGCAGTCTCGGGCGACCCCGCGTACGAGGACTTCTACCTGATCTTCCCCGACCGCACGATGCCCGACGCCTACGAGCGGACCGTGCGCGAGATCTTCCCCGACGACCACCCCGGTTCGTTCGTGCAACTGCCCGACGGTCGCTGGATCTGGGCGACGTTCCACTCGTTCCAGTGGGACCTGAACTACGCCAATCCGGCGGTGTTCCGGGCGATGGCCGGCGAGATGCTCTTCCTCGCGAACCTCGGCGTCGACGTGCTGCGCATGGACGCGGTCGCGTTCATCTGGAAGCGACTCGGAACGCCGTGCGAGTCGCTCCCCGAGGCGCACCTGTTGCTGCAGGCGTTCAACGCCGTGCTGCGCATCGCCGCGCCGAGCCTGCTGTTCAAGTCCGAGGCGATCGTGCACCCCGACGAGGTCGTGGAGTACATCTCGCTCGGCGAGTGCCAGCTCTCGTACAACCCGCTGCAGATGGCGCTCACCTGGGAGGCGCTCGCGACGCGCGATCCGCGGATGCTGCGGCAGGCGCTGGAGCGCCGGCACGCCCTGCCCGACGGGTGCGCGTGGGTCAACTACGTGCGCGGCCACGACGACATCGGCTGGACCTTCGCCGACGAGGATGCCGCCGAGTTCGGCATCGACGGGTTCGACCACCGCCGGTTCCTCAACGCGTTCTACGTCAACCGGTTCCCGGGCAGCTTCGCGCGCGGCGTCCCCTTCCAGGAGAACCCGCGCACGGGCGACGCGCGCGTGGCCGGCACGACCGCCTCGCTCGCCGGCGTCGAGGCCGGCGACCCGCACGGCGTCGACCGGGTGCTGCTCGCCCACGCGATCGCGCTGTCGACGGGCGGCATCCCGCTCATCTACCTCGGCGACGAGGTCGCGCAGCAGAACGACTACTCGTACGTCGACGACCCGGCGCTCGCCGACGACAGCCGCTGGGTGAACCGACCGCACTACCCCGCCGAGGCGTACGCGCGCCGCCACGACCCGTCGACGCCCGCGGGCGCCGTCTACGAGGGCCTGCGTCGCCTCGTGCAGGTGCGGCGATCCACGCCCGAGCTCGCGGGCGGGCGGCTCGTCCCGTTCGACGCGAAGCACCCCACGGTGCTCGGCTACCAGCGGCCGGGCGGGGCGGATGCCGCGGCATCCGCCGACACCACGGTCGTGCTCTGCCTGGCCAACGTGGGTGACGCGCCCGCGACCGTCGACGCGCTGACCCTCTCCGGGTTCGCGCCGGAGGCGCACGAGCTCATCACCGACCGGCGCATCACGCTCGACCGCGGCATCGTGCTCGACCCGTGCCACGTGGCGTGGCTGCGCGTGCGGCCGGCCGACGCGCCGCCGCGCTTCTAGCCGACCGCTCCGGCGGGCCGCACCGGGAAACGACGAACGGCCCGCCGAAGCGGGCCGTTCAGTGGTTCCGCGCGCCCGGAGGGACTCGAACCCCCAACCTTCTGATCCGTAGTCAGATGCTCTATCCATTGAGCTACGGGCGCATGGGATGTCACCTGCGCGATCTCCGCTCATCAGGCAACCCCGTTACTCTAACCCACCCGCCGCCGCGGCGCCAATCGACGGCCCGACCGCCTCCCGTCAAGCCCATGCCGGAACGCGCTGCTCGGGGAGTACGTTCCGAGCATGAGGCTCGTGTTCACCGCGTGGATGGTCGGCATCTTCGCCGGACTCGCGTACATGTTCGCCGTCGCACTCTCCGGGAGGTAGCCGTGCGCATCCGCCAGCACCTGCTCAGCATCGCCTTCGCCGTGCTGTTCCTCATCTCGCTGGGCCTGCAGTCGCTCGCCGGTCTGGCCGTCGTCAACGAGGAGCACGTCGAGCACGGCCGGCCGGTCGTGAGCTGGCTGCAGTTCGTGACCTCGTCCGACTTCGTGGTCGACGTCGCCGAGAACTGGCAGTCCGAGTACCTCCAGTTCTTCGCCTTCATCCTCGCGACGATCTGGTTCGTGCAGCGCGGGTCTCCCGAGTCGAAGCAGCCCGGCGAGGAGGGCGTCGAGGGGGACGACGAGCAGCACGTCGGCCGGCACGCCCTCCCGGACTCACCTCGCTGGGCTCGCGCCGGCGGCTGGCGCCTGTGGCTCTACAGCAACTCGCTCCTGGTGACGATGGGCGCGATCTTCCTGCTCTCGTGGCTCGCGCAGGCCCTGACCGGACAGGTCGTCTACAACGAGGAGCAGGCCATGCACGGCGAGCCTGCCGTCACCCTCGCGGAGTACGTCGTGAACCCGGACTTCTGGAACCGCACCCTGCAGAACTGGCAGTCGGAGTTCCTCGCCGTCGGCAGCATGGTCGCCCTGACCATCGTCCTGCGACAGCGCGGCTCGAGCGAGTCGAAGCCCGTGGGCACGCCGCACGACGTCACCGCGGTCGAGGGCTGAACGGATGCCGCGAGGCGGGGCGTGGGGGGCGCGGCCGGCCCCGCGGCATCCGCTCGTCTAGCCCTTGAGCCCCGTCGAGGCGACCCCGTCGATGATGCGCTTCTGCGCGAGGAAGAACACGATGATCAGCGGGATCGTCGTGATCACGCTCGCCGTGACGATGATCTCCCAGTGCCACTCGCCGCCGAAGCCGTAGGCGTCGACGAGCGACTTGAGGCCGCGCGGCACCGTGAAGGTCGACGAGTCGCGCAGGTAGATGAGCGCGCGCATGAGATCGGTCCACACCGCCTGCACCTCGAACACGAGCACCACGGCGAGCGCCGGGCCCGTGAGCGGCAGGGCGATGCGCCAGAAGACCCCCCACTGGCTCGCCCCGTCGATGCGCGCCGCCTCGAACAGGTCGCGCGGCAGCCCGAGGAAGAACTGCCGCAGCAGGAAGATGTAGAACGCGCTGCCGAAGAGGTTGCCCGCCCACAGCGGGGTGAGCGTGCCCACCTGTCCGAGCGCGTTCCAGATCAGGAACGTCGGGATCATCGTCACCGCGCCCGGCAGCATCATGGTCGCGAGCACGAGCCCGAACAGCACGCCGCGACCGCGGAAGCGGAAGTACGCGAATCCCCAGGCGACCATCGCGCTCGAGATCGTGACCGTCACGGCCGCGAGCACCGTGACGATCGCGGTGTTCAGGATCCAGAGCGCGAGCGGCGCCTCCTGCCACACCTGGAAGTAGTTGTCCCAGGTGAACGTCTCCGGGATGAGCCGGTTGTCGAAGACGTCGCTGCGCGGCTTGAAGGATGCGCTGACCAGCCACACGAACGGGTACACGAACACGATGCCGAGGAGCGAGAGCGCGACCCACGCGAGCACCGTGCCCACGCGTCGCTTGGTTCGCGCCCGGCCCCGGGGGCCGGCCGGGACCGACCGGGTTGCGGCATCCGTGCCGCTTCGATCAGGCTGCACCGCCTCGGATTCGGCGGCCGCCACGCGGATGTCGGTGCTCATCGGTCCCCCTCGTAGTAGACGAGCCGGCGCGAGACGACGAGCTGGATCGCGGTGATGATCATGATCACGAGGAACAGCAGCCACGCCATGGCGGACGCGTAGCCCATGTTCAGGAACTCGAACGCCTGCTGGAACAGGTAGATGACGTAGAACAGGGCCGCGTCGTTGCTGTACGTGGAGTTGCCCGCGCCGAAGAACGCCGTGTACGCCTCGTCGAACGTCTGCAGCGCCGCGATCGTGTTGACGACGATGATGAAGAACAGTGCCGGGCTGATCATCGGCAGGGTCACGCTCGTCGCCTGCCGCCAGAAGCCCGCCCCGTCGAGCTGCGCCGACTCGTAGAGCTCCTTCGGCACGTTGCGGAGGGCGGCGAGCAGGATGATCACCGACGCGCCGACCGTCCAGAGCGACATGAGCACGAGGCCCGGCTTCACCCAGTTCGGGTCGGTCGTCCACGACGGACCGTCGATGCCGACCATCCCGAGCGCGGCGTTCACGATGCCGTTCGAGCCGTTGAACAGCAGCAGGAACAGCACGCCCACCGCGACCGGAGGCGTCATCTTCGGCAGGAAGAACACCGTGCGGAAGAAGCCCGACGCCCGGCCGGCGCGGTCGAGGAGCAGGGCGAGGCCGAGCGAGACGACCACGTACATCGGCACCTGGAGCAGGGCGAAGAACGCCGTGTTGCCGAGCGCGAGGAGGAGCTTCTCGTCCGAGGCCATCGCCACGTAGTTCTCGATCCCGACGAACTCGGGATTGTTGATCACGTCGTAGTCGGTCAGCGAGAGGTACGCGCTGTAGATCATCGGCCACGCCGTGAAGACGAGGAAGCCGATCATCCACGGGCTGAGGAACAGCAGCGCCGAGAAGAGGTTGCGTCGCCGCGCCCGCGCACGGTTGCGGGGAGCCGCCCCGGTCGGCGGCGCGACGCGCGCGCCGCCGACCGGGGGCTTCGAGTCATCCGGCTGGGAGCTGACGCCGCCCGGCCGGGTCGCCGTGGTCATCAGTCACCGCCCTCGAGCTCCGCCCATGCCTCGTCGAGTGCCGCCTGCGCGGTCTCCTGCGCCTTGGCGAGCGCCTCGGCCGGCTCGGCCTGGCCGTTCAGCACCCGGTTCACCGCCTCCTGCATCGCGTCGTCGAACTCGGCGTCGGCCGGGTTCGCGGGGAGCGTGCGGGTGTTCTGGTTCGCCTCGTACATCGCGGCGACGCCCTCGCTCCACGGCGCCTCGTCGGCGGTGGTCATGCCCTCGATCTCCTCGTCGGCGACCGTGTTGCCGGTGAGGATGCCGGTGAAGGGCAGGCCCTCCTCCTCGCGGAGCGCGACTCGCGCATCGGCGGCGGCGCGCCAGGCGTCGACCGAGGTCATGACGCGCGCCCAGCGGCAGGCCGCCTCGGGGTTGTCGCTGCCGGCCGGGATCGCCCACGCCGAACCGCCGGCGAAGGCGATGGGCTCGCCCTCGGTCGTGCGGACCGTGTCGAAGGCCATCGGCGCGTCGGGCGACACCTCGTTCAGCACGTTGAGGTACCACTGCTCCATGGGCATGGCGCCCAGCGTGTTCGTGGCGAACTGGTTGCCGCCGCCGAAGAAGTCGGCCGCGTCGCGGGTCGCCTTGATCGCGCTGAACCCGCCCTGCTGCTCGTAGATGTCGACCGCCCACTCGAGCGACTCGACGGTCGTCTCGTCGTCGAGCTGGGCGGTGCGGCCGTCCTCGCTCATGACGGATCCGCCCGCAGCGGCCACCCACAGCGGAAGGAACTCGGGCAGCTTGGAGTCGACGCCGATGACGCTGACCTTGCCGCCGTCGTTCTGGGCCATCGCGGCCGCCGCCTCGGTCATCGCCTCGCGGTCCGACCCGTTGACGTCGTCGATGCTCATGCCGGCCGCCTCGAGGAGGTCGGCGTTGGCCATCGTGAGCTGCACGGTGTTGAACTCGGGGATGCCGTAGACGGTGCCGTCGAGCGTCACCTGGTTGAGCGCGGACTCGACGAAGTCACCGGTCTCGATCCCCTCGCCCTCGATGCAGTCCTCGAGCGGGAGGATCGCGCCGCGGGCGGCGAGCGAGCCGATCTGGTCGCGGTCGGCGTACAGGAGCGAGGGCGGGTCGCCCGTCGCGACGGCGGAGAGGAACTGCTGGATGTCCAGTTCGCCCTCGATGAGCTTGACGTTCACGTCGCCCAGTTCGGACTCGGCGAGTTCCATGCGCGAGGTCGCGACCTCGTCCACGCCCGAGAATCCCATCACCGTCAGGTCGCCCGACAGCTCCGCACCGGAGTCGAACTCGGCGTCGGTTCCCCCGGACTGTCCGCCCGTGCCGACGGCGCATCCGCTCAGCAGCAGACCTGCCGCGGCGAACGCCCCCAGCGCACGTGCGCGTCGATCGATACCCATGCCAACCCCATTCGTCTGCGTCCACGTCCCCCGGACGGAGCAAAGCTAGGCGGGTGCGGGCGCTGCCGAGAAGGGCCTTGACAGAAGCGCTTCTCTGGCGAAGCGGTTGTCCCCTCGCCGGGGGACAACCGCTTCGCCGGTCGGCTCCGGATGGGCGGGCTCAGGGCTTCAGGACGACCTTCACGCAGCCCTCGCGCTTCTCCTTGAAGAGGTCGTACATGGCCGCCGCCTCGGTGAGCGGGGCGCGGTGCGTCGCGAAGTCGGCGAACCCCAGCGGGTCGTCGTCGGCCTCGGCCAGGGGCACGAGGTCGTCGAGCCACCGCTGCACGTTGGCCTGGCCGAACCGCACGGTGAGTTGCTTGTCGAAGATCGTCATCATCGGCATGGGGTCGGCGTTCCCGCCGTACACCCCGACCACCGACAGCCGACCCCCGCGGCGGACGCCGTCGATCGAGAGGTTCAGCGCGGAGAGCCGATCGACCCCGGCCTTCATCAGCATGCCCTTGGCGAGTCCCTTCGGCAGCGACCCGACGACGTTCTGCAGGAGCGCCGCACCCGGACTGCCGTGCGCCTCCGTGCCGACGGCGTCGATGACGGCGTCCGGCCCCGCGCCGACGGTCGCGCTCAGGAGGCCGTCCACGGCCTCCTCGTGGCCCGCGTAATCGAGCGTCTCGACGCCGTACCGCTCGGCCATGAGCCGCCGCTCCTCGACCGGGTCCACCCCGAGGACCCGATGCCCGCGGTGGCGGGCGATGCGCGCGGCCATCTGGCCGACCGGGCCGAGGCCGACCACCGCGACGGTGTCGCCCGACTCGAGCCCCGCGTACTCCACTGCCTGCCAGGCCGTCGGCGCGACATCCGTGAGGAAGAGGTACCGCTCGTCGGGCAGGTCGCGCCCGACGACGCGCAGGTTCGCATCGGCGAGCAGCACCCGCAGGGCCTCGGCCTGCCCGCCCATGACCCGCCCGTAGAGCTCGGTGTACCCGTACAGCTTGGCGCCGGTGCCCTGGTCCACGTTGCGGGTCGTCTCGCACTGCGTGTTGAGGCCGCGCCGGCACATCGAGCACGCGCCGCACGAGATCACGAACGGCACGATGACGCGGTCGCCCACCGCCACGCGCTCCACGTCCGACCCGACCGCCTCGACGACGCCCATCGCCTCGTGGCCGAGGATGTCGCCCCGGTGCATCACGGGTCCGAACACATCGAGCAGGTGCAGGTCGGATCCGCAGATCGCCGTCGACGTGACCCGCACGACGGCATCGGTCGGATCGACGATGCGCGGGTCGTCGACCTCGTCGACGCGGATGTCTCGGGCAGCGTGCCAGGTCACGGCTCTCATGCCTGCCATCCCAGCGGGCCCTGCCGCGAGGCGTCAGGGGGTTGACACCCCCTCGCCGCCGTCATGGTACGGGGATCAGGCCCTCCGGCGCGTTAGAGTCTCGGCATGGGCAAGCTCATCTACAACTCCTCGAACCGCGAGATCGAGATCGAGGACCGGACCCTCGCGCACCTGCGCGTGGCGATCATCAACAAGCTGCGCCGTTCCGAGAGCTTCGCCATGACCTGGGAGCACGGCATCGAGCACGGAAGCGGTCGCACCACGCTCTGGCTGCACGAGTCGATCCCGCTGCAGTTCGTCTTCAGCGGCAATCGTCCGCCGAAGCTCAACCGCCTGTGGATCGAACAGCTGCTGCTGTCGGCGAACAGCACGGCCGGGCTGCAGTACGTGCCCGAGCCCACCGAGGACGAGCCCCTCGAGATCGAGTGACGCGCGTCGCGCCGAGGTTCGAGCCGGTCAGTCGACCGGCTCGATCTGCGTGCGGATGAACCGCACGTCGGCGTCGGAGAGCCGCTCGGGCGCCTCCCCGTCCGAGTGCTCCGCGATCTCGCGTCGCACGTGCTCGGGCAGGTCGCCCTCCAGGTCGTCGAGGATGGCGTGCTTCGCCTCGATCGACACGTGCGGCCACCACCGCTCGGCATCCGTCGCCTGATCACCCATTCGCGCACCCCCGAGCTGTCGTCGTCCCTCCGTGGTATCAGCGGCCGACGGATGCTGCAACCCCTCGACCCCTCGGAGGCGCCTGCCTAGCGTGAGGTCTGGGCGCGCACCGAGCGTGCCCGGAACGGAGGATCAGCATGAGCACGACCGTCACCGCTGACATCGAGGTGGACGTGCCCGTTCGCGTGGCCTACGACCAGTGGACGCAGTTCGAGTCGTTCCCGCACTTCATGAGCGGCGTCGAGTCCGTCACGCAGGTCGACGACACCACCACGCACTGGGTGGTCTCGATCGCGGGCGTGAAGCGCGAGTTCGACGCCGACGTCTCCGACCAGGTGCCCGACGACCACGTCGCCTGGCGCAGCACCGCCGCCGAGGTCCAGCACCGCGGCCGCGTCGACTTCCGGCCCGGATCGGACGGACGCACCCGGATCGACCTCACCATCGAGTGGGAGCCCGAGGGCTTCATCGAGAAGGCCGGCGCTGCGCTGCAGCTCGACGACGCGCAGGTCAAGCGCGACCTGCACCGGTTCAAGGAGTTCATCGAGGACCGCAACGCCCCGACCGGCGCGTGGCGCGGCGAGGTGCACGGCGGTCAGGAGACCACGCCGGGCACCGGCGGCACCGGCACCGCGGGCGCCGGGATGGGCGGCACCGCCGCACCGGGTTCCGTGAACCCGCCCACGAGCGACGGCGTCGCCGGCAGCGACCCCGACCTCCGCGCCTGACGCCCTAGTCGGCGCGCACCCCGACACCGGGTTCGATCGCGAGCGGGTCCACCGTCGCGATCGGCCCGGTGTCGAGCTGTTCCGGCACGAGTCGGATGCCGCCGGTGGAGTTCGCCGAGCGCATCAGCTCCTCGATCCACGCCCGGCTGAGCTCCGGAGGCTCCGGCTCGTCGAACACGAACCGCAGCGGGATGTTGGGATGCAGCCAGAGCGTCGATCGCCCGCGCGGCTGGTCGTCGGCGTGCTGCCAGGAGACCGTGAAGGACTCGCCCCGGCGCAGCTTCGTGATGATCGCGACCTTGAGATGAGCGAGCGCGCGATCCTCGATGCCGATCGGGGTCGCGGCGTCGCCGTAGAACAGCGTGCCCATGCCCCGAGGGTACTCCCGCACGACGACGGCGGGCGCCTCCCGAAGGAGACGCCCGCCGTGAGGTCGGTGCGGTCCGTCAGACCGCCTTCTTCCCACCGAGGTAGCGCACCAGGAACACGATGACGGCCAGGACCGCGAGCACGAGGCCGACCCAGAGCAGGAACTGCAGGGACTGCACGACGCCGCCCGTGATCAGCAGCACGATGGCGGCGATGGCGATGATGGCGATGAGGATGTTCATGATCTCTCCTTCGGGTTCCGTCGCGTGGACGGTTCACGGCCCGCCGGGCTCGGCGGGCCTCCGAGGCAGCCGGTGGCCTCGTGCCCTCGACCGTACGGGGGACGCGACGCCGGTCGCGAGGGGTTGCCGCTGCTTCGCGGCGCGTGATACCCGCGCGGCATCCGCTCGCCCCGCCCCCGCCGCGCAGCGCCTCGGCGGCGCCTGTCAACCCTTCGCGGCGGCCGTTGGCCGCGCGTACGGTGGCATGGTCCGGACGAGCTGGAACCGACACGAGGAGGTCCCATGACCGACCACCTGATCGACCCGACCACCAAGCACGCCGCCGAGCCGTTCCCGCGACAGGAGCAGCAGCCGCCCGGCCTCACGCCGGCGATGTCGCCGCAGCCCGACCACGGCGAGTACAGCTACCGCGGCTCGGGTCGGCTGACCGGCCGCCGGGCCCTCATCACCGGCGGCGACTCCGGCATCGGCCGCGCCGTCGCCATCGCCTTCGCCCGCGAGGGCGCCGACGTCGCCATCTCCTACCTGGAGTCGGAGCAGGCCGACGCGGAGGAGACCGCCCGCTGGGTCACCGACGCCGGTCGCAAGGCCGAGCTGCTGCCGGGCGACCTGCGCGACGAGCAGCACTGCGCCGACCTCGTCGACCGCACGTGCGACGCGTTCGGCGGCATCGACCTGCTCGTGCTCAACGCGGCCCACCAGCGCGACCGCGGCGGCATCGACGAGGTGCCCTCGGCCGACTTCGACGCCGTCATGCGCATCAACCTCTACGCGAGCGTGTTCCTCGCCCGGGCCGCAGTGCCGAGGATGCAGGCGGGGGCGTCGATCGTCACGACCTCGTCGATCCAGGGCTTCGACCCGTCGTCGCGCCTCGTCGACTACGCGATGACGAAGGCGGCGCTCGTCGCGTTCACGCGCGCGCTGGCCGAGGAGCTCGGGCCCCGCGGCATCCGCGTCAACTCGGTCGCGCCGGGTCCCATCTGGACCCCGCTCATCCCGGCGACGGGATGGCCCGACAAGCTGCCGAAGTTCGGCCAGGACACGCCCCTCGGCCGTGCCGGCCAGCCGGCCGAGCTCGCCGGCGCATACGTCTACCTCGCCTCGGATGACGCGTCGTACACGTCCGGGGCGATCCTCCCGGTCACCGGGGGCAAGCCGCTCTGAGCCACGGGCGGCCGCAGCAACGAGGAAGGAGCAGGTCATGCCGGCGAATCGACGGGGACAGTCGTCCCTGAAGGACCCGGAGCTCTACGAGAAGCTCCGCGACGAGGGGAACTCGAAGGAGAAGGCGGCCCGGATCTCCAACGCCGCCGCTGCGCGCGGCCGCAGCTCGGTCGGTCGCAAGGGCGGCAAGTCGGGCGACTACGAGGACTGGACCGTGCCCGAGCTGAAGAAGCGGGCGAAGGAACTCGGCCTCTCCGGGTACAGCAGCAAGCGCAAGGGCGAGCTCATCAGCGCCCTGCGCAACCACTGAGGGGCAGCGGATGCCGCGACTGCGACGCGTCGAACCGTACGCGTCGCCCGGCATCACGCGGCTCCGCCGGGGTCGCGGCTTCGCCTACCGGCACGCCGACGGCACGCCCGTCGACCGCGTCGACCGCAACCGGATCGCCGACCTGGCCATCCCGCCCGCCTGGAACGACGTCTGGATCGCCGAGGCGCCGAACGCGCACATCCTCGCGGTGGGCGTCGATGCCGCCGGGCGGCGGCAGTACCTGTACCACCCGGTGTGGCGCGAGCAGCAGGACATGGAGAAGTTCCTGCGGATGACCGCCCTCGCCGAGGCGCTGCCGGGTGCCCGGCGCAGCGTGCGCCGCGACCTGGCCCTCGCGGAACTCGTGCGCGAGCGCGTGCTCGCGGCGGCGTTCCGGACCCTCGACCTCGGCGCCATCCGCATCGGCTCTGAGGAGTCGCTCGCGACGGCGCGCAGCCGCGGCCTCACGACGCTGCTCGTGCGCAACGCCCGGCTCGAGGGCGAGGACGTGGTGCGCCTGAAGTTCCGCGCCAAGGGCGGCATCTCGCAGGACCTCAAGCTCTCGGACGAGTCGCTGGCGGCGTTCATCGCCGCGATGGAGGGCCGCTCCCCCAGCTCCCGGCTGTACGCGTTCAGTCACGGACGCCGGATGCGGCCGCTCGGGCCGGTCGACGTGAACGAGGACATCCGCGGTCGCACGGGCGGCGACTTCACGGCGAAGGACTTCCGCACGCTGCGCGGCACCGTCGCCGCGGCCGACCGGCTCGCACAACTCGGCACCGCCGGCACCAAGCGGGCTCGAGCGGCATCCGTCAAAGAGGCGATCGTGCACGCGAGCGAGGTGCTGGGCAACACCCCGGCGATCGCGAAGGCGAGCTACGTCGACCCGCGGGTGATCGAGGCGTACGAGCACGGGCGGCTCGTGAACCTCCGCGGCACCCGCGAGACGGCGCTGCTCCAGCTGCTCGTCGACGACGTCTCCGAGGAGTCGTAGCATCGCCCACCCGTGTGCCGGGTGGCGGTCTGCTGGGGATCTGCCGGACATGCCCCACGCGGTACGCACCCCGACGTACGCTTGCGATATCTGCAGCGGGCATTCGCTCGTGCTCCACCGGCTGGGAAGTCGACGACGACGACAGGCCGGATCATCACGACGCTCAGCCCTTCCGCGCACCTCGGTGCCGTTCGCTCCACCTCGCCCCGCGGGAACCGTCCCGCGGTCACCCAGAGCTACTCCGCGCTCTCGCAGGTCATCAAGGAGAGCGGCCTGCTGCGACGCACGCCGTGGTTCTACAGCCTGCTCGTGGGCGGGCTGGCAGTCGCCCTCGGCGGCGCCATCGCCGGGTTCGTCCTGCTCGGCGACTCGTGGTTCCAGCTGCTCATCGCCGCGGCGCTCGGCATCATCTTCACGCAGTTCGCGTTCTTCGCGCACGAGGCCTCGCACCGCGCGGTGATGTCGTCGGGCAAGGCGAACGACCGTATCGGCCGGGTGGTCGCGACCGCCGTGGTGGGCATCAGCTACCAGTGGTGGATGACCAAGCACACCCGGCACCACGCCAACCCGAACCAGGTCGGCAAGGATCCGGACATCGAGTTCGACACCGTCTCGTTCACCGAGGAGTCGGCGGCGAAGCAGCGCGGCCTCATCCGCTGGATCACGCAGCGCCAGGGCTGGCTCTTCTTCCCCCTGCTGATGCTCGAGGGCATCAACCTGCACGTGACGTCGATCCGGTCGCTCTTCGAGCGGCGCGCCGTGCCCGGCCGTGCGCTCGAGCTCGGGCTCATCGGCGCGCGTCTCGCACTGTACGTGGGCGTCGTCTTCTGGTTCCTGCCGCTCGGGATGGCGTTCGCGTTCCTCGGGGTTCAGCTGGCCGTCTTCGGCGTCTACATGGGCGCCTCGTTCGCACCGAACCACAAGGGCATGCCGCTCGTTCCGGCCGGCGCGAAGCTCGACTTCCTGAGCAAGCAGGTGCTGACCTCGCGCAACATCACGGGCCGGTGGACCAGCCCGCTGATGGGCGGTCTCAACCACCAGGTCGAGCACCACCTGTTCCCGAGCATGCCGCGCCCGCACCTCGGCAAGGCGCGCGACATCGTGCGGGAGCACTGCCGCTCCCTCGACATCCCCTACACCGAGACGACCCTCATGCGCTCGTACGGGATCGTCGTGGAGTACCTGAACCGGGTCGGGCTCGCCGCCCGGGACCCCTTCGACTGCCCCGCGGCGGGCGAGCTGCGCCGCCGCTGACGGCATGGCGAATGCCGGCCGTCCCGTAGCGGACGGCCGGATGCGTCGGACCGGCGTACCCCCCGGTCAGGCCGCTTCGACGGGCTTCGGCCCGACGTGCGTGCCGAGTTCCTTCGCCATCCGCTCGGGGTCGAGCTGGATGCCGCCGCCGGAGTTCGCGGACCGCATGAGGTCCTCGATCCAGTCGCGGCTGAGTTCGCCGGCCTCGATCTCTTCGAAGACGAAGCGGAGCGGGATGGCGGGGTGCAGCCAGAGCGAGCTGCGCCCGCGAGGCTGGTCGGGGCCGTGGCGCCACGAGAGCATGAAGCTCTCGCCGCGACGCAGCTTCGTCGTGATCGCGATCTTCAGATGCGCGAGCGCGCGATCCTCGACCTCGACCGGAGTACCGGAATCGCCGTAATAGAGAGTGCCCACGGAGCACACGGTACCCCCGTTCGGGGGCGACCGCACGCATCTTGTTCCACAATGACCGCTCTGTACGTCGATTCACAGGTCGTTCGGGCAACCGCCTTCCGCTGAACGACCTCAGGCGCCGTCCTGCGGCTCCTCCAGCCGGATGTCCTCCGGCCGCTTGTCGGGTCGCAGCCCCCGCCACCTGGGGTGCCGGGCGACCCCCGTGCGCGTCCACTCGCCGAACTCGATCTCGCCCACCAGCTCGGGTCGCACCCAGACGGCGTCGACGAGATCCTCGCCGGGCACGCCCGGCACCGGCGGCTCCGGCACGGTCATCCCGTCGAGCCGCTCGAGCAGGCGTTCGGCGTCGCGCTCACGCAGGCCCGAACCGACCCGGCCCGCGTAGCGCCATCCGCCCTCGGCCGTCGGCACGCCGAGCAGCAGCGAGCGGATGCGACCGGCACGGCCGCCCACGCCCCGCCGATACCCCACGACCACGACCTCCTGCGTCCGCGAGAGCTTCACCTTCACCCAGTCGTCGCTGCGCGCCCCGGGACGGTAGGTGGACCGGCGGCGCTTGGCGACGAGCCCCTCGAGGCCGAGGCGGCGGGCCTCCTCGAGCGCCTCCTCGGGCGGCATCCCGACGCCGGCCGGCAGGTCGACCGGGACGTCGTCGCGACGCCGCACGAGCCGCTCGAGCCGCTCGCGCCGCCGCTCGTACGGCTCGTCGACCGTCGCCGTGCCCGCGACCTCGAGCACGTCGAACAGGTGCAGCACGACC
This sequence comes from Agromyces sp. C10, assembly GCF_023217995.1. NCBI lineage: Bacteria > Bacillati > Actinomycetota > Actinomycetes > Micrococcales > Microbacteriaceae > Agromyces > Agromyces sp. C10. Next base: position 414,221 of record NZ_JALPSX010000001.1, on the reverse strand, counting down.
GGCACGGATGCCGCGGCCGCCTCGATCTCGCGCGGCTTCGACAGGTTCATGCGCCGCTGCAGCAGCCCGAAGTCGGGGCGCTCGGCCTCGTCGAGCGCGACGATCTCGCCGTCGACGACCGCGTCGGCGCGGAGCACGCGCGCGAGTTCGGCGAGCTCCGGATAGGTGGCGGTGACGTCGATGCCGTTCCGGCTCACGAGCCGGGTCTCGCCGTCCTCGACCTGGGCGATCACGCGGATGCCGTCCCACTTCCACTCGAGCGCCCAGTCGTCGCCCGTCACGCGGCCGATGGTGCCCGAGGTCGCCAGCATGGGCTTCGGCACGGCGGGCAGTCGAGCGGATGGCGCGGACCCGCCGCGGGCCCGCGGCCGGCGGGCGGCCGGCGGCGCGGGGTCGGCGACCGGGGTCCGAGCGGCGGGCTGCGTCTCGGCCCGGGTCGGCTCCGCGGCCGCCGCGTGCTGCTGCTCCTTCATGCGGTGCAGCAGCCACTGGCTCTTCTCGCCCTCGCCCTCGGTCCGGATGAGCGCGAGCCGCACGCGGCCGAGCGGACCGCCGACGCGACCGGAGAGCGTGAAGATGACCTCGTCGTCGCGCCACTTCTCGATCTCGTACATGCCGGTGTCCCACACCGTCATCGAGCCCGCACCGTACTGTCCGTCGGGGATGGTGCCTTCGAAGACGAGGTACTCCATCGGGTGGTCCTCGGTCTGCACGGCGAGGCTGTTGCGCTGGGCCGTCTCGGGCACGCCCTTCGGCACCGCCCAGCTCTTCAGCACGCCGTCCCGCTCGAGCCGCAGGTCGTAGTGGAGTCGGCGGGCGTGGTGCTCCTGGATCACGAACCGCGGGTCGCCGTCGTTCGCGACGCCCCACGGCGACTCGGGCATCGGCTCGGGGGTCGCGCCCGCGGTGCGCATGGACAGGTAGGTGCTGAGCGGGCCCTCGGCCGACGCCTGCGTCACCGCCAGCATCGGGTCGCCCCGTTCGGCGACGAGGGCGACCACCTCGTCGGCCTCGAGGTGCCGCAGGTCCGGGTCGTCGAGCTCCTCCCACGTGCGCGGCGCCGCCACGGTGGGGCGGAACCGGCCCCGCAGCGAGTACGGCGCGATGGTCGTCTTCTTCCCGTTGTTCTGGCTCCAGTCGATGAGCACCCGGCCGCCGCGGATGCTCTTCTTCATGCTCGACACGATGAGGTCCGGGTGGTCGGCCTCGAGCGCCTTCGCCAGCTCGTGCGCGACCGCGGAGATCTGTTCAGAGGTCTGCGACCCGTCGAGCGCGGCGTACAGGTGGATGCCCTTGCTGCCGCTCGTGACGGGCACCGCGTCGAGCCCCATGCCCGCGAGGATGCCGCGGACCATGCGGGCGACCTCCGCGCACTCCGGCAGCCCCATGCCCTCGCCCGGGTCGAGGTCGAAGACCATCCGGTCCGGATTGCCCTGGTCGCCCGCGGGCGTGAACCGCCACTGCGGCACGTGCAGCTCGATCGCGCCCATCTGCGCCAACCAGACGAGCGTCGCCCGGCTGTCGGCCATCGGGTACGACTTGTCCCCGTCGCTGTGGTGCTGCACGCCCCGGCGGATCCAGTCCGGCGCGTGCTCCTCGAGGTGCTTCTCGAAGAACGCCTGCTCCGGATGCTGCGGCGTGCCCACGCCGTTCACCCACCGCTTGCGCGTGATCGGCCGACCCGCCAGGTGCGGCAGCATCGCCGGGGCGATCTCGGCGTAGTACGCGATCATCTCGCCCTTGGTCATGCCCGTCTCCGGGTACATGACCTTGTCGAGGCTCGTCAGGCGCAGCCGCCGTCCGTCGACGTCGACCATCTGGTACGGGCCCTGCGCCATGCCCCCATCCTGCCGCGCCGACACCACCCCCACACCGACTCACGCGAAATGCCCACGCGGGGAGAACAGATCGGCTGGATCGCCGCCGGCTCACTCCGCGGGCAGGTACGGCGCGTACGCCTCCAGGCTGCCGTCACGGACCGGGACCTGGAGGGTGATCTCCTCGCCGCCGGCCGCGAGTGCGATCTCCACGTAGGAGCCGGGGATCTGCTCCACCGTCTGCATCAGGAACTCCTGCTCCTCGAGGGCGACCAGGTCGCCCGCGGGTATCTCGACCAGGACCGAGTCGTCGGCATCACTCAGTTCGACCTCCACGGCGTCGTCGCCGCGGTTGAAGATCGTGCCGAGCAATCGGCCGGGCTCGCCTTCGTCGGCCGCGACGATGACGATGCTCCGCGCTGCGACGTCGCCGACCTCGCCGTTCGCACCGAGCGCGATCGCCTCCAGTTCCTCGGGCGGGAGCGGTTCCTCACCCCCGATGATCGCGCATCCGGACATCGAGGCGAAGGCCGCGGCGGCGATCAATACGGCGGCCGCGCGACGCAGTGCGGTCCCGGGGGACGGGCTGGCGTACGGTGACGTCGTCATCCGGCGGCCCTCCTTCGGTGGGGTCTCGTGCGGTCGTCGTTCCATGCAACCCGGCGGCGGCGCGACGTTCAAGGGGGTTGCCCCGCGCGGGAATGGAGCGCACCCTGACGAGCCGATGATCCGACGTTCTCGATCCGCGGCGACGTGGCCGAGGAGTGCTGGCGGATCGTCGAGCCCGTCCTCGAGGCCTGCCGTGAAGGCCGGGTGCCGCTCGAGGACTACCGGGCCGGGTCGGCCGGCCGGGTCGGCCGGCCCGGTGGGCTGGTCGCCGCGCCGCAAGGGGTACCGCTGGCGGCATCCGCGGGTGTCTACTAAGGGAATGCGAGCCGTCTGGAAAGGGGCGGTCACATTCGGCCTGGTCAATGTGCCCGTCAAGCTGTACAGCGCCACCGAGGACCACGACGTGTCCCTGCACCAGGTGCACGACAAGGACGGCGGTCGGATCCGCTACCAGCGCGTGTGCGAGATCGACGGCGAGGTCGTGCCCTACCAGCACATCGACAAGGCGTACGACGACGGGGACCGCACCGTCATCATCACCGACGAGGACCTGAAGTCGCTGCCCGCCGAGCGGAGCCGCGAGATCGAGGTCGTCGAGTTCGTGCCCACCGAGCAGATCGACCCGATCATGTTCGACCGCAGCTACTACCTCGAACCCGACTCGGCGTCGAACAAGGCCTACGTGCTGCTGCGCGAGGCGCTCGAGTCCACCGAGCGCACGGCGGTCGTACGGATGGCGCTGCGGCAGAAGACGCGGCTCGCGGCGCTCCGCGTGTTCGGCGACGTGCTCATGGTGCAGACGCTGCGGTGGAGCGACGAGGTCCGCGAGGCGAAGTTCCCCGCGCTCGACGAGCCCGCGAAGATCACGTCGAAGGAGCTCGAGCTGTCGAAGCAGCTCATCGAGAGCCTCTCGAGCGACTTCGACCCCGAGGAGTTCGTCGACGAGTACCAGCAGGAACTCCGCACCCTCATCCAGGCCAAGCTCGAACAGGGCGACGCGATCGACACCGCGGCCACGTTCGGCGAGCAGCCCGAGGAGGAGGGCGGCGAGGTCATCGACCTCATGGAGGCCCTGCGGCAGTCCATCGCCGCGAAGCGCGGGGGCGGAGGCGCCGCCGAGGGCGAGGACGCGGAGAAGAAGCCCGCGAAGAAGCCAGCCGCGCGGAAGTCCACCGCCAAGGGCGCAGCCAAGGGCTCGTCGAAGAGCGACGACGAGGAGAAGCCCGCGGCGAAGCGCCGCACACCGAAGAAGGCGGGCTGACGGCCCGCTGCGGGAGCGTCAACCCCTGTGCCTCGCGGTCGCGCCGACGTAGCGTGGCGCCATGAGCGACAACGACGACATCCTCTCGCGCTTCGCCGCCGGCGAGGGCGAGGACGGCCCGCCGCCGCCCCGGGCGGACACGAGCGGGTCCGGCGACGACATCCCCGGCGCCAACACGAATCCCGACGACGAGCGCACGAGCCCGAGCTCGGAGAACGAGACGGCGGCCAAGCAGTCGGACCCCGTTCCCGACCGGGTCGCCGACGACGTCGACGAGTCGCAGATCCGCGCGGTGCCGGGCACCGGTGGACCCGACGACGCGGGCGACGTCGAGGTCGACCCCGACGAGCTGAACCTCCCCGGTCGGAGCTGAGTCCGACCGTCCGGACCCCGCCGACGCGGCAGGCGGCGGCGGCTCCCGCTCAGTGCACGAGCAGGACGGCCGCCGACTCGGCGGGAAGCGCCAGCACCCCGTCGGCGGGGACCTCGTCGGCGAGCGCCGGCCCCGTGGTCAGCAGGATGCTCGCGGGTTCGCCGAGTTCGACCTGCCACGCGTCGGGCCCGAGGTTCGCCAGGACCACGACGCGTTCGGGGGCGCCGGGCGCACCGCGCTCCATGCGGAACCGCTTGGTCGCGTCATCCGCCCAGGCGCTCGTGTGGCCGAACGCCGGGTCGGTGAGCTCGGGCCGCGCGCGGCGGAGGGCGATCAGACGGCGGTGCAGGTCGAGCAGGCGGGCGTGCGCGCCATCCGTCGGCTCGGTCCAGTCGAGCTTCGACCGGCGGAACGTCTCGGGATCCTGCGGGTCGGGCACGACCGATTCGTCCCAGCCCATGCGCGCGAACTCGGCGATGCGGCCCTCGGCGGTGGCCCGCCCGAGCTCGGGTTCCGGATGCGACGTGAAGAACTGCCACGGCGTCGACGCGCCCCACTCCTCGCCCATGAACAGCATGGGCGTGTACGGCGTCGTGAGGTTCAGGACCGCCGCGATCGCGAGCCGCGGCTCGGACAGGGTCTGCGAGATGCGGTCGCCCGTCGCGCGGTTGCCCACCTGGTCGTGGTCCTGCGTGAACGTGACGAGGCGCCACGTTGGCGTCGCGGGGTCGATGGGGAAGCCGTGGTCGCGGCCGCGGAACGACGAGAAGGTGCCGTCGTGGAAGAACCCGCGCGTCGTCGTCTTCACGAGCGCGTCGAGCGACGCGAAGTCGGCGTAGTAGCCCGCCGTCTCGCCCGTGAGCGCGACGTGCATGGCGTGGTGGTGGTCGTCGCTCCACTGCGCGGTGAGGCCGTAGCCGCCGGCGTCGCGCGGGGTGATCAGCTTCGGGTCGTTGAGGTCGGACTCGGCGATGAGCGTGAGCGGCCGGCCGAGCTCGGCCGAGAGCGCGTCAGCGTGCTCCGCCAGCTCCTGCAGGATGTGCCGCTCGGAGCCGTCGCGCAGGGCGTGCACCGCGTCGAGCCGCAGGCCGTCGACGTGGAAGTCGCGGAGCCACATCATCGCGTTGTCGACGATGTAGCGGCGCACCTCGGGCTCGTCGAGGTTCACCGAGTCGCCCCAGGTGTTGCGCTCGGCCGCGCGCAGGTAGGGTCCGAACCGCGGCAGGTAGTTGCCGCTCGGGCCGAGGTGGTTGTACACGACGTCCTGGATCACGCCGAGGCCGCGCGCGTGGCACGCGTCGACGAACCGCTGGTAGGCGGCCGGCCCGCCGTACCCCTCGTGGACGGCGTACCAGAGCACGCCGTCGTAGCCCCAGTTGTGGGTGCCGTTGAACGCGTTCACGGGCAGCAGCTCGACGAAGTCGACGCCGAGGTCGACGAGGTGGTCGAGGCGGTCGATGGCGGAGTCGAGGGTGCCCTCGGGCGTGAACGTGCCGAGGTGCAGCTCGTAGATCACCCCGCCCGCGAGTTCGCGGCCCGGCCACGCGGCATCCGCCCACTCGTGCGCCCCGAGATCGACCGCGGCGCTGAGGTCGTGGACGCCGCGCGGCTGGCGGCGCGACCGCGGGTCGGGCAGGGCGCGGTCGTCGTCGTCGAGCACGAAGCCGTACTCGTCGCCGACGGCGAGGTCGACGGCGGCGCGCCAGTGGCCGGCGTCGTCGCGCTGCATCGGCAGGTCGTCGTAGCCGGGCCGGCGGAGCGCCACCCGCTGCGGGATGGGCGCCCAGAGCTCCACGGTCATCGGGTCTCCTCGGGTTCGGCGGGGGTGAGCAAGGCCACGGGATAGGTCGCGAGCAGGTCGGCGAGGCGCACCCGGCCGCCGTCGAACCGCCGGCCGGTGAGTGCGTCCCGCAGCGGCATCCGCCGCACGAGCACCTCGGTGTCGCCCCAGGCCTCGGGGCCGACGGATGCCGCGGGGTCGCCCCCGGCACGCCCGGCGAGGCCCACGGGCAGTCGCGTGGCCACGGTGATCGCGCCGCCGCGATCGAACGCGACCGCGTGCCGTGCCGCATCGCCGACCACCTCGAGCGGGGTGTACCTCGTGAACCACTCCGGGCGGTCGCGCCGCAGTCGGAGGGCGCGGGAGGTGACGAGCAGCTTCACCGCGGCGGTCCCGTCGACGTCCGGCAGCTCGCCGCGCTCGAAGCCGGCGTCGACCTCGCGCAGCAGGCGCCGCCGCAGGTCGAAGTCGACCGGGCGGCGGTTGTCGGGGTCGACGAGGCTCGTCTCCCACAGCTCGCTGCCCTGGTAGACGTCGGGCACGCCGGGCATCGTGAGCTGCAGCAGCTTCGCGGCGAGCGAGTTGGACCATCCGGCGGGTGCGACCCAGGCCACGAACGCGTCGAGTCGTTCGCGCACGGCCGGCACGTCGAACGCCCGGTCGACGACCTCGTGCATGCGCCGCTCGAACGCCTCGTCGGGCGCGGTCCAGTGCGTCGACACGGATGCCTCGCGCGCGGCCTTGTCGGCGTAGGCGTGCGCCCGTTCGCGCTCGAGCGGCCACGCTCCGACGATCGCCTGCCAGAGCAGGGCGTCGAAGGGGCCGTCGCCCGTGGAACCGGCCGTCGCGCGCAGCCCGTCGAGTTCGAGCGACCAGCGTTCCGGGATCTCGGCGAGCACGTCGATGCGGGCGCGGACGTCCTCGCCTCGCTTGGTGTCGTGCGTCGACAGGGTCGTCATCGAGTCCGGCCACGCCGCGTTCCGCCGCACCTGCCGGGCGTGGAAGGCCTCGACGTCGATCGCGAACTCCGACGGGTCGCCGCCGACCTCGGTGAGCGATCCGAGGCGCGTGAAGCGGTAGAACGCCGTGTCCTCGACGCCCTTCGCCATGACCATGCCGCTCGTCTGCTGGAACCGGATGGCCACCGGATGGGTCGGATCGGCGAGCACGGGCAGCAGCGCGTCGACGGATGCCGCGAGGTCGGGCCGGTGCTCGCGCGCGAGCCGCGCGGCCTCGTCGAGGTGCTCGCGGCCGGCCGGGAGGTACGAGCGGTACACCGGGAAGCACGCGAGGAGCTCGGCGAGCGCGTCGGCGGCGTCGGCCGGCCGAGCGCCGGGCAGCATCCGCTCGAGCCGGAGCACCTCGCTGCGGAGGATGCCGTCGGCGACGCCGCGCTTGGTGCCGTGGATCAGCTCGTGCCAGTCGGTCGGGCCGTCGATGCCGGTCTCGGCGCGGAGGCGGGCGTCGAGCGCGTCGAGCGCGGCCTCCCCCGCCGGGTCGACCAGGACCCGGTCGACGTCGGCGAGGGCGTCGTACCCGGTCGTGCCGTCCGTGCGCCAGTGCGGCGGCAACGGCTCGTCGCCCTCGAGGATCTTCTCGACGAGCACGTAGGCGCCGTCGGTCGCGTCGGCGAGCCGGTCGAGGTAGTCCCCCGGCGCGGCCAGCCCGTCCGGATGGTCGACCCGCAGCCCGTCGGCGAGGCCCTCGCGCACCCACCGGACGATCTCGACGTGCGTGCCGTCGAACACCTCGGCCCGTTCCACGCGGATGCCCGCGAGCTCGTTCACCGCGAAGAAGCGCCGGTAGTTGAGTTCGGCGTCGGCGCGCTGCCAGTTCACGAGCTCGTAGTGCTGGCGCCCGTGGACGGTCAGCGCGTCGGCGCCGTCATCGGCTGAGCCGGGCGCGAGCGGGAACCGGTGCTCGAAGTACCGCAGCTCGCCGTGCTCCACCCGCAGGTCGCCCGCGGCCACCGCCTCCTCGACCGTGCCGCCGAGCACCGGCAGGCGCACCCTGCCGCCAGTCAGGGCCCAGTCGACATCGAACGTGTCGGCGTGCGGCGAGTCGGGACCGTGCTGGAGCAGGCTCCACCAGGCCGGGTTCTGCGCGGCGTCCGCGACGCCCACGTGGTTCGGGACGATGTCGACCAGGATGCCGCGGCCGCGAGCGTGCGCGGCATCCGCCACCGCCTCGAGGCCCGCCTCGCCGCCGCGCGCCGGGTCGACCCGGTCGTGCGCGACGACGTCGTAGCCGTGGTCGGAACCCGCCCGCGACGGCAGGATCGGCGACAGGTAGACCCAGTCGGCGCCGAGGGCGTCGAGGTAGTCCACGACGGATGCCGCGTCGTGCAGGTCGAACGACGGCCGCACCTGCAGCCGGTACGTCGAACGCGGCGCGCGCCGCGGCGCCCGGCTCACGCGCCGGCCTCGGACTTCGGGGGCGACCCCTCGCTCGTGCCGGAACCGGCCATCGCCGACAGCGAGGCCGCGACCGAGTGATCGACCTCGTCCGGCTCCGGGTCGCGCTGGCAGAGCACCATCATCGACCGCTGCTCGACCGCGATCGCATCGCCCGGCTCGATCGGGCCGGTGTCGGCCCGCTTGCCGGCGGTGTCGATGACGACCTCCCACTCCGGCGAGAACTCGTGCATCGGGATCCGGAACTCGACCGTGTCGTCGTGCGCGTTGAAGAGCAGGATGAAGTGCCGATCGACGATCCGCTCGCCGCGGCGGTCGCGCTCGCGGATGCCCTCGCCGTTCAGGAACACCCCGATCGCCTTGCCGAAGCCGGCATCCCAGTCCTCGGGCTCCATCGTCGAGCCGTCCGGACGCAGCCAGACGATGTCGGGCACCGGGTCGCCCTCACCGCGACGGACGGGCCGGCCGTCGAAGAACCGGCTGCGGCGGAACGTCGGGTGCTCGGCGCGCAGCTTCGCGACCGCCGCCGTGAACTCGATGAGCGGCTGGTCGGCGTGCTCCCAGTCGATCCAGCTCAGCTCGTTGTCCTGCGCGTAGACGTTGTTGTTGCCCTGCTGGGTGCGCCCGAGCTCGTCGCCGTGCGAGAGCATCGGCACGCCCTGCGACAGCAGCAGCGTCGTGATGAAGTTGCGCTGCTGCCGGGCGCGGAGGGTGAGGATCTCGGGATCGTCGGTCGGCCCCTCGACGCCGAGGTTGTACGACCGGTTGTGCGATTCGCCGTCGTTGTTGTCCTCGCCGTTGGCCTCGTTGTGCTTCTCGTTGTACGAGACGAGGTCGCGCAGGGTGAACCCGTCGTGCGCGGTGACGAAGTTGATGGAGGCCACGGGCCGGCGCCCCGAGTGCTCGTACAGGTCGGCCGAGCCGGTGAACCGCGAGGCGAACTCGCCGAGGGTGGCGGGTTCGCCGCGCCAGAAGTCGCGCACGGTGTCGCGGTACTTGCCGTTCCACTCGGTCCACTGCGGCGGGAAGTTGCCCACCTGGTAGCCGCCGGGACCGACGTCCCACGGCTCGGCGATGAGCTTGACCTGCGAGACCACCGGGTCCTGCTGCACCAGTTCGAAGAAGGTCGACAGCTTGTCGACCTCGTAGAACTCGCGGGCGAGGGTGGAGGCGAGGTCGAAGCGGAACCCGTCGACGTGCATCTCGAGCACCCAGTAGCGCAGCGAGTCCATGATGAGCTGCAGCGAGTGCGGGTGGCCGACGTTCAGCGAGTTGCCGGTGCCGGTGTAGTCCATGTAGTACCGCTTGTCGTCGTCGACGAGGCGGTAGTAGGCGGCGTTGTCGATGCCGCGCATCGAGAGGGTCGGGCCGAGGTGGTTGCCCTCGGCGGTGTGGTTGTAGACCACGTCGAGGATGACCTCGATGCCCGCCGCGTGGAGCGACTTCACCATCCCCTTGAACTCCTGCACCTGCTCGCCGCGCTGCCCCGTCGAGGCGTAGGCGTTGTGCGGCGCGAAGAACGCGATGGTGTTGTAGCCCCAGTAGTTCGACAGGCCCTTCTCCTGAAGGGTGCCGTCGTTCACGAACTGGTGCACCGGCATCAGCTCGATCGCCGTCACGCCGATCTTGACCAGGTGGTCGATGACGGCGGGGTGCCCGATGCCGGCGTACGTGCCGCGCAGCTCGTCCGGGATGCCGGGGAGCGTCTCGGTGAGGCCCTTCACGTGCGCCTCGTAGATGAAGGACGCGGCGTACGGGGTCCGCGGGTGACGGTCGCCGGTCCAGTCGAAGAACGGGTTGGTCACGACGCCGAGCATCATGCTCTTCGCGGAGTCGTCGTCGTTGCGCTTCTCGGGCTTGCCGAACTGGTACCCGAACAGGGACTGGTTCCAGTTCAGCTCGCCGTCGACCGCCTTGGCGTAGGGGTCGAGCAGCAGCTTGTTCGGGTTGCAGCGCAGCCCCTGGTCGGGGTCGTTCGGCCCGTGCACGCGGTAGCCGTACCGCTGGCCGGGCTGCACCTGCGGGAGGTAGGCGTGCCAGATGTAGGCGTCGACGTCGATGAGCTCGACCCGCGTCTCGCGACCGCGGTCGTCGAACAGGCACAGTTCGACCTTCTCGGCGACCTCGCTGAAGAGCGCGAAGTTCGTGCCGTTGCCGTCGAACGTCGCCCCCAGCGGGTAGGTGGAACCGGGCCAGGTGTGCATGCATCCCCCAACGGTCAGCTTCAGGTCATCGTAGGCGCCAGCGCCCGGTGCGTCGTACGGCCCCCGAACCGGATGGTCCGGTCCGAGGTGCGCCGAGACGACGAGACGGCGCGGGCCGGGTGTCGATGCGGTATCGCACCCGGCCCGCGCCGGTCGTGGTTCGCGGACCGGCTAGCGGTCCTCGCCGCAGACGGCCGTGACCTCGCCGGCCGCCTCCTGGACGGCGGTCTGGCGCTCGGCGAGCTCCTCCGGGTCCTGCTCGATCGCGGTGACCGACGGGTCGTCCTCGGTCGGCGCCTCCGTGAGGCCGCCGGCGTACTCGCCGACCGCGTCGAGCTCGCTCTTGAAGTCCTCGACCGCGGACTTCAGGTCGTCGTCGTCGCCCGCCTCCTCGGCGGCGGCGTCGACCCGCGACTGCGCGTCGCTCAGGTAGGACTCGATCTCGTCGGTCGACGACGCGGACGCGAGCGTGTTCTGCACGCCGTTCGAGACGTCGCGCACCTCGCTCGCGACCGTGGTGCAGGTGTCGCCGCTCGAGCCGGCGGTGTCTCCGCCGCCCTCGGCTGCGCAGCCCGACAGGGCAAGGGCACCGGCGAAGACCAGTGCGGCAGGCATGGCGATGCGTCGCATGCGTATTCCTCCGTGTTCTCGTGAAACAGATGGAGTCTACTCAGCGGCGCCGACAGGGCCCGGGGGGTTGCGCCCGACGGCCCCGACCCATGGCGGATACGACGAAGGCCGCCCCTCGGGGCGGCCTCTCATCGAGCGGAGACGGCGGGATTTGAACCCGCGGTCCCCTTACGGGGACTCCACCTTAGCAGGGTGGTGCACTCGACCGGACTATGCGACGTCTCCATGCGCGAACCCGGAGGCGCACGCGACTGCCATCATAACCGGCATCCGCTGCGATGGCGATTCGGGCACGGATGCCGCGTGGCGGCCTACTGGTCGGCGAGCGTGCGACCGGCCGAGCAACGCGTCTCGGCGGCGGTCTGGCCGGTGACGTCGGAGGGCAGGGCCTGCTCGGTGGGCGCGGGCGCGGCCTCGCCGGTCTCGCCCGTCTCGCCTGTCTCCGCGTCGCCGGTCTCGGTCGCCGTCTCGGGCGCAGCCTCGGGCGCGGGCGCGTTCGGGTCGCCGACCGACGCGTACGAGTTGTCCTCGAGCGCCGTCGGGTCGAGCACGATCGGCACGTCCTGCTGGAGCGCGAGGTTGACCGCCTCCGCCGAGTCGGTCGGCATCACCGCGCTCCAGTCCTCGGAGTACGCGGTCGGGTACTGCACGAACGCGATCTTGGCGAGGTCGATGTCCTTCGCCGCCTTGGCGATCGAGACCATCTTGGTCGGGTCGGCGAGTGAGTTGGACAGCTGCATGTTGTCGAGCGCCGCCTTGGCGATCGAGTACATCTTCGTCGGATCGGTGAGCGTGCCGTTCGACTGCAGCTCACGGGCGAGCGCCGACATGAAGACCTGCTGGTTGGAGATGCGGCCGAGGTCGGACCCGTCGCCGACGCCGTAGCGCGTGCGGAGGAACTGCAGCGCCTGCAGGCCCTTCAGCTCGTGCGAGCCGGCAGTGAGGTAGAGGTCGGTGTGCTCGTCCTCGATGGGCTCGGCCACGCACACCTCGACACCGCCGACGGCCTCCGAGATGGCCGCCGCACCCATGAACTGCACGATGCCCGCGAACGGCACCGTGACGCCGGTCAGGTTCTCGACGGTCTTCACCACGCACGGCATCCCGCCGTAGTCGAGCACCGAGTTCAGCTTGACGCCGTACTGCTCCCAGAGTTCCTCGCCCGTCTCGGGGTCGGTGCAGCCCGCGGGCACGTCGACGAGCATGTCGCGCGGGAAGCTCACGACGGACGCGTGCGTGTGGTCCTGCGAGATGTGGAGCAGCAGGTTGACGTCGTTGAGCACGCTCGTCTCGAGGTCGGGGTCGCCGAACCCGTCGCCCTGGCCCTCGCGGCTGTCGCTGCCGATGATGAGCAGGTTCACGCCGCCCTCGATGGCGCCGACGTCGGGGATGCCGTCGAGCGCCGACTCGTTGCCGAGCTCGATCGTCGGCTTGGCGGTCGCGGCGAGGTCGAACGCGGCGTACGCGGCGACGGCCGTGCCCGACGCGAGGACGACGGCGAGCACCGAGGCGGTCGCCTTCGCGACCGTGCCCCAGACGCCGTGACGGCGAAGACGGCCGTGACGGGCGATCGCCGGCGCGTCGTCGGCGCCACGAGTGGTTCGCTGGCGGCTCACTCCGGGGATCTCCTCTCGGCTCGTCGAAGTCGTTGCTGATCAGGGTCTTGTGGTGCGGAGGGCGTGGGATTCGAACCCACGAGGCATTGCTGCCCACCGGTTTTCAAGACCGGCTCCATCGGCCGCTCGGACAGCCCTCCTCGCCGCGCATCGGCGCCGGCTGGGCGGTGCCGAGTGGCGGACAGGCCCCGATTCTAGCCGACGCGCACTTCCGAAAGCCTGCCACGGCGTGCCTGTGGGAGCGCTGAAACGGATGGCGCGCCGCGCCGATCCGGTCGGATCAGCCGGGATTCGCCGTGGCGCAGCGCTCCTCGGCCGCGGTGAGGCCGGTCACGTCCTGCGGCAGCTGCTCCGCGGCGGGCACGGTCGCGGGAACCGTGGGCACGGGCGTGTCGACGGGGTCCGATGCGGGCGGCTGGTTCGCGGCATCCGTCGGCGGCGCGTTCGGGTCGGCCGTGCCGTACGACGCCTCGCTCGTGGCGTTCGGGTCGAACACCACGGGTTCGTCCTGCTGCAGCGCCCGGTTCACGATGTCGGCGGACGACGTCGGCTCGACGGCCGAGAAGTCCCACGTGTAGGCGGTCGGGTACTGGATGAAGGCGATCTTCTCGAGGTCGACGTCGGCGAGCGTGCGCGCGACCGAGATGAGCCGGCCCGGATCCTGCAGGGACGTCGACAGCGTCATGTTCTGCAGGACGGCCTGCGCGATCCCGTAGAGCTTGACCGGATCCCGAAGCGTGCCGCTCGACTGCAGGGTCCGCGCCAGCGACGCCAGGAAGGTCTGCTGCACCGAGATGCGGCCGAGGTCGCTGCCGTCGCCGACGCCGTGGCGGGTGCGGAGGAAGGCGAGCGCGTCGTAGCCGGAGATCTTGTGGCGCCCGGCGTCGAGCTTCAGCCCGGAGCGCGGGTCGTCGATCGGGTCGACGAGGCACACCTCGACGCCGCCGACCGCCTCGGACAGCGCCGCCACGCCCTTGAACTGCACGATGCCGCCGACGGGGATGGTGATGCCGGTGAGCTGCTCGATGGTCTTCGCCACGCAGGGCAGGCCGCCCCAGGAGAGCACCTGGTTGAGCTTCACGTCGTAGCCCGGCGGAAGCGTGCTCGAGGCGTCGGCCGGGTCGGTGCACTCGGGCACGTCGACCAGCATGTCGCGCGGGAAGCTCACCACCTCGACGTGGGAGTGGTCCTGGGAGATGTGCAGCAGCATCGTGACGTCGTTCAGCTCGGCCGAGTCGATCTCGGGGTCGCCGAACGACCCGTCGGCGGGTCGCTTGTCGCTGCCGACGAGGAGGAAGTTGAGGCCGCCCTCCATCGCGCCGATGTCAGGCACGTCGGCGAGGATCTCCTCGCTCTCGAACACGACGCCGGGCTGCACGCCGCGCACCAGGTTGCCGACGGCGTACGCGCCCACCGCCGTCGCGCTCACGGCGACCACGGCGACCGCGGCGCCGACCACCTTCGCGACCGTGCGCACCGTCGAACGACGGGTGAGACGCCCGTGACGGGCCGGCGGCACGTCGGCCTCGCCGAGCACCGGGGTGCCCGTGTGCGTCCGCGAGGGCGCGGGCGGCACGGGCGTGTCGATCAGCCCATCACCGGCGGGCGCATCGGCCGCGGGCGCAGCGTCGATCGGCGCATCGCTCGTGGGCGCATCGGTCTCGGGCGCATCCGTGCCCGCGTCGCCGTCCGTCGCCGGCGCCGCCCCGTCGCGCTCCGCATCACGCGGACCCGGATCCTCATCGCCCATTCGCGTGTCCCCCACCGTCGATCCTACTCGCGGCGGGGCGGCACGGCCGTCAGGGCAGGGAGTCGAGAACCGCCGCGAGTCCCGCGTCGTCGATCGTGCCGGTCGCCTCGCTCGCGGCCGCCAGCACCTCGCCGGTCGCCTGCCCCATGGCGACGGCGCGACCCGCCGCCTTCGCCCAGTGGAACATCTCGATGTCGTTGCGTCCGTCGCCGACCGCGATGACCCGGCGCAGGGGCACGTCGAGCCAGCCGCGCACGCGTTCGAGCGCCGTCGCCTTGTTCACGCCGTCGGGGGCGATGTCGAGCCAGGCCGTCCAGCCGACGGCGTAGCTGACGTGGTTGAGGCCCATCTCGTCGACGATCGCGAAGAACTCGTCGAGCTCGTGGTCGATCGACGTCGCGACGACGCGGATGGCGGGCTGCCCGAGCAGTTCGTCGAACTCGACCTTGCGGGCACGCTCGAGGTTCCAGTCGGTCATGCCCTCGGTGAAGAGCCGGTAGCCGTCGGCCAGCTCGACGAGGAAGCGGCCGCTCGGCAGGACCTCGCGGATCTGCCGCAGCACCGGCGTGGCGTCGAACGTCTCGACGTGCGCCTGCACCCAGCCGTCGGGCGACGAGGGGTCGCGCCGCATGGTCATGGCGCCGTTCGCGCACACCACGTACTCGGGGTCGAGCTCGAGGTGCTCGAGCACGGGCCTCGTGGTCGACCAGGAGCGGCCGGTCGCGAGGGTGACGCGGTGGCCGCGGGCGACGGCGGATGCCACGGCGTCGGCCACGCGCGCGTCGATCGACTCGTCCTCATGCATGATCGTGCCGTCGACGTCGAGCGCCACGAACCAGCGGTCGGCCTCGGTCGCGGGGGCGGGGGCGTCCCGTCGAGCCGCGCTGCGCGGCATCCGCTCGCTCATCGCTCGACGGGGCGGAGCACCTCGAGGCCGCCGAGGTAGCTGCGGAGGGCCTCGGGCACGACGACCGAGCCGTCCTCCTGCTGGTGCGTCTCGAGGATCGCGACGATCCACCGGGTCGTGGCGAGCGTGCCGTTGAGGGTCGCGACCGGCGCCGTCTTCCCGCTCTCGGTGCGGTGGCGGATGTCGAGGCGCCGGGCCTGGAACGTCGTGCAGTTCGACGTGGAGGTGAGCTCGCGGTACGCCTGCTGCGTCGGCACCCACGCCTCGACGTCGAACTTGCGCGCCGCGCTCGAGCCGAGGTCGCCCGCGGCGACGTCGATCACGCGGTACGCCAGGCCGAGCGCCTGCAGCATCTCCTCCTGCCATCCGAGGAGCCGCTCGTGCTCGACCTCGGCGTCGGCCGGGTCGACGTACGAGAACATCTCGAGCTTGTCGAACTGGTGCACGCGGATGATGCCGCGCGTGTCCTTGCCGTGGCTGCCCGCCTCGCGGCGGTAGCAGGTCGACCAGCCGGCGTAGCGGATGGGGCCGTTCGACAGGTCGAGGATCTCGTCGGCGTGGTACCCGGCGAGCGCGACCTCGCTCGTGCCCGTGAGGTAGAGGTCGTCGGCCGGCAGGTGGTAGACCTCCTCGGCGTGCGCGCCGAGGAAGCCGGTGCCCTGCATGATCTCGGGCCGGACGAGCGTGGGCGTGATGAGCGGCGTGAAGCCGTTCGCGATCGCCTTGTCGAGTCCCATGTTCATGAGCCCGAGCTGCAGGCGGGCACCCACGCCCTTGAGGAAGTGGAAGCGCGCACCCGACACCTTGGCGCCGCGGGCCATGTCGATGCCGTCGAGCAGCTCGCCGATCTCGAGGTGGTCGCGCGGCTCGAAGCCGAACGCGGGGATCTCGCCCACCTCGCGCAGGATGTCGAAGTCCTCTTCGCCGCCGGCCGGCACGCCCTCGATGACGACGTTGCCGATGCGCTGGACGGCCGCGCCGAAGGCCTCCTCGGCGGCGCTCGCGTCGGCGTTGGCCTGTTTGACCTTCGCCGCGAGCTCCTGCGCCTGCGCGACCAGGGCGGCCTTCTCCTCCTTCGGCGCCTTCGCGACCTGCTTGCCGAACGCGTTCTGCTCGGCGCGGAGGGTCTCGAACGACGCGATGGCGGCGCGGCGCGCGGCATCCGCGGCCACCGCCTCGTCGACGAGGGCGGCAGACTCGCCGCGCGCCTCCTGCGAGCGCTTGACCAGGTCTGGGTTCTCGCGGAGCAGCAGCGGGTCGATCACCCGTGCAAGTGTAGTCGCGGCATCCGGCGGCACCCCCGCGCGGTCAAGCCCCCGGCGCGAAGACGGCCGCACGGCTCGCTCGCGGCGACCATGCCCTAGATTCAACCCATGAGGGCTGGCGACGAACAGGTGACGGATGCCGCGGGCGGCAGCAAGCGCGCCGCGGTGATCTTCAACCCGATCAAGGAGGGCGTGGAGGAACTCCGCACCGTGGTGACCGAGGTCGAGCGGGAGCACGGCTTCGGCCCCACCCTGTGGCTCGAGACGACACCGGAGGACCCGGGCACCGGGCAGGCGCGGAAGGCCGTCGAGGAGGGCGTCGACCTCGTCATCGCCGCCGGCGGCGACGGCACGGTCCGCGCGGCGGTCGAGGGCCTCGAGGACTCGGGCATCCCGGTCGGACTGATCCCGCTCGGGACCGGCAACCTCTTCGCCCGCAACCTCGACATCCCGGTGAACGACATCCCCGCCGCGACCGCGCTCGCGTTCACGGGCGTCGACCGCGCCGTCGACGTCCTCCGCGCACGCGTGCGGCGCCCCGACGGCACCACGCACACCGAGGTCTCGCTCGTCATGAGCGGCATCGGGTTCGACGCCGCCATGATCGCCAACACCGACCCCGACCTGAAGAAGCGCGTCGGCTGGCTCGCCTACGTCGACGCGGGCATCCGCGCCATCCCGAACTCGGCGCCCTTCCGCGTGGCCCACCGCATGGACGACGGCCGCACGCACCGGTCGCGCGTGGCCAGCGTGCTCATCGCCAACCTGGGGTACCTCCCCGGCAACATCGAGCTCATCCCCGAGGCGGCCATCGACGACGGCCGGCTCGACGTCGTCCGCCTGCAGCCGCGGAACGTGTGGGGCTGGCTCATGGTGTGGCGGAAGGTCGCGTGGGAGAACCGGGTGCTGCGCAAGACCGCGCTCGGCCGTCAGCTCATCGACCTGACCGGCGGCAACAAGCGCCGCGAGGTGGTGTACGCCAGCGGCCGCACGGTCGACATCGTGATCGACGGCGAGGCGCAGGAGTTCGAGATCGACGGCGAGGAGATGGGGCAGATCACCGCCGCCCGCTTCGCGATCGACCCGAAGGCGCTCGTCGTCCGCGTCGCCGAGCAGACCGCCGAGCGGGCGTCCGAGGAGGCCACGGAACGCGCGACCGAGAAGGCGGCCGCAGGTGAACCGCCGGCCGACGAGGAACTCGACAGCGAACTCGACGAGGCGGAGCTCGAGGCGGCCGAGGCCGCCGCCGAGGAGGCGGTCGCGACCCAGCCCGTGTCCGGCGAGATCTCGACCGCGGAGATCGCCGCCGCCGACGTGGCGGCGTCCGAGCGGGACGACGCCGAGCGGTAGACCCCGCTCAGCCGGCGCGGCCGCGGGATCGCACGCGTCAGTCCTCCTCGGGCTCGCCGCTCAGGATGCCGCGCAGCCAGTCGCGCGCCTCGATGAAGATGTCGTCCTCGTACTTGGAGTGGTATTGCGCCTCGCGCCGGTCGGCGCGGGCGTACGAGCCGAGGAAGATGACCTTCGGGCTGAAGCGGCGGAGGCCGAGCAGCGCGTCGGCGACCCGCTCGTCCTCCACGTGGCCCTCGAGGTCGACGACGAACCGGTACCGGCCCATCTCGTCGCCGATCGGGCGGGACTGCAGCAATGACAGGTTCACGCCCCGCGTCGAGAACTGCTCGAGCATGGCCAGCAGCGACCCGGGCTCGTCATCCGGCAGCTCGACGATGAGGCTCGTCTTGTCGGCGCCCGTGCGCGGGGCGATCCGACGCGACCGGCTCACGAGCACGAACCGCGTCATCGCGTTCGGGTTGTCGCCGATCGACTCGGCGAGCACGTCGACGTCGAGGTGGTCGACGATGCCGGGAGGGGCGACCGCGGCATCCGCCAGGCCGTTCTCGAAGAGGGATGCCGCGGCCTGCACGTTGCTCGTCGCCGGGATGTGGCCGTGCTCGGGCAGGTGGCGCTCGAGCCAGCCCCGCGACTGCGCGTACGCGACCGGGTGCGCGTTGACGACGCGGACCTCGTCGAGCCGCGTGCCGGGGCGCGCGACGAGCACGAAGTTGACCGGCACGAGGTACTCGCCGACGATGCGCAGGCCCGGGACGGTCGCGAGCGCGTCCTGCGTGGCGGTCACGCCGCCGTCGACGGAGTTCTCGATCGCGATCATCGCGGCGGTCGAGCGCCCGGCGAGCACGTCGGCGAGCGCCTCCCCGACGTTGTTGACGCTGCGCCAGTGCTTGCCGGCGGCTTCGGGCACCTGCTTGAGCGCGGCCTCGGTGAAGGTGCCGGCCGGGCCCAGGTACGAGTACGTCTCGTCGGGTCGTGGCGTCGCGGCATCCGTCATGCGCCCAGCCTACGGCGCACGCCTTTCTCAGGAGTTCTTCGGCGGGTCGGTGCAGGGTGCGGCGTGTTCTCCTGAGAAAGCGGCAGATGCGGCGAACACTCCTGAGAAAGGGATGGTGCAGCGATGACCGAGACGACGGATGCCGCCACGCGGCGTCGCACGCTGCCGAGCGACGCCGAGCGGCTCGACGCCCTCGTGCGCATGAAGCGGCTCGCGACGAGCCTGCTGCTCGTGGCCGCGGTGGTGTTCGCGTTCGCGTTCGCGCTGCAGGACTCCGTGCCTTGGCTGGGCTACGTGCGCGCCGCCGCGGAGGGCGCGATGGTGGGCGCGCTCGCCGACTGGTTCGCGGTCACCGCGATCTTCCGCCACCCCATGGGCCTGCGGATTCCGCACACCGCGATCATCCCCAACCGCAAGGACGAGATCGGCGCGGCGCTCGGCGCGTTCGTGCAGGACGAGTTCCTGCGCGACGACGTCGTGCGCGACAAGCTGCAGCGCATGGGGCTCGCCCGGCGCGCGGGCGAGTGGCTGCGCGAGCCCACCAACGCGGAACGGGTCGTCACCGAGGCATCCGTCGCCGGGCGCGGCGTGCTCACCCTGCTCTCCGACGACGACGTCGCCGAGGTGCTCGAGCAGCTCGCCCGGCGGCACCTGCTCGAACCCGAGTGGGGACCAGCGATCGGCCGGGTCGGCGCGCGACTCGTCGAGGCCGACCAGCAGCGCGCCGCGGTCGACGCGGTGTTCGAACGCGCCGAGGCCTGGCTCGCCGAGCACCCGGAGGCGTTCGGGAACATGGTGTCCGAGCGGCTCCCCCGCTGGATGCCGGGCTTCGTCGGCCGCGTCGTCGACGACCGGGCCCACCGCGAGATCGTCGGGTTCGTGGCCGGGGTGCGGGAGGACCCGCGGCATCCGCTGCGCCTCGCCATCGACGAGTGGCTCGCCGAACTCGCGCACGACCTGCAGCACGACCCGGCCGTCATCGCGCGCGTCGAGCAGCTGAAGCACGACCTCGCCGACAGCCCGCGGCTGCGCGAGTTCGCGGGCGAGGCGTGGTCGTCGATCAAGGAGACGGTGACCGCCGCGCTCGACGACCCCGACAGCGACCTGCGGCGCCGGGCTCGCCGGGCGCTCACCGAGCTCGGCACGCGACTCGCGACGGATGCGGCGCTCGCGGCGAAGGTCGACGCGTGGGTGACGGATGCCGCGACCTACGTCGTCGGCCGCAGCCGTCACGAGATCGCGGGGCTCATCACCGAGACCGTCGAGCGGTGGGACCCCACGGAGACGACCGAGAAGCTCGAGCTGCAGGTGGGGCGCGACCTGCAGGTCATCCGCATCAACGGCACCGTCGTGGGGGCGCTCGCGGGCCTCACGATCCACGCGATCGCGACCACCGTCCAGTCCCTCGCGTGAGCCCCTTCTCAGGAGTCCTGCGTCCGGCGGCGCGTGGCGCCGGCGTGTCGTCCTGAGAAACGTTCGGTTCCGTCGCGCCGCTCCTGAGAAGAGTGCGAGGGAGGCGCAAGGGGTGTCGCCGATCCGGAGGGCGCGGCAGGATGGGGGCATGCACGAGCGAGCGGGAACTCCGGCGACCGAATCCGACCTGATCGACGTGGAGGCCCTGCTCAGGGCGTACTACGACCGCCATCCGGATGTCTCGATCCCGGAGCAGCGCGTCGTGTTCGGCACCTCGGGGCACCGCGGGTCGAGCCTCAACACCGCCTTCAACGAGGACCACATCCTCGCGATCACGCAGGCCGTCGTCGATTACCGGAACAGCCAGGGCATCACCGGCCCGCTGTTCATCGGCGCCGACACGCACGCGCTGAGCGGTCCCGCCCAGACCACGGCGCTCGACGTGCTCGTCGCCAACGGCGTGCGCGTGCTCGCCGACGAGTTCGACGACTACGTCCCCACCCCGGCGCTCAGCCACGCGATCCTCAAGTGGAACAACGACCCCGCCAGGCGCGCCGAGGGCGAGGCCGACGGCATCGTCATCACGCCGAGCCACAACCCGCCCCAGGACGGCGGCATCAAGTACAACCCGCCGCACGGCGGCCCGGCCGACTCGGATGCCACGAAGTGGATCGCCGACCGCGCCAACGAGCTCATCGCCGGCTCGCTCCGCGAGGTGAACCAGGCCGAGCCGAGCGCCGTCGAGACCTACGACTTCCGCGGCAACTACGTCGAGGACCTGGCGCAGATCATCGACTTCGACGCGATCAGGGCGAGCGGCATCCGCATCGGCGCCGACCCGCTCGGCGGTGCGTCGGTGGGCTATTGGGGCGCCATCCGCGACCGGTACGGCATCGACCTCGAGGTCGTGAACGAGAAGGTCGACACGCGCTGGTCGTTCATGACGCTCGACTGGGACGGCAAGATCCGCATGGACCCCTCCAGCCCGAACGCGATGGCGTCGGTGCTGGCCAACCGCGACCGCTTCGACATCCTCACCGGCAACGACGCCGACGCCGACCGGCACGGCATCGTCACGCCCGACGGCGGCCTCATGAACCCGAACCACTACCTCTCGGTCGCGATCGAGTACCTCTACACGCACCGTCCCGGCTGGCCGGCGGATGCCGCGATCGGGAAGACCCTCGTCTCGAGCTCGATGATCGACCGGGTCGCCGAGGCGCTCGGCCGGAAGCTCGTCGAGGTGCCCGTCGGGTTCAAGTGGTTCGTGCCGGGCCTCCTCGACGGCTCGGTCGCCTTCGGCGGCGAGGAGAGCGCGGGCGCCTCGTTCCTCCGCAAGGACGGCACGGTGTGGACCACCGACAAGGACGGCATCCTGCTGTGCCTGCTCGCGTCCGAGATCCGCGCGGTCACGGGCAAGAGCCCCTCGCAGCTGTACGCCGAGCTCGTCGAGCGGTTCGGCGACCCGGCCTACGAGCGAACGGATGCCGCGGCATCCGCTGCGCAGAAGGCCGCGCTCGGCAAGCTCGACGGCGACGCCATCTCGGCAACCGAGCTCGCGGGCGAGCCGATCGTCGCGAAGCTCTCGTCGGCGCCGGGCAACGGCGCGGCGGTCGGCGGCGTGAAGGTCGCGACCGAGCACGCGTGGTTCGCGGCCCGCCCGAGCGGCACGGAGGACGTGTACAAGATCTACGCCGAGTCGTTCCGCGGACCGGAGCACCTGGCCGAGGTGCAGGCCGAGGCGAAGCGGATCGTCGACGCGGCGCTGCAGTCCGCGGGCTGACGCGCGCGCCCTCGACGCCGGCCGACGGGGCGCCGACCCGGTCGCCTCAGGCGGCCGAGCGCGCGCCCTCGACGAGCGCCTCGTACGCGAGCTCGGGTCCGGGCCGCTCGGCCTGGCGCGCCGCGGCGTCGTCCAGACGCGACCGCGCCGCGGGGTCGAGCTCGAGCACGCGGCGCAGCGCGACGGCGAGGTCGTCGACGGATGCCGCGTTCGGGTCGATCGCGACCCCGAACCCGGCACGCTCGATCGACGCGGCACCCGCGAACTGGTCGGTCGAGAACGGCAGCACGACGAGCGGCACCCCGGCGCCGATCGCCTCGGTCACCGAGTTGTTCCCGCCGTGCGTGACGGCCGCCGCGGCGTCGTCCAGCAGGCGCACCTGCGGCAGGTAGCGGCGCACCAGCCAGTCGGCCGGGAGGTCGCCGAGCTCCGCGGCATCCGTCGACCCGGTGGCCACGGCCGCCCGCAGCCCGAGCTTGCGGAGCGCCTCGACGACCCGGCGCAGCACGTCGCCGCGCACGGAGAGGAAGCTGCCGAAGCTCACGTAGACGAACGGCCCGGCTCCGGCGATCCACCGCTCGATGTCGTCGTCGACCCGCTCGATCCGCCGGGCGGAGCCGAGGAACCGGTGCGGCGGCAGGAGGTTCCGTCGGTCGTCGTCGGCCAGCTCGACCGGCGAGTTGTACAGCACGAGGGGCCCGTGCTCGGCGAACGCGTCGGCCGTCGGCGGGTGCGACGGGGCGAGCTCGCGTGCGGCGGCGTTCCACTCGGCGGTGAAGCGCGCCGAGACCCGCTCGCAGAGCTCCCGCAGGCCCGCGAGCTCGGCGGGCTCGGGACGGAAGGCGGACGGCCACCCCGGCGGATACCCGTACACCTCGTCGCCGACGGGCAGGGCGGTCGGGTGGCCGAGCACGACGTCGCCGTGCGGAACGCCCCCGGTCTGCAGCCCGAGCCGAGCACTGAAGGCCAGGTGATCGACGATCACGTGGTCGGGACGCACCTCGTCGACGATGCGGCGCACGGCACGGGCCGCCTCGACGGGCCGCCACATGAGGTCGGTGAGCCGTTCCGCGGCCTGGTACGCGAGGGTCGGCACGGCCCCTTCCCGGGTCGCGGCGAAGAAGCCGCGCAGCGACTCGCCCTCGTCGACGGGCTGCTCGTCGGCGGCGATGACGCCCGGGTTGCTGCCGCGACCCAGCCGCAGGTCGGCCCGCTCGAGCCCGAACTCCTCGACGATGGCGGCCGTGGCCGGCCCGGTCGCGACGACGACGCGCTCGCCCCGGTCGCGCCACGCGGTGGCGAGCGTGGCGAGCGGCAGCAGGTGCGAGGCGTAGTCGGGACTGATCACGAGGAGCGTCATGCGACCGCCTCGGCGCGGCGGAGCAGTTCGGCCTCGGCCCGGGCGACGCCGTCGTAGACGCCGGCGAGCGCCTGCGACATCCGCTCGATGGTGAACTCGGCCCGCACCGTCGCCCGGGACAGGTCGGCTCGCGAGTCGTCGCCTGCCGCCGCTTCGCCGCCGGCCGTGTCGAGCGCCGCGGAGAGCGCCGCGCGGAGGCGGTCCGGTTCGGACGTCGCGGTGAGGATGCCGGTGACGCCGTCGTCGACGTACGTCGCCGGTCCCCCGCCGTCGGGGGCGACGACGAAGAGGCCGGTCGCCATCGCCTCGAGGATCGCGAGACCGAACTCCTCCTTCATGCTCGCGCAGGCATACACTCCGCCGGGCGCGGCGAGGTCCGGCAGGCCGAGCCGTGCGGCCGCCATCCAGCGGGCGGTGACGCCGTTCGGCCGGTGGCCCGCGAGGATCAGTCCGGCGGCGGCGCGATCGGCCGGCGGCACGCAGGCGTCGATGCGGTCGAGCTGCTCGCGCTCGTCGGGTGACGGATGCCGCAGGTCGCCGCCCACGATGAGCAGGTTCGCTCGCGACGCGAGCCCGCTGCCGGCCCACGCCTCGACGAGCACCGCCATGCCCTTCACGCGGTGGAGCCGCCCGACGCTGATGACGAGCGGGAGTCCGCGGCGCTCCGGGGCGAGGTCGGCGACGAGGTCGCGGAGCTCGGCGATCGCCGGCGTCGGCGCACCGCCGTCGGCGTGACCGACCGCCTCGGCCACGGCCCCCTCGATCGTCGCGAAGTCGACGCCCTCGGGCACGATCGTGTGCCGTTCGGCATGCGCGGTCAGGTCGACGCCGACGAGCCGGAGCAGGTCCTCCTCGAGTCGCGGCCGCGGGAACAGCACCGTGTGGGCGGCGTTCGCCGCGACGCGCTGCACGAGCCGCGCGCGGAACCAGAAGTGCTCGGCGAGGTCGGTGCGCCCGAAGTTCTCGCGCGTGAGGCGGCCGGCGTGGTCGAGGGACTCGATGACCCCGTGGGGGTCGGGCGCGAGCGAGAACACCACGGGGATGCCGAGCTCGCGGGCGGCCTCGACGGCGGCGAGCGTCCCGACGTCGGCCATCCGGAGGTGCAGCGCGTCCACGCGCCCGGCCGACCGGAGCACGCGACGGATCGCTCGCTGGGCCGGGACCCGGAGCGGCCACGCCGCCGCGGACGGCACCGGGTCGTGCAGCAGCGGGATGCGGCCGTACACGTGGCCGGCGGCGTCCTCGCGGAGGGCGTCGAGGTCGACGACCGCCTGCCGTGCCGATCCGCGCGAGAGGGTGAGCACGCGCCGGATCCCCGCGTCCGGCGACGCCGCGAGCGCATCGCCGAGCCGGACCAGCAGCGTGGCGATGCCCCCGTTGTCGCCCGCCCCCGCCGCGCTGAGCCCGGGGTCGATGTCCGCGTGCAGGAAGAGCTGCGCGACCGTGATGCCGGAGCCGGCCGCCCGGGTCGCCGCGTCGGGCGCGGGTGGGGCGAGGTCCGCCAGCGCGAGGCGGGCCACGTCCGCCAGGAGCCCGTCGCCGTCCGCGAGGCGCTCGAGCTCGGCGAGCGGCTCGGGGCTCGCGGGGCGGTCGCCGAGCGCGGCGATCGCGGCCACGCGGACGGGCTCGGGCTCGGCGGCATCCGTCGCCACCCGGACGAGCGCAGCCGTCGCGATCGGGTCGCGGACGAGGCCGAGCGTCTCGACGAGCCGGGCGCGGGCTGCGGGCTCGCGAACCCCGAGGAGGGCGCCCTCGACGCCGACGACGAGCGGCTCGGCGTTCGACTCGGCCCACTGCTCGAGCGTGCGCTGCGCGAGCATGCCCGTGAAGCCGCCGTCCGTCACGAGGCGGAGCAGCGCGCCCATCGCGTCGGCCCGCGGCAGACCTGATGCGAGCGCCCACGCGGCGTGCTCTCGGAGGAACGCGCGCTCGTCGGACAGCAGGCGCACGAGCAGCTTCGCCGCCCCCGCGTCGAAGACCCCGGCGAGCGCGTGCGTCGCCGCGATCGCGGTGAGCTCGTCGTCGCCCTGGAAGGCCTGCGCGAGCACGCGCACGGTGCGGAGTCCGGGATCGCGGCTCGCCTCGAAGGCGAGGTCGTCGGCGAGGCGCATCGCATCGACGATGGCCGGCGCGCCCGTGACGGCGTCGAGTGCGGTCTGAACGCCCATCGGTGGTCCCCTCGTCGGCACGCGCGGGCGGGCTCCGCGGCGTGACACCGGTGCGGGCGCCGGAATGCCGCCCCCTCGCGGATCATATGGTCGCGAGGTTGACGATTCGCTACGGCTTGCTGGGAATGCGGTGAGGGCCGGAGGGTCGTTCGCTGGACGCGGTTCGGGCGTCAGCCGACGACGACGCTGCGGCGGGGGCCGCTCGTCGGGCGGCGGTTGCCGACGCGGTCGGCGCGGTGGCGCGGATGCCGCGGGCGCTCCCCCACTGGCCCGGCGACGAACGACGACCGGGCGACCTGCGGCCGCGGTGCGCTCGTTCCGGTGGCCGTCTCCTCGCCGGCGAGGCCGTGACGACGCGCCGCCGCCGCGCGGTCCTCGGCCGCCTCGGCGGCGAGGCGCTCCTCGACGAGTCGCCGCTGCTCGAGCAGTGCCGTCTCGATCGACTGGCTCCGCAGGTCGTCGAGCTCGGCGAGTTCGGCGGCGGGTCGGCGGTCGTCGTCGACGTTGGCCCCGGGCAGGGCGAGGTCGAAGCGCGCGGCGGCCTCGGGATCGGGGGCGCGGAAGGTCGAGCGGCGGAACGTGGGGAGGAGGATCTTACGAGGCACGGTGGGCGGGGGTTCTCATGTCGGCATTAAGGGGGACATGACCATGAGAACACGGTGCCGTGTGAGGATCCCTCGCACTCGCTGGGAACCGGGTGAACGCTCAGCCGTACTCGGGGGCCGGCGGGAGGCCGAAGAACTCCTCGAGCGTCGTGACGCCCTGGGTCCGCATCTCGGCCGCGAGGTCCGTGCCGACGTAGCGGAAGTGCCACGGCTCGAACTGGTACCCGGTCACCGCCTGCTTGTCGGCCGGGTAGCGCAGGATGAACCCGAACCGGTGGGCGTTGTCGCGCAGCCACTGCCCCTCGGGCGTGTCGGCGAAGCACACGTCGAGCGAGCACACGCCCGACTCGGGGCCGATGTCGATGGCGAGTCCGGTCTGGTGCTCGCTGAAGCCGGGGCGTGCGGTGAGGTCGTCGTCGCCGGCGTAGATGCTCTCCTGGGCGCCGTACGAGCGGTAGGCGCTGTTGGAGGCGAGCGCGAGACCGGCCTCCTGCGCGGCGGCGTCGAACATGGCGACGGCGGCGTCGGCCGCCTCCTGGCGCAGCAGCGGCTCCCAGGTGTGGGCGACGGGCACGGCGACGAGGTCGGCCGGCTCGTAGTCCTGCGGCTGCAGCGGGCGCAGCTTGTCGACGACGACCCAGATGCTCGCGGGGTCGTCGATCGAGTGCGCACCCTTGTCGAACGCGGGCACCACCGGCTCCGGCGTGGCGGTCTCGGCGGGCGCGGGGCGTTCGGTCGCGGGGGCGACCGTCGCCTCGGCGGATGCCGCGGGCTCGCCCTCGGCCTCGCGACCGGCCGTCCCGGCGCCCGTCGCGATGAGCGCGGTGAACGAGCCGATGATCAGGACGACGCTGAGCACGGACGCCACGATGAGCCGTCGTCGCTGCACCTCGGGGCTGGGTCCGGTTCCCTCCGACATCAGCCGGCCAGGCGCCAGTAGTAGACCGAGGCCCCGGGGTGCTCCTCCGTGATGGCCACGTCGACGTCGCGGTAGTCGCTGTCGCGCGTGTGGCCGGCGAAGTAGACCTTCACGTCGCCGTCGTCGTTGCGCTCGATGCGCGTGACGATGCCGGTGTGGTCACGGTCCCCCGAGTCGTCCCAGTCGAACTGGACGAGGTCGCCGAGCTGCACGTCGGCCCGATCCGAGTCGTCGAGCGGCGTCGCGAGGTCGGGGCGGGTCGAGAGCCACTCGTGCATCGCCGTGGAGCTGCGCCAGGTCGGGCTGGACGCGTAGGGGTCACCACCGTGGAACCACTCGTCGTCCTGCTCCCAGCCGCGGACGACCAGCGCCTGGCTGGCGAAATTCACGCAGTCGTTGCCCTCGAGCACGCCCCACTCCTCGTCGTTGTAATCCGACCAGTATGCGAGGACGTACTCGAGCTGCGCCAGCACGGCCGGGTCCGACGTCTCGTCCGCGACGTACTCGGACTCGACGTCCGACCGCTCGCCCGAACCCGCGACGCCGGCGCGCGGCACGGAGGCGGCGGCGTCGGGCGAGGTCGCCTGCGGCGGCAGCGGGGGGATGCCGGCGCAGCCGGTCGCGCACAGCGCGAGTCCCGCGGCGAAGCCGGCGGCGAGGAGGGTTCGGATCACGCGGGCCACGCTAACCGCGCCGGCTCCGAGGACGCCGGGAGCGGCATCCGCTGGGCCTGAGTGCGAGGTGGGCAGACGCCGGGACCGGCGGCGGGCTCCCCCACGCCGCGGGATGCCGCGCCCCGCCGGTCACGATCAGGTCACGGCGCGACATCCGTGAGAGCGCTCTCTTGACAAGTCGCATTCCGGGTCCCTAGCATCGGGAACCGCATCGTGAGAGCGCTCTCACCACTCGGTGACGCGTGCTCGCGAGGCCCCCGTCAACCACGCACACAAGGGAGTGACCGTGATGCTTTCACGACGCACCAAGGCGTTCGCGGCCGTCGCCGGCGCCGCTTCGTTCGCCCTCATCGCCACCGGATGCGCCTCGGGCGCCGACAGCGCCTCGGAGGAGGGCGGCCCGGTCGAGCTGACCATCGCCACGTTCAACGACTTCGGGTACACCGACGAGCTCCTCCAGGAGTACATGGACGAGAACCCGGACGTCACCATCGTCCACAACCGCGCCGCCACCTCCAACGACGCGCGCGCCAACTACTTCCAGAAGCTCGGCAAGGAGGGCCTCGCCGACATCGAGGCCGTCGAGGTCGACTGGTTCACCGAGGCGATGCAGTACTCCGACCTGCTCGCCGAGGTGCCCGACAGCGCCAAGGGCCGCTGGCTCGACTGGAAGGAGGCCGCAGCCACCGACGCCGAGGGCCGCCTCGTGGGCTTCGGCACCGACATCGGCCCGCAGGGCGTCTGCTACCGCGCCGACCTGTTCGAGGCCGCCGGCCTCCCGACCGACCGCGGCGAGGTCGCCGCCCTGCTCGAGGGCGACTGGGAGAACTTCTTCGACGTCGCCGACCAGTACACCGCCGCCACGGGCAAGCCGTTCATCGACTCGGCCAACTCGGTCCTCCAGGGCATCGTCAACCAGCTCGAGACCGCGTACGAGGAGCCGGACGGCACCATCGTCGCGACCGAGAACGCCGACATCGAGGAGGCGTACAACACCGTCGTCGAGCGCGCCGTGCCGATCTCGGCCTACGCCGGCCAGTGGAGCGACGACTGGTTCGCCTCGATGGCCAACGGCGAGTTCGCCGCCATGCTCTGCCCGGGCTGGATGCACGGCGTGATCTCCGGCAACGCGCCCGAGATCGAGGGCTGGGACATCGCCGACGTCTTCCCCGGCGGCGGCGGCAACTGGGGCGGCTCGTACCTGACCGTCCCGGCCAACGGCAAGCACGTCGAGGAGGCGCTGAAGCTCGCCGACTGGCTCACCGCGCCCGAGCAGCAGGTCAAGGCGTTCGCCAACGCCGGCACCTTCCCGAGCCAGACCGAGTCGTACGCCGACGAGGACCTCACCGCCTTCACCAACGAGTACTTCAACGACGCCCCCACCGGTGAGATCGGCATCGCCCGCGCCGAGGCCGTGACCGTCGCGACCTTCAAGGGCCCGAAGTTCTTCCAGTTCCACGACGCGCTGCAGAACGCGGTCACCCGCGTCTTCGACGGCGTCGAGGACCAGACGACCTCGTGGAACACGTGGGTCACCGAGGTCAGCGCCTTCTAGTCCCCCGCTGACCGGGTGGGGGCCGCGCCCGCACGGCCCCCACCCGCCCTCGATCGCCCACCGCACACCACCGGGAGTCCCCGTGACCGCCACCGCCACCAGGCCGCCCGCCGCACCGACGAGCGGACCGCCCCGCCAGCCGCGCGTGATCTCGTTCAGCCAGCGGCTCAGCCGCTGGGACCTGAAGGTCTCGCCGTACCTCTACATCTCGCCGTTCTTCATCATGTTCGCGATCGTCGGGCTCTTCCCGATCGCGTTCACGGCCGTCATCTCGTTCATGGACTGGGACCTGGTCCGCAACTCCGGCGAGTTCATCGGCTTCGACCAGTACGCGTGGATCCTCGGCCAGCCGCAGTTCTGGACCGCCCTGCGCAACACCTTCAGCATCTTCCTGCTCTCGAGCGTGCCGCAGCTCATCGCCGCGCTGTTCATCGCCGCCATGCTCGACCGCAACATCCGTGCGAAGACCTTCTGGCGCATGGGCGTGCTCGTGCCCTTCGTCATGGCGCCCGTCGCCGTCGCGCTGATCTTCAGCAACATGTTCGGCGACAACCACGGGCTCGTGAACAACGTGCTCGCCGACATCGGCATCAGCCCGATCCCGTGGCACAAGGACCCGTTCTGGAGCCACGTCGCGATCGCGACGATGGTGAACTTCCGCTGGACCGGCTACAACACCCTGATCCTGCTCGCGGCCATGCAGGCGATCCCGCGCGACTACTACGAGGCGGCCAAGGTCGACGGCGCGGGCGCGTTCCGCCAGTTCTGGAGCATCACCCTCCCGTCGCTGAAGCCCACGCTCATCTTCGTGATCATCACCTCGACGATCGGCGGCCTGCAGATCTTCGACGAGCCGCGCATGTACGACCAGTTCGGCCGCGGCGGCGCCGCGCAGCAGTGGCTCACGATCACGCTCTACCTCTACGACATCGGCTGGGGCCAGTGGAACTTCGGCCGGGCGGCCGCGCTCGCCTGGATCCTATTCCTCATCATCCTGATCATCGGCCTCATCAACCTGCTCGTCACGAGGCGACTCGTGCGCGACGAAGGGCGGCGATAGCCATGACCGCACTCGACACCTCCCCCGCCTCGGCGCCCGCCCCCGAGGCGACGCCGGGCGCAGCCGAGCGGATGCCGCGTGGCCGGGCGCCCCGCGGCCGCCAACGCACCACGCGCATCCGCGGCGCCCGCGCCGGCTTCTGGGTGTACGGCGGCCTCACGGCCGTGCTCCTGGCCTCGCTGTTCCCCTTCTACTGGTCCTTCCTCATCGGGTCGGGCGACGCGTCGACGCTGAACGACCCCGACATGTCGTGGATCCCCGGCGGGAACTTCCTGAAGAACGCGGCGACGGTCGTCAACGACCCGGCCGTGAACTTCTGGCCCGCGCTGTGGAACTCGATCTCCAGCTCGGCCCTCATCGCGGCATCCGTCGTCGTCACCTCGACGCTCGCCGGCTGGGCCTTCGCCAAGCTGCGGTTCCCCGGGTCGAAGCCGCTGCTGGTGTTCGTCGTCGCGACCATGGCCGTGCCGATGCAGCTCGGCGTGGTGCCGCTGTACATCCTGTTCGCCGACCTCGGCTGGACGGGCACGATCGGGGCGATCATCGTCCCGGCCCTCACGAGCGCCTTCGGCGTGTTCTGGATGACGCAGTACCTGCGCCAGGCCGTGCCGGACGAGCTCATCGAGGCCGCGCGCGTCGACGGCGCATCGATGATCCGCACGTTCTGGACCGTCGGCGTCGTCGCCGCCCGGCCCGCCGCCGCCATGCTCGCCCTGTTCACGTTCGTGACGGCCTGGAACAACTTCTTCTGGCCGTTC
The DNA here is from genome assembly GCF_023217995.1 of Agromyces sp. C10. Taxonomy (NCBI): domain Bacteria; kingdom Bacillati; phylum Actinomycetota; class Actinomycetes; order Micrococcales; family Microbacteriaceae; genus Agromyces; species Agromyces sp. C10. The sequence goes on along the minus strand of NZ_JALPSX010000001.1, from coordinate 382,953 downwards.
ATCGTGCTCGACCGCAGCGACCCGACCCTGCCCGTCGCGCTCTCGCTCCTGCAGTCCAACCACTTCGTGGACTACTCGATCGTGCTCGCCGGCGTGCTGCTGTCGACCCTCCCGCTGCTGCTGCTGTTCGTCGTCGCGGGCAAGCAGCTCGTTTCCGGAATCATGCAAGGAGCCGTCAAGGGATGACCATCACCACCCACCCCGCCGCCGAACCGACCGCCGCGGCGGTCCGCCGCTTCCCCGAGGGGTTCCTCCTCGGGGCGGCCGCGGCCGCCTACCAGATCGAGGGCGCCGCCCACGAGGACGGGCGCACGGACTCCATCTGGGACGCCTTCAGCCGCGTGCCCGGCGCCGTGGTCAACGCCGACAACGGCGACGTCGCGTGCGATCACTACCACCGCTACCGCGACGACGTCGCGGTCATGCGCGAGCTCGGCCTGAACTCCTACCGGTTCTCGACGTCGTGGGCGCGCGTGCGTCCCGACGGCGGGCCCGTCAATCCGAAGGGCGTCGACTTCTACTCGCGCCTCGTCGACGAGCTCCTCGAATCGGGCATCACGCCGTGGCTCACCCTCTACCACTGGGACCTGCCGCAGGCCCTCGAGGAGCAGGGCGGCTGGGCGAACCGCGACACCGCGTACCGGTTCCGCGACTATGCGCTGAGCGTGCACGACGCGCTCGGCGACCGCGTGGGCATCTGGACGACGCTCAACGAGCCGTGGTGCTCGTCGTTCCTCAGCTACACGGGCGGTGCGCACGCGCCGGGCCGGCAGGATGTCGCGGCGGGCCTCGCCGCGGCCCACCACCTGCTGCTCGGCCACGGCCTCGCCGTGCAGGCGCTGCGCGAGCGCGACGCGTCGCTCGACCTCGGCATCACCCTGAACCTCACGGTCGCGAAGCCCGTCGACCCGGCCCACCCCGGCGACCTCGACGCGGCCCGCCGCATCGACGGGCAGTTCAACCGCGTCTTCCTCGACCCCCTCTTCCGCGGGCACTACGCCGACGACCTGCTCGCGGACGTCGGGCCCCTGGGCCTCGACGCGGTCGTGCAGCCCGGCGACCTCGAGGTGATCTCGTCGCCGATCGACGCGCTCGGCGTGAACTACTACCACGGGGAGTACGTGAGCGACCGTCCGGCGGCGAACCCCATCGAGGGCCAGGCGCCCACCGACCGGCCGACCCGGTCGCCGTTCCCCGCCGCCGAGGGCGTGCACTTCCACTCGCAGGGCCTGCCGCGCACGGGGATGGGCTGGGAGGTGCAGCCCGACGGCCTCCGCGAACTGCTCGGCCGGGTGCACCGGGAGTACACGGGGCCGGCCGGGGTGCGCCTGTTCGTGACCGAGAACGGCGCCGCCTACGACGACGAGGTGTCGCCCGACGGCGCCGTCCACGACGTCGAGCGCACCGGCTTCCTGCTCTCGCACCTGTCGTCGATCCTCGACGCGATCGACGAGGGCACGCCCGTGCACGGCTACTTCTACTGGTCGATCCTCGACAACTTCGAGTGGGCCTGGGGCTACGACAAGCGGTTCGGCATCGTCCGGGTCGACTACGAGACCCAGGAGCGCACCATCAAGGACAGCGGCCTGGCGTACCAGGCCGTCATCCGCGACCGCGCGCTGCCCGCGGCATCCGCTCGCTGACCCCCGCCGGACCCCCGGACCCGACCACCGCGTGCCACCCGGAAATAGACTGACGGCATGCAGGGGGTGATCGGGTCCGGGGCGCGTCCGCCCGCGCCGACCCTCGAGATGGTCGCGCGCGAGGCCAACGTGTCGCGTGCGACCGTGAGCCGCGTCGTGAACGGCTCGCCGAAGGTCTCGCCCGAGGTCGTGCGCGTGGTCAACGAGGCGATCGCGAAGCTCAACTACGTTCCCAACCGGGCGGCGCGCTCGCTCGCGAGCCGCACGTCGGGCGCGATCGCGCTCGTCGTGCCCGAGGACACCACCCGGTTCTTCGGCGACCCGTACTTCGCCGCGATCGTGCAGGGCATCACGCGCCGGCTCGACGTCAGCGAGTACCTGCTCAACCTGCTGCTGTCGACGAGCGACCCGACGCGCAAGACCCTCCGGTACCTGCGATCCGGCGTCGTCGACGGCGCGCTCGTGGTCTCGCACCACGAGGGCGACCACTCGCTGCACGAGGCCGCGCACGAGATGCCGATGGTGTTCGGCGGCCGGCCGCCCAACATCACCGACGACGACATCTTCGTGGACGTCGACAACATCGAGGGCGGCATGACCGCCACCGAGCGGCTGCTGGCGATCGGCCGCCGACGCGTGGGCACCATCACGGGTCCGCTCGACATGCCTGCCGCCGTCGACCGGCTCGAGGGCTACCGGCGCGCGGTCGCGACCGCCGGCCTGCCCGACGACGCGGTCGAGACCGCCGACTTCTCGGTCGCCGGCGCGGTGGATGCCACCCGGCGACTCCTCGACCGCGCACCCGACCTCGACGGGCTGTTCGTCGCGAGCGACCTCATGGCCACGGGCGCGCTCTCGGTGCTCCGCGAGCGCGGCCGGCGGGTGCCCGAGGACATCGCCGTGGTCGGCTACGACGACAGCCCCGCGGCCACGTCCTCGGCGATCCCGCTGACGACCGTGCACCAGCCCTCGGAGGAGATGGGCTACCTCATGGCCGACCTGCTCCTGCGCCTGCTCGTCGGCGAGGACGTGCCGCACCGCAACATCATGGCGACGCGGCTCGTGCGCCGCGCGTCGGCGTAGGGCTCAGGCTCCGGCGGCCGCGTCGGTCGGCGTCGGGCGTTCGAAGCGGATGCCGCCGGCCTCCGCGAACCGGCGGCGCATGACGTCGATCGCGTCCGCGTGCTCGTCGATCAGCACGAACCGCCGGTCGAGCGACCGCGCGACGGCGCCCGTCGTGCCGGACCCCGCGAACGCGTCGAGCACCCAGTCGCCGGGCCGGCTCGACGCCTGCACGATCCGACGCAGCACGCCCTCGGGCTTCTGCGTCGGATACCCCGTCTTCTCGCGGCCGGTCGGCGAGACGATCGTGTGCCACCACACGTCGGTCGGCAGCTTGCCCGCCGCCGCCTTCTCAGGCGTGACGAGGCCGGGCGCCATGTACGGCTCCCGGTCCACGGCGGCCGAGTCGAAGAAGTACCGTTCGGGATCCTTCACGTAGACGAGGATCGTGTCGTGCTTCGTCGGCCAGCGGCGCTTCGACTTCCCGCCGTAGTCGTACGCCCAGATGAGCTCGTTGAGGAAGCACGCCCGCCCGAACAGCGCGTCGAGCAGCACCTTGGCGTAGTGCGCCTCGCGGTAGTCGAGGTGGAGGTAGAGGGTGCCGTCGTCGGTGAGCAGCCGCCACGCCTCCACCAGGCGCGGCTCGAGGAAGCCCCAGTAGTCGTCGAACCGGTCGTCGTACCGCATGAGGTCGCCCCGGATGCGCTCGTACCGCTTGCCGGCGAACCCGATGATGGTGCCGGACGGCGCCGGCACCGCGGCATCCGTCGCGCCCTGCCGCACGTGCCGGGTGGACTGCCGTGACTGCGCCCGCCCCGTGTTGAACGGCGGATCGAGGTAGACGAGCGTGAACGAGCCGTCGGCGAGCGTCGGCAGCACGTCGAGGTTGTCGGCGTGGATGACGCGGTCGGGCTCGGCGACGGGCACCCGTCAAGTCTGCCAGTGCGCACGCCACCGGCCGAAGGTCCCACTCGGCACGGCACGCGCCGCCGTAACGTGGCCCGCCAGGACCCGAACGAAGGAGCGAGGAGCATGATGCGCGCGCTGGTGGTGTACGAGACGATCTGGGGGAACACTGGCGAGCTCGCGCGTGCGATCGCCGAGGGGTTGCGGTCGAGCGAGGGCGTGGACGCGGTCGACGTGGTCGAGGCCGTCTCGGCGGCGGACGAGATCGACCCCGACGTGGACCTCGTGATCGTCGGCGGGCCGACGCACGCGTTCTCGATGACCACCGAGTCCACGCGCGAGTCCGCCCGCCAGCAGGGCGCGACGACGATCCCGGCGCGCGGCATCCGCGAGTGGCTCGACGCGCTCGCCCCGCCGTCGTCGCCGATCGCGGTCGCGACCTTCGACACACGCACGGTGAAGCCGCGCCTTCCCGGTTCGGCCGCGAAGAAGGCGTTGAAGAAGCTCGTCTCGAAGGGCTTCCGGCCGGTGGACCACCCGGTGACGTTCGGGGTGCACGGCTACTCGGGCCCCGTCGCCGACGGCGAACTCACGCGGGCGCGCGAGTGGGGGGCGACGCTCGTCGACGCCTAGGGCGCGCTGCGGCGGTGCGGCCGCGCGCGCTCCGTCAACGGATGCCGCGCCTCAGCGCTCGACGTCGAGGCGGATGCGACCGCGGAACCGGTCCGGGTCGTCGTCGCCGGCGTCGGCCGCCGCGTAGGAGATGCCCTTGTCGCCGTCGCCGGGCACCGGCGCCGGGACGGGCAGCCGCGCCTGGCGGTCGACCTCGACCTGCGCCTCGTACTTGCGCGGGGCGAACACCTCGTCGCCGATCATGAGGACGGCCGAGCCGCTCGGCTTGCCCTGCTTGGTCTTGTCCGACAGGTCGATCCAGCGCAGGCGCACCGCGAGCGCGCCGAACGCGAGCACCGCGCCGGCGATGAGCAACGCCATCCACCAATCCACCCGGCGAGTCTAACGGCGTGACATCCGCTCACGTTCAGCGGTTCCCCAGCCGACGCCGCGGGTTTCGCAGGAGGCGACGCCGGTCACGGCACGCGCTGCAGCCACTCCTCGGTCGCGAACTTCGAGGCCACGAGCGCCTCCGCCTCGGCGAGCTCGTCGGCGGTCACCGAACCGGACGTCGCACCGTACAGCTCGGCGAACGTCTGCTTCAGCCGCTCGATGATCTCGGCCCGCGCGAGGCCCGTCTGCGAACGCAGCGGGTCGACGCGCTTCGCGGCCGACGCGATGCCCTTGTCGCTGATCTTCTCGCGCCCGATGCGCAGCACCTCGAGCATCTTCTCGTTGTCGAGGTCGTACGCCATGGTCACGTGGTGCAGCACGCCGCCCGATCCGAGGCGCTTCTGCGCGGCGCCGCCGATCTTGCCGGCGGGGCTCGCGATGTCGTTCAGCGGCTGGTACGTCGCCTCGATGCCGAGCGCCCGCAGCCCCTGCAGCACCCAGTCGTCGAGGAACGCGTACGAGTCGGCGAAGCTCATGCCCTGCACGAGCTCGGCGGGCACGTAGAGCGAGTAGGTGACGACGTTGCCCTTCTCCATCATCATCGCGCCGCCGCCCGAGATGCGGCGCACCACGTCGAAGCCGTACTTCGCCGCGCCGTCGGGGTCGACCTCGTTGCGCACGGACTGGAACGAGCCGATGACCACGGCCGACTCCTCCCATTCCCAGAACCGCAGCGTGGGCTTGCGGCGCCCCTCGCCGACCCGCGTGGCGAGCACCTCGTCGAGCGCGAGGTGCAGGCGCGGCGACACGGCGGGATCGTGGACGATCTCCCACTCGTAGTCGGCCCAGGTGGTGGCATCCGTCAACGCCCGGCGCACGGCGACGGCGACCGCCTCGGGCGAGAAGCCCAGCATGACGGCGTCGGGCCGCAGCCCCTTGGTGATCGCCGCGGCGATCTGCTTCGCCTCGGATGCCGCGGGCAGCCCGTCGAGCGCCGCGTTGAGGTCGTCGAGCGCCTCGTCGGGCTCGAGGAAGAAGTCGCCCGCGACGCGCGGGTTGCGGATCGCGCCGTCGACCACGTCGAGGTCGACGACCACGAGCTTGCCGCCGGGAACCTTGTACTCACCGTGCATGGGCCCAGCCTACGGACCCGGGGCCGGGCGTAGGCTCGGGCCAGGTCCGATCCGACGACAGAACGGATGCCGCGATGAGCACGCTCCTCCTCGTCCGCCACGGCGAGACCGTCTGGCACGCCGAGCACCGGTACGCGGGGTCGTCCGACGTGGAGCTCACCGACCACGGACGCGCGCAGGCCGACGAGCTCGCCGAGTGGGCCGCCAGGGCGCGCCTCTCGGCGGTCGTCGCCTCGCCGCTGCAGCGGGCTCGGCTCACGGCGGCGCCCTCCGCGGCCGCCACCGGCCTCGACGTGCGGATCGACCCGCGGCTCGTGGAGATCGACTTCGGCGCGGGCGAAGGCCTCACCCCGGGCGAACTCGACGAGCGGATGCCGGCGGAGTGGGCGGCCTTCGAGCGGCATCCGGCCCGCCAGCCGATGCCCGCCGGCGAGTCGGGGGTCGAGGGCGTCGCGCGGGCGCTGCCGGCGCTGCTCGAGCTCGTGGACGAGTTCCCGCACGGGCGCGTGCTCGTGGTCACGCACGCGACGCTCATGCGGCTCGTGCTGTGCGAGCTGCTCGGCATCGACCCCGACCGCTACCGCGAGCTGTTCCCGGTCGTCGAGAACTGCGCGCCGACGATCCTGCGGTTCGAGGAGCTCGGCGGCGAGCGCCGCGCCCGCCTGCTCGGCTTCAACATCCCGCCCCGCCCCTGACCCGCCATCCGCTCGCTCGGGCACGTGCTTCTTCTCGGGCACGTGCTTTTCTCAGGACCGGCGGCCGGTTCGGCGGGTTTCTCAGGACGACACGCCGCGGTCGGCGCGACCCGTCGGCGTGTCGTCCTGAGAAGGGGTTCAGTCGACGGCGAAGCGCTCGTCGAGCCAGCGGACGAGGTCGGCGCGGACCTCCTCGCGGTTGGTCTCGTTGAAGATCTCGTGGCGGGCGCCGTCGTAGACCACGAGGGTGACGTCGACGAGGCCCGACCGACGGGCGTACGCGTTCGCGAGCCGGACGGCGCTCTGCTCGCCGCCGAGCGAGTCGTCGGAGCCGACCATGATGAGCACGGGCAGCTCGGCGGGCAGCGACCGGCGCGGGCGGCCCACCAGCCGGGCGGCCTCGATGAGTCCGAAGAGCTCCTGCAGCGGGACGGCGGTCGTGTACGGGTCGCGCACGAACGCCTCGGTGACGGCCGGGTCGCGCGACAGCCACTCGAGCCCGGTCGTGCCGAGGTGGCGGTGGCGGCGGTTGAGGTCGCCCGAGTTCATGTGCGGCGGCATCCGGTAGGCCGTGCCGGTGAGGACGACGGCGTCGTACTCCTCGGCGGAGCGGTTGACGATGATCTGCGCCATGAGCGAGCCCCAGGAGTGGCCGAGCAGCACGAGGGGCACGTCGTCGCCCTCGGTCTCGCGGATGACGCCCGTGAAGCGGTGCACGTCGTCGATCGCGGCGCGCAGTCCGCCGGGGCCGAGCCGGCCCATGCGGTCGAGGTCGCCGCCGTGCTGCTCGAACCCGGTCTGGCCGTGACCGCGGTGGTCGTCGGCCCACACCGAGTACCCGGCGGCGTTCAGCTCGGCGACGAGTTCGCCGTACCGGCCGATGTGCTCGCCGACGCCGTGCACGAGCTGCACGACCGCGACCGGCTCGGGCACGCGCCAGTGCTCGTAGTGGATGCGCACCCCGTACGGATCGGTGAACGTCGCCATGCGCTCATCTTGTCATCGACCCGGGGGTGGTGCGGCGGGCGCCGCGCGGCATCCGCTTTACTTAGCATCGCTAATTTGTTATGCTAAGGAACCCATGGGGACGATCGCTGAGCAGAGCACCGCGCTCCGCATGTCGACGCTGCGACTGGCCCGCCGGCTCCGCGCCGAGCGGGTCGACCCGAGCCTGTCCGACGGGCAGTTCGCGGTGCTGGGCTGGCTGCACAAGCACGGGCCGCTCACGCTGACGCAGCTCGCCGAGCACGAGCGCGTGTCCGCGCCCTCGATGAACCGCACGGTCAACTGCCTCGAGGAGTCCGGCTACCTCGTGCGCGAGGCCGACGAGGTCGACCGGCGGCGCAGCAACATCCGGCTCACCGAGACCGGCCGCGACATCGTCACCACCACCCTCAAGCAGCGCGACGCGTGGCTCACCACGCGCCTTCGAGACCTGTCGAAGGAGGATCGCGCCACCCTCGCCCGAGCCGCCGAACTGATGGGAGACCTCGCCACCCTGTGAAAGCCATGTTCCGCTCCCTCGCGTCGGTCGACTACCGCATCTGGTTCATCGGCGCGCTCATCTCCAACATCGGCGCCTGGATGCAGGCCACGGCCCAGAGCTGGGTCGTGCTCACCGAGCTGACCGACAACGACGCGTTCGCCGTCGGCATCACGATGGCGCTGCAGTTCGCGCCCCAGCTCCTGCTCGTGCCCGTCACCGGGCTCATCGCCGACCGGTTCGAGCGGCGCAAGGTCCTCATGTTCACGCAGTCGGCGCTCATGGCGCTCGGCCTCGCCCTCGGCGCGTTGCTCATCTTCGGCCACGCCGAGCTGTGGCACCTCTACGTCTTCGCCGGCCTCCTCGGCATCGTCAACGCCGTCGACCTGCCCGCCCGCCAGACGTTCGTCGCCGACCTGGTGTCTTCGTCGAACATGTCGAACGCGGTCGCCCTGAACTCCGCCTCGTTCAACGCCGCCCGCATGATCGGGCCGGCGCTCGCGGGCCTGCTCATCGTGCTCGTCGGCTCCGGCTGGGTGTTCGTCATCAACGCGATCACGTTCGTGGCGGTGCTCGTGGCGCTCGCCAAGCTGCGCGGTTCGAGGCTGCGACGGATGCCGCGGGCGCCGCGCGAGCGCGGCCAGTTCGTCGCCGGCTTCCGATACGCCGCAGGCCGCCCCGACCTCATGGTCGTGTTCGTCATCGTGTTCCTCGTCGGCGCATTCGGCATGAACTTCCCCATCTTCGCCTCGACCATGGCCGTCGAGTTCGGCCGCGGCGCGGGCGAGTACGGGCTGCTGTCGTCGATCCTCGCCATCGGTTCGCTCACCGGCGCGCTGCTCGCCGCCAAGCGCGAGCGCGCCCGCATGCGCGTGATCATCGCGGCGGTCGCGTTCTTCGGCGTCGCCGCGACGGTGGCCTCCGTCATGCCCACGTACTGGCTGTTCGCCGCGTCGACGGTGTTCATCGGCTTCACCGTGGTGACCATGCTGACCACGGCGAACGGCTACGTGCAGACCACGACCGACCCGCTGCTGCGCGGCCGCGTGATGGCGCTGTACATGGCGATCCTCTCCGGCGGCACGCCCATCGGGGCGCCGATCGTGGGCGCCGTGGCGAACGCCTGGGGTCCGCGCTGGGCGCTCGGCGTCGCCGCCGTCGCGGCCGGTATCGCCGCGCTCATCGGGATCGGCTGGCTCATCGTCGCGCGCGGGCTGCGCGTCGTCCGGCATCCGGCCGACGGGTGGATGCCGCGCTTCGGGCTCGACTACGCCGAGGCGCCGACCGCGGCGATCGCGGTGCCGGTCACGCGCCCGGTCGCGGTCACCCGGCCGGATGCGGCGTCCACTGCGGCGCCGTCCGCGGCGCACGTCGCCGCGCGACGCACCGGCCCGCTCACCCTCGGGCCGACGCCCGGCCGTCCGGCTCGAGCGGGAACGGCACCAGACCGGGCGTGAGCTGCGCGCGGGTGCGCGGCCGCCGCGCCGGGCGGATCAGTGCCCGTGCGCGAGCTGCTGCAGCGCGACGACGGCGAGACCGAGGGCGACCAGCGCGCCCAGCGCCACCAACTGCTTCCACCACTCGGCGCGCGTGCGGCGCACGGCGACGAGCCCGATGAGGCCGAGCGTCACGAGGTAGAGGATCGAGGCGGCTCGCAGCGCGGGCTCGAGGTCGAACAGTCCGAACGCGGCGAGTGCCAGCACCACGAGCGGTCCCGCCGCGGAGGCGATCGCGGTGCCCGAGACGCGCAGCATGCGGCCGACCTCCGCGCGGTCGGGGAATCCGCCGTGCACGGCGACGTGGGCGACCACGTCGGCGACGAAGCCCGCCGCGGTGATCGCGACGATGCCGATGAGCAGCGTGGCGGTGGCGCGAGCCGCCCCGACGTGCTCCACGTTCTCGAGCTGCACGAGCACGATCGCGAGGCCCGTGAAGCTCGCGTACACGCGTTCCTTCAGCGCCTCGGCGAGCTCCTCGCGCGGCCGCCGCGAGCGCTCCCGGTGGAGCCGATGGGCACGTCCGTGACGCGCGGGATGCCCCGCCACCGCAGCACCGTCGACGTCGATCGCGTCAGGACGACCCGCCGGCGCCGCGCCCACCCCGTCGGGCGCTCCCGCCCTCTCGTCCATGCGCGTCACGGTACCACCCGCGCCGGTCGCCGGCGCGGACGTTCTGGGAGGATCGTCGCATGACCGAGACCCGGCCCCTCCTCGTCACCGTGCCCGGCGCGACGCTCCGTCGCGCGCTCGAACAGACGCCCGGCGGCGTGCCCGACGGGGTCGAGCTGGTCGAGTGGGACCTGGCCGGTCCGCCCCCCGGCGCGGCATCCGGTCGCCGCATCGACGTGGTGGTGCCGCCGTACATGGGGGCGTCCGGCCGGCTCGGCGCCCTCGACGGGCTCGACGTGGGCCTCGTGCAGTCGCAGTCGATCGGGTACGACGACATCGCGGCGGCACTGCCGCCGGGGCACGTGTTCGCCAACGCGGCATCCGTGCACGAGACCTCGACGGCCGAGCTCGCGGTGGGCCTCGCGATCGCGGCGCAGCGCGGCCTGCCCGACTTCGTACGAGCGGCGACCGAGGGGCGATGGGCGCCGGCGCGCCACGCGAGCCTCGCCGACCGACGCGTGCTCCTCGTCGGCTACGGCGGCGTGGGCCGGGCGATCGAGGCCCGCCTCGCGCCGTTCGAGGTCGAGCTGACCCGCGTCGCCAGCCGTGCGCGCGACGACGAGGTCGGCCGCGTCCACGGCATCGACGAGCTGCCCGCGCTGCTCCCCCGGGCCGAGATCGTGATCGTCGTCGTGCCGTTGACGGATGCCACGGCCCGCCTCGTCGACGCCGAGTTCCTCGCCGCGCTGCCCGACGGTGCGCTCGTGGTGAACGTCGCTCGCGGGCCGGTCGCCGACACGGACGCGATCCTCGCCGAGGCGTCGAGCGGGCGGCTCCGCTTCGCGCTCGACGTCACCGACCCCGAGCCGCTGCCCGACGGGCACCCGCTCTTCGCGCTGCCGAACGTGCTGATCTCCCCGCACGTCGGCGGCGCCACGACCGCGATGATGCCGCGCATGGCACGGCTGCTGCGAGACCAGATCGAGCGGATGCGACGCGGCGATGAGCCGCGGAACGTCGTGCTCCGCACCTGATCGCCCGAGCGACCGACGGGTCAGCCGACGAGGCGGACCGAGTTGAAGCCGGAGCCGATCGCGTTCCCGGTGGTCCACGATGACGGCCCCGTGCGGACGTACCGCCAGAGCACGCCGGACGGGTCGCGCGCGATCAGCACGCGATCACCGCCGGTCACGGCGGTGAAGGTGCACCACCCGGAGCCGATCGGGCCGCTGTTGCGCAGCGACCCGTTGCCGGTGCCGGAGTAGAGGAGCAGGTCGTACCCGCAGGCGATCGTCTGGCCCTCGTCGTTGGCGCTCGGGGTGGAGACGAGATCGGCGCGCCCGTCGAAGTCGAGGTCGCCCCCGCCGACCACGTGCTGGAAATCGGCGAAGCCGGTGCCGATGACCCGCGGCGTCAGCCATCCGCCACGGCCGTTGCCGGGATAGAACAGCAGCTGCCCCTGGGGGTCGCGGGCGGCGACGTCGGGCGCGCCGTCGCTGTTGAGGTCGCCGGCGCCGAACACCGAGATGAACCCCTGCCAGCCGCGCCCCGCCTGGTACGGCGCGAGCCACCCGCCCGTGCCGTTGCCGGGGTAGACGAAGAGGTCGCCCGCCGCGTTGATCGCCATCACGTCGGCGCGCCCGTCGCCGGTGAAGTCGCCGGGGACGAAGACGCGGTCGAACCCGCTCCAACCGGTGCCGATCCGCACGCCGCCCGTCAGCGAACCGCTGCCGGTGGCGCGGTACATGAGCAGATCGCCCGACTCGCTGATCGCGAGGGTGTCGTCGATGCCGTCACCGGAGAAGTCCCGCTCGGGGCCGGAGCCCGGCGCGGCGACCACGGCGGCGACCGGCCCACCAGGGGGTGCGGCGGTCGCCGGGGCGACGACGGCGACGAGCGGTCCGACGAGGGCCGCGATGCCCGCGAGGGCGATCAGCGAACGACGGTGGCGAGCGTGCGGCAGTGCAGCAGTCATCAGGGTCTCCCGAACGTCCCGGATCCGGCAGGGTTCGCTCAATGTACCCCTCTTCGGGGTACATCCGCATCTGCCAGGACGCGCGGAACCTCAGGTGACGATGCGCAGGTTGCTCCATCCGGTGCCGACGACCACGGGCGACGCCCACGAAGCGGGTCCGGTGCGCACGTAGCGGAGCAGGGTGCCGGAGGCGTCGCGGGCGATGAGGACGCGGTCGCCGCCGCCCATCACGGTGTTGAAGGGGCACCATCCCGAGCCGATCGCCCCGGAGCGGGCGAAGCCGCCGCGACCGGTGCCGGAGTAGAGCAGGAGGTCGGCACCGCTGCCGCAGCCCGGGGCCGGACCCTCGACCTCGCCGTAGGCGACGGCGAGCACGTCGGCGGCTCCGTCGAAGTCCATGTCCCCCGCCGCGGAGAGGAACTTCAGCCGGCCCCAGCCCGAGCCGATCTGGGTGGTGGGCAGCCACCCGCCGGCGCCGTTGCCGGGATAGAGCAGGAGTCGACCGGAGGCGTCGCGGCCGATCACGTCGCTCGTCCCGTCGCCGTTGAAGTCGCCCGCCCCGAGGATCGCGGTGAACCCCTGCCAGCCGTAGCCCACGCGACCGCCGCCGAGCCAGCCGCCGTTGCCGTCGCCCCGATACAGGAAGAGGTCGCCGCCGAGGTCGCGTGCCATCACGTCGGGGCGGCCGTCGCCCGAGAAGTCGCCGACGGCGAAGACGAGGTCGAAGTTGGCCCAGCCGTTGCCGACGCGGGTACCCGCGCGGAGCGGACCGGCCTCGGTGCCCCGGTAGAGGAGGAGTTCGCCGGTCCCGCCGATGGCGAGCACGTCGGCGACGCCGTCGCCGTCGAAGTCGCGGTCCGGCCCGCCGTTCGGCACCTGCGGCGCCATCGCGGGTCGGACGGGCGCCATCGCGGGTGCGACGGAGGGCATCGCGGCGGCCGGCGGGCCGGTGATCGCCGTGGTGAGGAGGAGTGCAGCGCCCGCGCCCGTCGCGAGGAGACGCACGAACCGGGGAGCGGTCGACGGCGGACGGTGCGGCATGACGACCTCCAGCAGGGTTGGGTCAGCAGGGTGCGTCCACGGTACCGGCGTGGTCGCGGCGCCGCCATGATCCGGGCGCGCGAGCCCCGAGCCCGCGCCGACCGGGCGGCGCCGATCAGGGACGGGGCCTACGATCGGAGGACACCCCGACGGAAGGTCGACATGGCCACTACGGCAGAACCCCGGGTCGCGCTCTACTTCGACTTCGACAACATCGTCATCTCCCGGTACGACCAGTTGCACGGCGACAGCTCGTATCGCAAGGACACCAGCCGCACCAAGACGGTCGCTCCGGGCACCCAGGCGTGGAAGCGCCTGCAGCAGGCCACGGTCGACATCGACGCCGTGCTCGACTTCGCGGCGACGTTCGGCACGATCGCGATCGCGCGCGCCTACGCGGACTGGTCGACGCCGGTCAACGCCAGCTACCGCGGCCAGCTGATCGACCGTGCGGTCGACCTCGTGCAGCTGTTCCCGCTCTCGGCGACGAAGAACGGCGCCGACATCCGGCTGTCGGTCGACGCGATCGAGGACCTCTTCATGATCCAGGACCTGTCGCACATCGTGATCGTCGCGGGTGACTCCGACTACGTCGCCCTCGCGCAGAAGGCCAAGAAGCTCGGCCGCTACGTCGTCGGCATCGGCGTGGCCGGCGGCACGAGTCGAGCGCTGACCGCCGCGTGCGACGAGTACGCCGACTACGACGCGCTGCTGGCCACGGATGCGGCGGTCGCGGACGACGAGGATCGCGCCACGTCGCGAGGCGCCGAGCCGAAGTCGTCGACGACCGGCGCGCCCGAGCCCGAGCCGGCAGCCGAGCCCGCGCCCGCGCCCGCGCGGCGCCGGCGCGCCTCGTCGAAGTCGGTGACGGATTCCGCATCCGGCGACGCGGCGCCCGAGAGCGCCGCACCCGCCGAGGCCGCGGCGCCCAAGGGCTCTCCCAAGGCGGTGCAGTTCGTCGCCCCGGTCGAGCCCGGTGCGGACGACGCGGCCGCCGGCACCACGCGCAACCCGGGTCGGCTGCTCCTCAAGGCGCTCGAGCTGCTCCGTGCGAAGAACGACCAGGAGTGGCAGGGGTCGAGTGCCGTCAAGAACCAGATGCTGCGCATGGACCCGTCGTTCCAGGAGCGACGGCTGGGCTTCCCGACGTTCACCGACTTCCTGAAGTCGCGCGGCGGCGTCGTCGAGCTCGACGAGACGCCCGGCAACAACCGGGTGCGCATCCGCCCGAAGAAGGGCTGATCGAGGCGACCCGCAGCGGGCTCAGCGTTCGGAGTCGGGCTTGCCGGTCGGACCGTAGATCACGATCGCGACGATCGGGATGATCAGGAACCACAGCCACGACCAGACGAAGCCGCCGGCGAAGCCGAACAGGAAGAACAGCGCCAGCGCGAGGAACGGCGTGAGCGCCATGACGGTGTCGCCGACGCGTCCGCCGAGCGCGCGGGAGGTGCGCGTCGGCGCAGCCGCGAGCGCGGTGGAGGCGGGCGGCGGCGGGAGTGGCGGCCCCGGCGTTCCGGTGGCGGCCGACGCTGCGGGGGCTGCGGCCCACGGCTCGGACTCCCACGAGGGTCCGGCCGAGGGCAGGTCGGCGAACAGCGGCACGAGGTCGCCGCGCGTCACCGCCGCGCGCGCGGCGGCGGCGCGTTCGTCGAACTCGGACGAGGTGATCCGGCCCTCGACGTGGAACTCGGAGAGCCGCGTGACGGCCTCCTCCCGCTCGGCGGTGCTCAGTCGTTCGTCGGGCCGGTCCGGGTTGGCGTATCCGCTCATGCGCCCAGCGTGCCCGATCCGCTCGGGCGCGCGAAAGGGGCGAACGGCCCGCGGTCGATGCGCGCGGCCGTCCGCCCCGAAGCGCGGGTCAGGCGCCGACGCCGGTCGCGTTCGCGCCCGGCTCGTCCTCGGTGCCGCCCTCGAGCGCGCCGCTCGCGTCGGGCACGCCCGGGACCTCGCCGTCCTCGGTGGGCGGCGGCTGGATGTTGTACGACGACATGTCGTCCGGGGGCGTGTCCTCGTCGCCGCCCTCGGCAGGCTGGTCGGGGTGGCGGCGCTCGTCGGGGGCACCGCCCTCGCCGAAGCCCTCGGCGGGTTCCTGCGGGTGCTCGCCGCCCCGGGGCGTGTTGATGTCGCTCACGTTCGCACTCCCTCCGCGGCGCGGGCGCGCCGTCGCCCCCAAGTCTGCGCGGGCCGACGGACGGCTGTCAGGGGGTTGCGCGACCGGGCCGACGGGCTGAGGATCGACCCCGTCGGGCCCGACCGCATCGGCTACGGTGTGGTCAGACGAGACGTCGGAACGAGAGGGGGATGGTGAAGCGCCAGGTCCCGAACCCGCGTGAGCTCGCCGAGCTCCTGCGGTTCAAACGACCCACGCTGAACCCGACCGATCGCCGCCTCGGGCGGGCGCTCACGATCGCCGACCTGCGCGACATCGCGAGGCGCCGTACGCCGAAGGCGCCGTTCGACTACACCGAGGGCGCGGCCGAGGGCGAGATCTCGCTCGCGCGCGCACGGCAGGCGTTCCTCGACATCGAGTTCCACCCGTCGATCCTGCGGAACGTGCCCGTCGTCGACACGAGCCGCGAGGTCCTCGGCGGCACGAGCGCGCTGCCGTTCGGCATCGCCCCCACGGGCTTCACACGCCTGATGCAGGCCGAGGGCGAGGAGGCCGGGGCCGCCGCGGCCGGCGCGGCCGGCATCCCGTTCACGCTCTCCACGCTCGGCACCACGTCGATCGAGGGCGTGAAGGCGGCGAACCCGACCGGGCGCAACTGGTTCCAGCTCTACGTCATGAAGCAGCGCGAGATCTCGTACGGCCTCGCCGAACGCGCGGCCAGGGCCGGGTTCGACACCCTGCTCTTCACCGTCGACACCCCGGTCGCCGGCGCACGACTGCGCGACCGGCGCAACGGCTTCTCGATCCCGCCGCAGCTCACCCTCGGCACGGTCCTGGACGCCCTCCCCCGCCCGGGATGGTGGATCGACTTCCTCACCACGGCCAAGCTCGAGTTCGCCTCGCTCTCCTCCACCGGCGGAACCGTGGCCGAACTGCTCGACGCGGCCATGGACCCGACCATCTCGTACGCCGACCTGGACGAGATCCGCGAGCTCTGGCCCGGGAAGATCGTCGTCAAGGGCGTGCAGACCGTCGAGGACGCCAAGCTCCTTGCCGACACCGGCGTCGACGGCATCGTGCTCTCCAACCACGGCGGCCGCCAGCTCGACCGTGCGCCCGTGCCGTTCCTGCTCCTGCCCGACGTGGTGCGCGAGGTCGGCGACGACCTCGAGGTGCACCTCGACACCGGCATCATGTCCGGCGCCGACATCGTGGCATCCGTCGCCCTCGGCGCCCGCTTCACCCTCGTCGGCCGCGCCTACCTCTACGGCCTCATGGCCGGCGGCCGCCGCGGCGTGGACCGCGCGATCGACATC
This sequence comes from Agromyces sp. C10, assembly GCF_023217995.1. Lineage (NCBI taxonomy): Bacteria > Bacillati > Actinomycetota > Actinomycetes > Micrococcales > Microbacteriaceae > Agromyces > Agromyces sp. C10. The sequence goes on along the minus strand of NZ_JALPSX010000001.1, from coordinate 366,473 downwards.
CTGCGCAGCGAGATCGTGCGCACGATGAAGCTGCTCGAGGTCGCGACGCTCGACGAGCTGACCCCGAAGCACGTGACCCAGCTCGCCCGGCTCGTGCCGGTCGCGCGGCCCACGGCGCTGGCCGCCGAGGCCGCATCCGAGCGGATGCCGGTGCAGCTGTGAGCGGCGGAGGCGCAGCGCGCCGCTTCGCGATCGGGTCGTACACCCCCGACGGCCCGGGACCCGGGCTGCACCTCGTCGAGCGGTCCGCCGACGGCGAGTGGCGGGTCCTCGCGTCGGCCGAGGCGTCGAACGCGTCGTTCGTCGCACGATCGGGTGACCTGCTCGCCGCGGTCGGCGAGGACGAGTCCGGGTCGGTCTCGACTTTCCGCGTCGTCGGCGATGCGATCGAACCGGTCGACTCGGTCGAGCACGGGGAGACGCACCCGTGCCACGTCGTCGTCGATGCGGCGGCGGGGGTCGTGCTCGTCGCCAACTACGGCAGCGGCTCGGTCACGGCGGTGCCGGTCGACGCGGCGGGGTCGCTCGGCCGGCCCTCCACGCTGGCGCTGCCCCCGCGGACCGGCCCGGTGGCCGACCGGCAGGAGGCACCCCACGCGCACCAGGTCGTCCCCACCCCGTGGGGCACGCACGTCGTCAGCGACCTCGGCGGCGACGCCCTCCACGAGTTCGCCATCGACCCGGCCGAGACGACGGATGCCGCGACGGCGACCCTCCGCATCGTGCGCACCATCGAGCTCGCGCCGGGCACGGGCCCGCGCCACCTGCTCGTCCGCGACGGCGTCCTCCACGTCGTCGGCGAGCTCGACGGGCACCTCCACTCGTTCGAGGTCGACGCGACCTCGGCGCGCGCGGCCGGCACCGAGCCCGCCGTGGTGCGGCCGCCTGCCGATGATGACGACGTCGTCCAGCCGTCGCACCTCGACGTGGCCCCGTCGGGACGGCAGTTCACCGTGACCGTCCGCGGTCGCGACGCGGTGTCCGTGTTCGATGCGACGGATGCCGCGCACCCGCGCGTGGCCGCGGAACACCCCATCGGCGCCCGCTGGCCGCGCCACCACGCGCACGTCGACGACCGGACGGTCGTCGTCGCCGCTCAGGAGGGCGATGCGCTGGTCGAGGTGGACCTCGTCACGGGCGGGACGCGCCGCGCGCTCGACCTCACCGCGCCCGCCTGCATCCTGCCGCTCGACTGAGCGACGGCGCGGCATCCGCTCAGTCGGCGTCGATGAGGTCGAGCAGCTTCTTCGCGGCGTCGCGGATCTCGTCGTGGCCGTACTGGCCCGCCCGGCTCTCCAGGGAGATCACGGCGCAGCGGTGCACCTTCGAGAAGTCGCCGTACGGGAACGTGTAGGCGCCCTTCGTCTCGTCGTTCTCGTCGTCGTCGACCCCGAGGTGCCAGTGCCGGTACTCCGTCCACCCCTCGCGGTCGATGAAGCGGTTCTCGTCGGCAGCGGTGGGCGCGTGCTCGCTCCAGTCGTCGCGCTCGTCGCGCACCACCCGGCCGTCGCGGACCAGCGACCGGGCATGCCGCAGCGCCGTCTCGTTCAGCCGGGTGGCCATGTCACGCCGCTCTCTTCATCCGGCGGACCCGTGTCTTCGCCGTCTTGCGGGCCTGCTTCTGGTCGGTGGGCGTGGTCAGTCCGGCGAGCGCGGTGCGGAACGCGCTGAGCACGGCCATGCGCGACGGCTGCTTGACCTGCGCCCGCTGCTGCTTGATCGTGCCGGACCGGCTGCCCTTCTTCGACGCGTCCTTCGACGATGCGCGGCCGCCCGCGGTGCCGTAGCGCACCGAGACGCGCTCGAGCCGCGCCGACGATCGCCGGGCGACGCGCTCGGCGGCGTGGGGTCGATCGGATGCCGCGCGCTTCGCGTCGTCGATCCGGGCCTGCTCGGCCTTCGCCGCGGCCTTCACCTTCGACTTGGCCGGTTCCGGCAGCGAGGAGGCGAGCTTGCTCGTCTCCTTGCCGGCCTTCCGAGCTTCCTTGACGGCACGCTTCGCGGCCCGTCGGGCCTCGCGGTCGGTCGTGGTCTTCGTCATGCGCGATCCTCCTCCTACTTCTTCAGCACCCGCAGCGCGGAGCCCTTGTGCGCGGCACGCGCGCCGGTCTTCTCGCTCTCGACGATGAACGCGGGTTCGTCGGAACTCGCCGTGAAGCGCTGCCCCTCGAACGTGAAGTCCGACGTCCGGCGCTCGACGACCCTGCCCCTGGTGCGTCCCTGCGACGTGGCCCAGCTCACCCGGTCGTTGACGGCGACCATGCACTCCCCTTCGCGTCGCGGCGGACCGGTGCCGGCCGCCTCCTCGTGAGGCTACGCCGGGCGGCATCCGCACCCAACCCCTTGACGGGTCGCGGCGACGCCGTGCGCGGGCAGGCGCGCCGTGCCTACGATGACGCCATGGACGTGCCATCGATGTGGAACCTCGACGGTCGCGTGGCGATCGTCAGCGGCGCCGGCAGCCCGCACGGGATCGGATTCGCGACCGCCCGCGCGCTCGGCGAACTGGGGGCCGGGATCGTGCTCACCGCCACGAGCGAGCGCGTGCACGAGCGCGCCGAGGAGCTCCGGCGGGCGGGGATCACCGCGACCGGAATCATCGCCCGCCTCGACGTCGAGGAGCAGGTCGACGACCTGGCCGCGGAGCTCGCCTCCGCCGGCATCCGCCCCACCATCGTCGTGAACAACGCGGGCATGATCGCCTCGGGCGATCCGGAGATGCTGCACGGCGACGGCACCATGAGCCTCTCCGACTGGAATGCGCACCTCGCGATGAACCTGACCACCGCGTTCCTCCTGACCCGTGCGATGCTCCCGGGCATGCGCGACGTCGGGTGGGGCCGCGTCGTCTGCATCTCGAGCGTCTCGGGCCCGCTGATGGCGTCGCGCGGCGACGTCGGCTACGCCACCGCCAAGGCCGGCATGCTCGGCTACGTGCGGGCGCTCGCGGTCGACGAGGCGGTCTTCGGCATCACGGCGAACGCCGTCGCCCCGGGCTGGATCGCCACCGCGAGCCAGCTGCCGAGCGAGGCGGAGGAGGGGATGCTCGTCCCCGTCGCCCGCAGCGGCCGCCCCGACGAGGTGGCCTCCGCGGCCGCGTGGCTCGCGACGCCCGGGGCCTCGTACGTGACCGGCCAGCTCATCGCCGTCGACGGCGGCAACACCGTCGCCGAGGAGCGGCGCTGAGTCACGCGGTCCGGCCGGGGTCGGTGATGCCGGCACGGTCCGCGGCGGTGGCGCTCGGCCACACGTACGGCAGGTCGGGCGGCACGTCGGCGGCCGTCTCGGCGTAGTACACCGGGTCCTTGCGGAGCAGGTTCGACCGGTGGGAACGGTGGAAGGCCTCGTCGCCGACCCACGGCGGGACGACGATGTCGCCCGCGCGGTACCGCTTCCCGTCCGCCGCCACCACGTCGAGCTCGACCAGCGTCTTCGGCCGGCACGTGTCGGCGTGACCGCGACGCTCCCACTCGTCGCAGACCGCGTCCTGGTAGGCCATGAGCGCCGGTCGATGTCCGCGCCACATCTTCACCACCGGATGGTGCCGCCAGCCGTAGCCCGGGATCGTCAGCGCGCGCATCACCTGCAGGGTCTCGACGCGCTGCTTGCCCAACCGCACCGAGTCGAGCGCGGCCGCGCAGCGATCGAAGTCCGCGAAGGGCAGGAACGTCTGCATCGCATGCCTCCCCCGCGCCCGCGGCGCCTCGCGTCCGACCACGCTAGGCGCCGAAGTGAGACGGGCGCGACGGGTTGACTCCGCCGCGCCGATGGACGGTGCGGGGAACGGCGTGCCCTCACTCCCGCGCGGCACCCGGCATCGGACGGCGGCGGTCCGGCGCGTGGGCACCCGCCCGCCGTCCGCGTCCGAACCGCAGGGCCAGCCCCCACCGCGTCACGCGGAGCATCGCCTCGAGCACGATGTCGACGCTCATCTTCGAGCTGCCGCGCTCGCGCTCGACGAACGTGATGGGCACCTCGACGATGCGCAGCCCGGCGAGCGCCGCGTGCCACGTCATGTCGACCTGGAACACGTACCCGCGGGTGTGCACCTCCTCGAGGTGCAGGTCGCGCAGCGCCTCGGCGCGGAAGACCCGGTAGCCCGCGGTCGCGTCGCGCACCGGCAGGCGCAGCATCCACCGGGAGTAGGCGCTTCCCGCGCGCGAGAGCCAGATGCGACGCGTCGGCCAGTTCACGACCGCACCGCCGGGCACCCAGCGCGAGCCGATGACGACGTCGGCGGGCCGGCCCGCGGCATCCGTCGACTCGAGGCCCGCCAGGAGCTGCGGCAACTGCTCGGGCAGGTGCGACCCGTCGGCGTCGAGCTGCACCACGGGGTCGTGTCCGCGCGCGAGCGCCCAGTCGAACGCGGCGAGGTACGCGGCGCCCAGCCCGGCCTTGCCCGCCCGGTGCAGCACGTGCACCGCGGCATCCGCTCGCGCCAGCTCGTCGGCGAGTTCGCCGGTGCCGTCGGGCGAGTTGTCGTCGACCACGAGCACGGATGCCGCCGCCACCGCCGTACGCACGCGCGCGACGATCTCGGCGAGGTTGTCGCGCTCGTTGTAGGTGGGGATCACCACCAGCGGCCCGGTCATGCGTGGCTCCTCAGGTCGCGACGGCACGAGTGGAATCGTACCTGCGCTCCGCACGGGGTCCGAACCCGCGGATGCCGCCGCCGACCCCCAGTCCGGGGTGCCCGCCATAGCACGCCGGGGTGTGCGACCGGCCGGTCGGCGCCCACCCTTGCCCGGGGCCCCGCGGGGTGCTGGACTTGCGCCACACCACACCACGCACCAGGGGGACGCATGCCGTACATCGAAGTGGGAACCGAGAACTCCGCACCGATCGAGCTCTACTACGAGGACCACGGCGTCGGCCAGACCGTCGTGATGATCCACGGCTACCCGCTCGACGGGCAGTCGTGGGAGAAGCAGCAGCGGGCCCTGCTCTCGTCGCGCCACCGCGTGATCACCTACGACCGCCGCGGGTTCGGCCGGTCGAGCAAGCCCGCGACGGGATACGACTACGACACGTTCGCCGCCGACCTGAAGGTCCTCCTCGACACCCTCGACCTCACCGACGTCGCGCTCGTCGGGTTCTCGATGGGCACGGGCGAGGTCGCACGCTACCTCGGTGCCCACGGCAGCGCCCGCATCGCGAAGGCCGCCTTCCTCGGGTCGCTGCAGCCGTACCTGCGGCAGACCGACGACAATCCCGCCGGAGCGGCACCCGACTTCGACGGGCTGAAGGCGCAGGCCGAGGAGGACCGGTTCGCCTGGTACGACTCGTTCTTCGAGAACTTCTACAACCTCGACGAGAACCTCGGCTCGCGCATCTCGGAGGCGGCCGTGCGCGGCAGCTGGGCGACCGCGGCGCAGGCGTCGTGGTACGCCGCCTCGGCCTGCGTCGACACGTGGCTCACCGACTTCCGCGGCGACATCGAGCGCATCGACGTGCCGTCGCTCATCCTGCACGGCACCGCGGACCGCATCCTGCCCATCGACGCGACCGCGCGGGAGTTCGCGAAGCGCCTCCCCGCCGCGCAGTACGTCGAGATCCCGGGCGCCCCGCACGGCCTGCTGTGGACGCACGCCGACGAGGTGAACGCGGCGCTGCTGACGTTCCTCGCTGACTCGCTCGAGTAGCGGGCTAGCCGCGCAGCGCCTCCACCAGCTGGGCCTTCGGCATGCGCGAATAGCCGGTCAGTCCGCGCTCCTTGGCGATCGCGCGCAGCTCGGCGACGGTCTTCTTCGCGAGGTCGTCAGCGGACGCCTCGGTGGCCGAGCGCTTCGGCGCGGCCGGCTGCTTCGCGGCGGCGGGCTTCGCGGCGGCCGGCTTCGGCGCAGCGGCCGGCTTCTTCGGGACGGCCGGGGCCGACTCGGCAGCGGCCGGCTGCGGTGCCGCCGCGGCACGGGCCGCAGCCGTCGCCTCCTCGGGCGTCGTGTCGGCGGGCTCCGCCCGGGTCGACGTCGAGCCGTCGGCCGTGCCGCGCTTGCGCAGCTTGTCGAGGCTGCGTTCGAGGTCGCGGACCTTCGCCCGCGCCGCCTTGTCGGCCTGCTTCGCGAGCCGCGCCGCTTCGGCGACGGCGGCCTTGGCGGCCTCGACGGCCTTCGCGGCGGCCTTCTGGGCGGACCTCGCCGCCGAGTCGGCCTGCGCCGCGGCATCCGTCGACGTGGCCTTCGCCTTCGCGCCGGACTTCTTGTCGGACTTCTTGTCGGCCTTCTTGCGCGCCATCGTCGCACCTCCGGTCATCGCGGTCCTGGGTCTCGCTGCATCGTAGCGCGGCGGTCGCGGGGGCGCCGGGCGACCACCTCGGCCCGGCACGCGAACGGGCGGATGCCGCGGGCTCGCACCCGTGGCATCCGCCCGCTCGATCAGCCGACTGCGGTGCGTTCGCTCAGCGACGCAGCTCGAGCGTGCAGCACTTCACGCCGCCGCCGCCGAGCAGCAGCTCGGACAGGTCGACGCCGATGGGGTGGTAGCCGGCGTCGCGGAGCTGCTGCTCGAAACCCTTGGCGCGTGCGGCGATGACGACGTTGCGGCCGTCGCTGTAGGAGTTGAGGCCGAGCACCGCGGCGTCCTCCTCGGAGACGAGGATCGCGTCGGGGTAGCGCTCGCGGAGGATCTCGAGCGACGGCTCGTCGAACGCGCTCGGCAGGTAGGCGATGTGCTCCTGGCCGGGGCGGGAGTCGAGCACGGCGATCGCGGTGTCGAGGTGGTAGAAGCTCGGGTTGACGAGGTTCAGGGTGACGACCTCGCGGCCCGTGATGCGGCGCAGCTCGTCGTGGCTCGACGAGTCGCTGCGGAAGCCGGTGCCCGCGAGGATCACGTCGCCGACGAGGAGGAAGTCGCCCTCGCCCTCGTTGGTCTCGACGGGCTCGCGCACGTCGAAGCCGGCCTGGCGGAACCAGTCCATGTACGCGGGACCCTCGGCCGCGCGCTGCTCGTGGGTGAACTTCGCCCCGTAGGCGATGCCGTCGATCACGGTGCCGCCGTTGGCCGCGTAGACCATGTCGGGCAGGCCCTCGACGGGGTCGATGAGGTGCACGTCGAACCCGAGTCCGACGTAGGTGTCGTGCAGCACCTGCCACTGCTGGACCGCGAGCGCGGTGTCGGTGGGCTTGGCCGGGTCCATCCACGGGTTGATCTGGTAGACCACGGTGAAGTGCTCGGGGCGGCACATCAGCACGGTCTTCTTCGACGGGGTGCGCTCGGGTGCGGCGGTTCGGGTCTCGGTCTCGATCACAGTCGACATCTCACTCCTCATGAGGTGTTCGGGAGCCGAGCACGGCGGCGCGCCGCCGACCCGGCCGGTGGGGTGTCGGCGGACCAGGTCGCTCTTGTCGAGCCCCGACGGCGTGCTCGGGATGCACGCGCGGCGGGACGCCACCTCCAGTGTGCGACGAACCGGACGGGAGTTCTCGGCATCGCGCACAGGATCCGTGCGCGTTGGGCGCCCCGACGCAACGAATCACGGGTGACGGAGGGCGCCGCCGCGCGTTTTCGCCGCATTCGCCCGCCTCGAGCGCGCACCGATCGTGCGCGGCGCGCGGTCGGGTCCGGGCGCGGCGGTGGTTGCCGCCGGTGGTCGCGCTCGGGCAGGCTGAGCGGAGTCCGGTCCCTGCGCCGGCAGGACGAGGAGACCGGATGTCGAACGCCGAGCGCATCGCCGAACTCCAGCGCATCGCGTACGGGGCCGGGGCGAGCGACGCGGAGCGGCGACGCGCGATCGACGCCCTCGAGGCCGTGCGTTCGGGCGCCGTCGGCTCCGCCGACCCCGAGCCGCCGGCATCGAGCGCGCTCGGAGGCACGGCACCGGACGACGGGGCGCCGACCGCCGAGGCGGCCGGAGCGACGCCGCCCGCCGAGGGGCACGTCGACGACCCCGTCGCGGACGATCCGGACCCGCTCGGGATCGGCGCGCTCGGGGGCGCGTCGTCGCCGTCGGTCATGCGGACCGTGGGCGTGCCGACCGCCGTCCTCGTGGGGGCGATCGCGCTCGCGATCGGGTTCAGCGCGGGCTGGGCGACGGCGTCGATCGCCGCCGCCGAACTCGTCGCCGAGGGCGCCGACGGCCGGGCCGAGGAGGACGTCACGTTCCCCCTCGGGCTCGAGCCGCCCAGCACCCTCGTGGGCCCGATCGACGAGACGCCGGTGGCCGACGTGTTCGAACGCGAGCCGACGGCCGCCGACCTGGCCGTGGACCCGTCGTTCTTCGCGGCCGGCGACCTCATCCCCGAGAGCCTGCGGCTGCTCGCCACACGGTCCGACGGCGTCGCCGTGTGGGCGGCGCGCAGCTCCTCGGGCGAGCTCTGCCTGCTCCTGCGGGTCGACGAGGTGAGCGGCGGGAGCACCTGCACGGTCGATCGCATGTTCCCGTCCGAGGGTCTCACGATGCAGACCTTCATCCAGTCGCGCGGGTTCTACGCCGTCTCGCTCGAGCCGACCGGCGACCTGCGGATCAGCGTCGAGGGCGTGCGGGCCTCGTCGGGCACCTGACGCGGACCGGGAGCGGACGTTCGGAGCGGTCGCCCGGAGCGGTCGCACATCCGATTCCCAACGTCGCGTCGCATGCTGGACCGGTCGGCCCGGCCGGCAGGACGACGGAGTTCCCATGCACGATGACGACGACCTCGACCAGCGGATCGCGCGGTTGCAGCGACTCGCGTACGGCGCTGATGCCTCCGATGCCGATCGTGCCGCAGCGGCGGCCGAGCTCGCCGCCATGCGCACCGGCGGCGATCACGATCCCGACGGCCCGCCGCTCACCCCGGCGCGGTCCGCCGCCTCGGACGACGGCCGGCCCGCCGAGGCGGACCGCGCCGACCGGTCGGGCGCCGACCGCACCGGCCGCCCGCCCCGGTGGGGCCTGCGTCGCATGCTCGCGTCCTCGTCGGCGGCGCTCATCGTGGGCGTCGCGATCGGCTGGGGCGTCGGCGGCGCCATCCCGCCGTCCGAGGGAGCGGATGTCGGCGTGCCGGTGACCGAGACCGCGGCCTGGGACGTGTTCGATCGGCCGGCCACCGACGGCGACTTCGTGCGGCATCCGCCACCGCTCATCGACATCGACGCCGACGACTCGACCCGCCGGTTGCTCCTGACGCGCTCCGACGGCGTCCGGCTCGTCGCGGTGCGCACCGCCGACGGCGAGAACGCGTGCCTCATCCTCGCCCTGCCGGTGGGCCGGCCCGCGACCGCCTGCACGATGGAGGGTCGCTTCCCGCGCGAAGGGCTCCGCGCGGAGATCTCGGTGCAGGGCGTCGGCGTCTACCTCGCCGGCTGGACGCCGGACGGCCGTGCGGAGGTCAACGCCGCGTCGGCGCCGACCGGCTGACCGTCACACCCGATTCCCAACCTCCCGTCGCATGCTGGGCGACCAGACCGGCAGGACGACGGAGTTCCCATGCCCGACCACGACGACCCGGACGAGCGCATCGCCCGACTGCAGCGCGCGGCGTTCGGCGCGAACGTGCCCGACGCGGAGCGCGAGGCGGCCGCACGCGAGCTCGCGGCCCTGCGGTCCGCCGGTCCGAGCCGACCCGTGGCCGCCCCCGAGCCGACGGCGGGCGGCGAGCCCCGCGCGGAGTCCCCGGCGGACCGCGCCGACGACCGCGGGCATCCGACCTCCGCGCCGTCGCGGACCACCCTCATCGCGGCGACCGCGGCCGCCCTGCTCGTCGGGCTCGCCGCGGGGCTGACCCTGGATGCCGTCATCCCCGAGCCCGATGAGCCGGGCTCGGTGCCGACCTCGGAGACCGCGGCGTGGCGGGTGTTCGACGCGCCGGTGCCGAACGGCGACCGCGTCCGCTACCCGGCACCGCCCGTCGAGGTGGAACTCGACCGCGACAGCCGACGCCTGCTCGCCGCGCGCTCGGACGGCGTCCGCGTGGTCGCGGTCCGGAGCGAGGACGGCCGGGACGCGTGCCTGGTGCTCGTCGTGCCGTCGGGTCCGTCGGCGGCGTCGTGCACGTCCGACGGCCGGTTCCCGCCCGACGGGCTCGTGGTGCGGACCGAGCAGCCGGACACGGGCACCTTCAGCGCCACGTGGGATGCGAACGGTCGCGTCTCGCTCGGCCCCGAGGAGCCGGAGGGGTCGGCCGGCTGAGCCGCCCGCGGCATCCGCCCGCTACGCGGCGTCGACCCCGACCGCGTCGTTGCGACGGTCGCGCCACGCGAGCCAGTGCCGCACGGGCGCGTCGTCGTAGTCGGGCCCCGAGACGCCGAGCGTGAACAGGCGCACGCCCGCGTCGTAGAGGGCGTCGGCGTGGTCGTCGTCGAGGCGGCCACGCGAGAGCTCGTTCGACACGGTGATCTCGGAGACGTCGCGCCCGACCCGCTCACCCCAGCGGGCGAGCACGTCGAGCTTGTGCGCGATCGCGTCGGGTCGCACGAACGAGTGCCAGATGTCGGCGTGCTCGGCCACGAGCCGCAGCGTCTTCTGCTCGCCCTGCCCGCCGATCATGATCGGGATCTCGCGGGTCGGACCGGGGTTCAGCTTCGCCCAGCGCGCCTTCACCCGCGGGAGGGCCTCGGCGAGGTCGTCGAGCCGGGAGCCGACCGTGCCGAACTCGTAGCCGAACTCGTCGTAGTCGCGCTCGAACCAGCCCGACCCGGTGCCGAAGATGAAGCGACCGGTGTCGCCGCCCTTCGCGCTGATGTGGTCGAGCGTGCGGGCCATGTCGGCCTGCAGGTCGGCGTTGCGGTACGAGTTGCAGTTGACGAGCGTGCCGAACTCGACGCGCTCGGTCTGCTCGGCCCACGCGCCGAGCATGGTCCACGCCTCGAAGTGCAGCCCGTCGCGGTCGCCGGAGAGCGGGAAGAAGTGGTCCCAGTTGAAGACGACGTCGACGCCGAGGTCCTCCATGCGCATCACCGCGTCGCGGATCTGCCCGTAGGTCGCGTGCTGGGGCTGCAGCTGGATGCCCAGGCGGGCGGGTGCGGTGAGGCTCATGGTTCGAGCGTAGGTCGGCGGTGAGCGGCATCCCACCGTGTCAGCCGAGGGCGAACGGATGCCGCGGCGCCGGCGTGGGCGCCGCGGCATCCGGGGAGCGGGAGCTACCCCTGCGCTCGCTCCCTCGTCGGCACCGCCGGAGCGGTGGCCGGGTCCGCAGCGGCGTCGGCGCTCCCCTCGTCGATGGCCGCCTCCTCGCGGAGGTCGAGCATCGGCACCGGACGGCGGAACCCGCGCGTGACGATGCCGAGCAGCACCAGGCCGAGGGCGAGCCAGATCAGGCCGACGACGAACGTGCGTCCCGACAGGCTGGTCCAGAGCCACACCGTCAGGCCGAAGCCGATGAGCGGCAGCACGAGGTTGTTCACGACGGCCGCGCCGGAGCGCTCACGCCGGTCGATGAAGTAATGCTTCACGACGGTGAGGTTCACGACCGAGAAGGCGATGAGCGCGCCGAAGCTGATCATCTCGACGAGGAGGCCCAGGTCGATGACGACGGCGAACAGCGAGATCGCCGAGACGACGAGGATCGCGACGACCGGCGTGCGGAACCGCTCGGACAGCCGACCGAAGACGGCCCGCGGCAGCACCCGGTCGCGGCCCATGGCGTAGAGGATGCGCGCGACGGACGCCTGCGAGGTCAGTGCCGAGCCCGTCGCCCCGGCGATGTAGGCGGCGGTGAAGAAGATCGCGAGGAACTGCCCGCCCGCGGCGCCCATGACGTCGAGCGCAGCCGAGTCGACATCCGTGAACGCGTTCGACGGGAACGCGAGCTGCGACAGGTACGAGAGCAGGATGAAGATGACGCCGGCCGCGATGGTCGTGATCATGATCGCGCGCGGCACGGAGCGCGTGGCGTCCTTCGCCTCCTCGGCGAGCGTCGAGACCGCGTCGAACCCGAGGAACGACAGGCAGAGCACCGCGGCGCCCGCGAAGAGCACGCCCGTGCCCTCCACCGTCCCGTCGCCGGTGAAGGGCGCCACCGGGTCGACCTGGCCGGTCCCCCCGATCGAGACGAGGCTCAGCACGATGAACGCGGCGATGAACAGGGTCTGCACGGCGATGATCACGAAGTTCGCGCGCGCGACCGACAGGATCCCGACGACGTTCAGGACGGTCACGAGTGCGATGGTCGCGACGATGAACACCCACTGCGGCACGGCCGGGAAGGCGGCGTTCAGGTAGATGCCGATCACGAGGTAGTTGATCATCGGCAGGAACAGGTAGTCGAGCATGAGCGACCAGCCGGCGAGGAAGCCGACGCCGGGCCCGAAGCTGCGCTGCGCGTACACGTACGCCGAGCCCGCGTACGGGTAGGCGGCGGCCATCCGGGCGTACGAGCGGGCGGTGAAGAACATGGCCACGAGCGTGATGGCGTAGGCGAGCGGCACGCGCCCGCCGGTGAGCTGCGTGACGATGCCGTAGGTCGTGAACACGGTGAGCGGCACCATGTAGACGAGGCCGAACAGCACGAGCGAGGGCACGCCGAGCACGCGGCGCAGGTGCGTTCCCTCGGTGGCGGATGCCGCGTGGCCGGGCGTTCCGGCGACGGTGGTCTGTGACATCGCGGGGTGGGTCCTTTCAGGGGTGGAGCGCGACGCTGCGCTCGGGTTCTGCGTGGGGGTCCGGGGCGGAGGCGGTCGGGGCCGCGTCCGCCGGCGTGAGTCGTGGTGCGCCCACGAGGTAGGTCTCGCGCACCGCGACGGCGGGCAGGTCGTGCGGGTCGACCGTGCGCGGGTCGCGCGCCAGCCGGACGAGGTCGGCGCTCGCACCGGGGACGATGCGTCCCCACGGTGCGGCGGCGTGGTCGGCGAACGCCTGGTGGGCGACCGCCGAGGTGTAGGCGCCGAGCGCGGCCTCGATCGGCACGATCTCGTGCGGGGTCCATCCGCCCGCGGGCTCGCCGTCGACCGTGCGTCGGGACGCCGCGATCGCGAGCCCGTCGCGCGGGTCGCCCGACGAGACGGGCCAGTCGGAGCCGAACGCGAGGGTCGCGCCCGTGCCCGCGAGCGAACGCATCCGGTACTGGCGGTCCGACCGCTCCCGGCCGAGCCGCGGCACGGTGAGCACGGTCATGAGCGCGTCGAGCTGCGCCCAGAGCGGCTGCATGTTGGCGATGACGCCGAGCTCGGCGAACCGGGCGAGGTCGGCGTCGTCGATGAGCTGGGCGTGCGCGATGACGGGGCGACGGTCGCGCGGGCCGTTCGCGTCGATGGCGCGCTCGATGGCGTCGAGCGCCTGGCGCACGGCCGCGTCGCCGATGGCGTGGACGTGCACCTGGAAGCCCGCGGCATCCGCTGCGCGCACCGCCTCGGCGAGGCGCTCGGCGCCCCAGACCGACATGCCGTGCGAGTGCAGGCCCGAGCAGTACGGTTCGAGCAGGGCGCCGGTCTCGTTCTCGACCACGCCGTCGGCGAAGAACTTGATCGTGTTCGCGGTGAGCAGCGGCGACCCGGCCGCCGCGACGCGGTCGCGGGCCATGGCCATCTCGGGCAGGTCGCGGAGGAACCGCCGTGGGTCGGCGTACAGCGCCAGGTTGAACCGCAGCGGCAGGGCCCCGGATGCCGCGGCGGCGAGGTAGACGTCGAGGTCGGCGGGTTCGACCCAGGCGTCCTGCACCCAGGTCACGCCGCGCTCGAGGTAGTAGCGGCCGGCGCGTTCGAGGGCGCGGACGCCGGCCTCGACGGAACGCGGCGGCATGACCGCCGTCACGAGGTCGACGGCGCCCCACTCGCGGAGGGTGCCGAGGGGCGTGCCGTCCTCGCGGCGCGGGATCTCGCCGAGCTCGGGCTCGGGCGTCGCGGCGTCGATGCCGGCGAGCTCGAGCGCCCGCGAGTTGACCCACACCGTGTGGTAGTCCCAGGCGCGCAGCAGGACCGGCCGGTCGGCGACCGCATCGTCGAGCCATCGCGCGTCGAAGAGGCCCTGCTCGGCGAGGCTGCCGTCGTACGACGCGCCCGTGATCCACTCGAGTTCGGGGTGCGCCTCGGCGTACCGGCGCACCTCAGCGACGATCTCCTCGACCGACCGGCAGGAGCGCACGTCGGGCCCGTCGGCCTCGAGCCCGCCGAACATCGGGTGGGCGTGCCCGTCGCCGAACGACGGCATGAGGAACTCGCCCTCGAGGTCGATGCGCTCCACCTCGCCGGCAGCGGATGCCGCGGCCTCCGCCGCCGCGCCCACCGCGACGACCACGCCGTCGCGCACGAGCAGGGCGCGCTCGTCGCCGCCTCCGGCACCGGTCCACACCGTGCCGCCGTGGAAGAACGTCGTCGTCACCGCACCTCGTCTCGTCGGGGTCGTTCGCCGGACGTCGCGGACCGCGGCATCCGTTTACGAACAGTGTTCGTGTTTGCGTGCGGTCACGTTACACTCCGGAGCACGGCGACGGAAGACCCCGGGAGGGATTCGTGACACGGCTGAAACGCGAGCAGCTCATCAGCGCCGCGCTCGACCTCGTCGACGAGGAGGGCGGCGACGCCCTCACCATGCGCTCGCTGGCCGCGCGGGTCGACCGGCAGGTGTCGTCGCTGTACAACCACGTGGGCAGCCGTGCCGAGCTCATCGAACTCGTCCGGGCGCGGATCGTCGAGGGCATCGACGTCGCGGCCTTCGGGGTGCACCCGTGGGATGCCGCCCTCGAAGCCTGGGCGCGCTCGTACCTCACCGCGTTCGCCGCCCACCCGAACGTCATCCCGCTGCTCGCGACCACCCCGATCCGCGACCGATCCACCCTCGAGATGTACGAGACCGTCGTGGGCTCCCTGCTCGCGGGCGGCTGGTCGACGCGCGACGCGGTCGCGGTCATGCGCACCGTCGAGGCGCACGTGCTCGGCTCGGCGCTCGACATCGTCGCACCGGGCGACCTGCTCACGCAGGCGTCGGTGCCCGTCGAGCTCGCGTCGCTCCGCTCGGCCCTCGACCCCGAGCACGCCGACGCCTCGGGCGCCGAACGCGCCTTCCGCCTCGGCCTCGACGCGCTCATGCACGGCCTGCGCGCCCGGCACGCGGGCACGGGCCGCGCCTGACGCGTCGTCGCCGAGCGCGCGGGCGATCACGAACGTGCAACACCGCGCACGAAAGCCGCGCCGGGTCGTGTCGCGGCGCAACGAACGGTCGTACACTCCCCGCATGGACAACCTCGACCGCGCCATCCTCGACCTGCTCCGGCAGAACGCCCGGGCGGGGTACGGCGACATCGGGTCCTCGGTGGGCCTGTCCGCCTCCGCCGTGAAGCGCCGCGTCGACAAGCTCGTCGCCGACGGCGTCATCAAGGCGTTCACCATCCAGGTCGACCCCGCCGTCGACGGCATGAGCACGGAGGCGTACGTCGAGCTGTTCTGCCGCGGCACGGTCGCGCCCGACGAGCTCCAGCGGATCCTGCAGAACGTGCCCGAGGTGGTCTACGCGGGCACGGTCACCGGCAGCGCCGACGCCATCGTCCACATGCGCGCCCGCGACATCACCTCGCTCGAGGACGCCCTCGAGCGCGTGCGCATCGCCCCGAACGTCGACCACACGCGCAGCGCCATCGTGCTGTCGCGGCTCGTCAACCGGAACCGCGACTGACGGCCGCCGGCATGCGGTTCACGGTCGACGGCGACTCGGGCACCCCGCCCTACGAGCAGCTGCGCATGCAGGTCGTCGACGCCGTGCGCGACGGCCGGCTCCCCGCCGGCGCCAAGCTGCCCACGGTGCGCGCCCTCGCCGAGGAGCTCGGCCTGGCCGTCAACACCGTCGCGCGCGCCTACAAGGAGCTCGAGGCCGACGGCGTGGTCGAGGGCCGCGGGCGGGCCGGCACGTTCGTACTCGCGACCGGCGACCCGGTCGAGCAGGCGCTGCAGGCCGCGGCATCCGTCTACGCCGACGCGGTCGGCCGGCTGGGCGTCGCCGCACCCGAGGCGCTCGCCGCGGTCGAACGGGCGCTCCGCTCGCGGTCGACGACCGTCTAGCGCGACGGCGTGGTCAGCCGGCGGCCTCGGCGGGCGCCGGGATCGGCTCCTTCGGCAGCTTGCGCACCTTCTGCCGGCGCCGCCGCCGCTCGGGGATCATCGAGCGCATCTCCTCGAGCTTGCCGAAGCACAGCAGCCGGTCCTCGGCTTCGAGCACGACGCCCTTGCGCGGGTTCGGGATCACCGTCGTACCGCGGTGCAGCGTGAGCACCGTGATGTCCCGGTCCCACAGCCCCGACTCGCCGAGCGTGGTGCCGACGAGGTCGGCCGCGCCGTGCACGACGAGCTCGGCCACGCCGTAGCCCGTCGAGACGGTGAGGCGCTGGCGCACGTCGATCTCGGGGAACGCGACCTGGTTGGCGATGTAGTCGATGATGGCGCCCGCGACATCCAGGTTCGTCGCCGTCTCGATGCCCTGCAGGCCCGGCGACGAGTTGACCTCCATCACGAGCGGGCCCTCGTTGCCCTCGAGCATGTCGACGCCGGCGACCTTGAGTCCCATGATCTGCGCCGAGCGCACGGCCGCCTGCTCGTACTCGGGCGTGAGCTCGACGGCGGCCACGGTGCCGCCCCGGTGCACGTTCGAGCGGAACTCGTCGCCCGCCGCGCTCCGCCGCATGGCGGCCACGACGCGGTCGCCCACGACGAGGGCACGGATGTCGCGTCCGCGGCTCTCCTTGATGAAGCTCTGGATGAGCACGTTCTGCTTCGTCGAGTGCAGCGTCTCGATGATCGCCTCGGCCACCTTCACCTCGGGGGCGAGGATGACGCCGATGCCCTGGGTGCCCTCGAGCAGCTTGATCACGACGGGCGCGCCGCCGACGCGCTCGATGGCGGGGCGCAGGTCGGCACGGTTGCGCACGAACGTCGTGGCGGGCATGCCGATGTTGTGGCGCGAGAGGATCTGCGTCGCGCGGAGCTTGTCGCGCGCGTTCGTGATGCCGTTCGCGGTGTTGGGCGTGTAGACGTCCATCTGCTCGAACTGGCGCACCACGGCCGTGCCGAAGTACGTGATCGAGTTGCCGATGCGGGGCAGGATCGCGTCGTAGTCCGACAGCTGCCGGCCGCGGTACTGCAGGTCGGGTTCCGGGCCGGACAGGTCGATGCCGAAGCGGAGCGTGTTCAGCACCTTGACGTCGTGACCGCGCTGCTGCGCTGCAGCACGGAGACGCTGGGTCGAATAGGCGTGGGGCGCGCGCGACAGGATCGCGAGTTTCATGGGGTGGTCCCTGCGAAGATGGTTCGGATGACAGAGCCCACCCATTCAAGCACCATCGCCGGATGGCGCGAGTGGGTGCGCCTGCCCCAGGCCGAGGTCGAGTGGATCAAGGCGAAGCTCGACACGGGCGCGCGCTCGTCGGCGCTGCACGCGTTCGACGTCGAGGAGTTCACGCGGGACGGCGTCGACCGGGTGCGGTTCGGCATCCACCCGTGGCAGGACACCGACCAGGACGCCGCCACGGTCGAACTGCCGGTGCACGACCGCCGCGTGGTGCGCAGCTCGACGGGCCACACCCAGGAGCGGATCGTGGTGCTCATGGACCTCGTGCTGCTCGGTCGCGAGGTGACCGCCGAGGTGACGCTCACGAACCGCGACGAGATGGGCTTCCGCATGCTCATCGGCCGCGAGGCGCTGCGCAACGGGTTCCTCGTCGACGCCGGCCGGTCCTTCGTCGGCGGACGTGCGCCCCGCGCCATCCGTCGCCGCAACCGCGGCCGCGCCTGACCCGCCGGTGGTCGAGTAGGACGCGAAGCGCCCGTACCGAGACCCGCCGGTGGTCGAGTAGGACGCGAAGCGCCCGTACCGAGACCCCGCCCTCAGGCGGCCGCCAGCTCCCCCTCGAGCCGCGCCACGTCCTCCGCCCGGCACAGCTCCGTCGCCGGCAGCATCGCCGTCGCACTGCCCGCGGCGACCGCGGTCCGGAACGCGTCCGCGAGCGGGCGCCCCTCGGCGAGCCGCAGCACGAGCCCGGCCAGGAAGGAGTCGCCCGCGCCCACCGCGCTCGCGACCTCCACGCGCGGGGTCGCGAGCCGGAGCGCCTCCCCCTCGCTCACGAGGATCGCGCCGCGGCCGCCGAGCGTGAGCGCCACGATGCGCGACCGCCCCGCCGCGACGAGCGACCTGGCGGCGTCGACCATCGCCGCGTCATCGAGCTCCCCACGCGCGCCGACGAGCTCCGCGAGTTCGTCGCGGCTGGGCTTGATCAGGTGCACGCCCGCGTCGAGCGCGGCCGCGAGCGCCGGCCCCGAGGCATCCACCACCAGCCGGATGTCGTGGTCGGCCGAGATGCGCGCGAGCATCGCGTAGAAGTCGTCGGGCACGCCCGGCGGGAGACTGCCGCTCGCGATGAGGAACCCGCCGACGGGCAGGTGGTCGGCGACGACCGAGAGGCACGCGCGCCACTCCGGCTCGCGCAGCGTCGGCCCCTGGAGCACGAACCGGAACTGCTCGCCCGTCGCGAGCTCGTCGACGGTGAAGCTCTCGCGGGTGTTCCCCGCGATGGTGACGACGCGGCCGATGATGCCCGCCTGCTCGAGGAACCCTCGATACGCCTGGCCGGTGGGCCCGCCCAGCGGGTACACCGCGATCGAGTCGCCGCCGAGGTTCCGGATGGCGCGGCTCACGTTCACGCCGCCCCCGCCCGGGTCGAACCGGCTCGGGCCGCACCGCAGCTTGTGCTCGGAGACGACCCGGTCGACCGTGCTCGACACGTCGAGCGCGGGGTTCATGGTCAGCGTGACGATCGGCGCGTGCGCGGACATGCCCCGAGCCTACGGCGACTCGTGGATACTGGTTCGAACCGGGCACCGGCATGGACCGCACACGCGACCGAACGGGGGGACTCCGTGGACGAGCAGGGAGAGGACGCGGCCGAGTTCCGCATCGCCGAGCACCCGATCGCCGGTCCGGCCCGGCTCTTCGAGGTGGCCCTCACGGACGGCACGGTGGCGGCCGTCCAGACCGACCCGGCGGCGCAGCTGGTCCACATCGAGATCGTCACGGCGACCGGGAGCCCGCCCGCTCGGCTCACGATCGGCGAACGGGAGGCGGTCGCCACGGCATCGCTCCTCGCCGGCCTCCGGTTCGCGGTCGACGGACCCCCTTCGGGGGCGCTGGCGGCGGGTCCGGCCGAGGTCCGCGTCGTGTCCCTGGAAGACGGCGATCCGGCGGTCGGTCGTCGGGCCGATGAGTTCCGCGACGCAGACGCCGAGGTGGTGGCGGTGATCCGCGACGGCCCGGACGGACTGCTCGCCGACGCGCATGCGCCGTGGGAGGCGGGCGACCGGCTCGTGGTCGTCGCGCGTGCCGGGTCGGTGGAGGGGTTCGTCAGCCGCCTTCGGTCCTGACCGGGGAATCCGGCGCGCGCAGCCTGCGGGTGATCGCCTTCTCGATCTCGACGATCACGAGCACGCTCGCCCCGATGCCCAGGCACCACGACCACTCCTCGGCGGAGAGCGGCGTGAGTCCGAGCACGTCGGCGCTCGGCCCCCACGTCATCGCGCCCCAGTGCAGGAGCACCGAGCCGATCGCGGTGAGCAGCAGGAACGGGTTCCCGACCGGGTTGAGCGCGAACAGCGAACGGCGCTCGGCGCGCGCGTTGCCGGCCTGGAAGAAGTTCAGGGTGACGACGACCGTGAGCGCGAGGGTTCGCGCGTGGTCGACCGCGTACCCGTGGTCGAGCGCCCACGTGTAGACGAGGAGCACGACGACGCCGATCCAGGCGCCGGTGATGAGGAGCCGGATCCAGAGGAGACGTGACAGGAGCCCCTCCCGCCGACTGCGCGGCGGACGCTCCAGCTCCCCGCCCTCGGCCGGTTCGAACGCCAGCGCGACGTCCTGCAGCCCGTTCGTGACAATGTTCACCCAGAGCACCTGCACCGGCAGGAACAGCAGCGGATGCTCCGCGAAGACGTTGGTCGTCACCGCGATGATGACGCCGAGCGCGGTCGACAGCAGGAAGAAGGTCGCCTTCCTGATCGCCGCGAAGGTCACGCGGCCCTGGCGGATGGCGCTCACGATCGTGACGAAGTCGTCGTCGGTGAGGACCATGTCGGCGGATTCGCGCGCGACATCCGTACCGCTCGCGCCCATGGCCACGCCGATGGACGCCGCCTTCAGGGCGGGCGCGTCGTTGACGCCGTCGCCGGTGACCGCGACGACCTCCCCGTGGTCCTGGAGGACGGTGACGATGCGGAGCTTGTCCTGCGGCGCCACGCGCGCGGCCACGCCCGCCTCCCGCAGCCGGGCGGCGAGCATCGCGTCGTCGAGATCCCGCATCTCCGCCCCGGTGATCGCCGGACCGCTGCGGGGGATGCCGAGGCGATCCGCGATCGCCTCCGCGGTGACGGGATGATCGCCGGTGATCATCTTCACCGCGATGCCGGCCTCCTGGCAGGAGGCGATCGCCTCGGCCACTCCGGGTCGGGGCGGATCGTCCATGCCCTCGAGCCCGAGCAGGGTGAGGCCCGCGGGTCTCGGAAGCGGTGACGCCGGCTCCCACGCGGGGGGCAGCACGCGCTCGGCAGTCGCAAGGACCCGGAGGCCGCGGCGTCCCATGTCCGCGTTCGCCGCATGCACCTCCTGGTGGTCGACGGGTTCGTCCCCGTGGGCGCTGCGCAGGTGCGTGCTCATCGCGATCAGCGCGTCCGGCGCTCCCTTCACGAACAGGACGTGACGACCGTCCGCGCGTCGGCGAACCGACTGCGAGTACCCGTGATGCGGTTCGTACGGCATGTGGGCGACGGGTGCCGCGGCGATCTCGTCTCGACCGACGCCACCGTGCCGCACGGCCGCCACCGCCATCGCGACGTCGACGGAGTCGCCCGTGAAGCCCTCCGAGCCTCCATGGCGCGGTCGTGCCTCGTTGGTGAGCGCACCGGCACGGAGCACCCCGATCACGAGCGGATCCTCGTGCGGGCCGGTCGGACGGTCCGTCTCCGCATCGAAGCGGGTGCGCCCGTTCGACGTCCACACCTCCTCGACGGTGAGGACGTTCTGCGTGAGCGTCCCGGTCTTGTCCGACCCGATGACCGTCGTGGAACCCAGGGTCTCGACCGCGGGAAGGCTGCGGATCACCGCCTTCCGACGCGCCATCCGGGCCACGCCGATGCTCATCGCGATGGTGAGCACGATCGGGAGGGCCTCGGGTATGGATGCGACCGCGAGTGCGACCGCGGAGAGGAAGACATCCTGCACCGCCTCCCCCAGCGCGATGCCGCCGACGAAGACGAGTGCGGCGACGAGACCGACGAAGACGCCCACCCGCGCCTCGAAGCGGTGCATGAGGCGCTGCATCGGCGTCATCGGCGACGGCCCCTGCACGAGGGCGTTGATGCGGCCGATCTCCGTCTCGTCGCCGGTCGCGACCACGACGCCGACTCCGCGACCGGAGGTCGTGAAGGTGCCGCTGAACGCCATGCTCGTGCGGTCGCCGACGCCGGCGTCGGGATCCACCGGCGCCGTGTCCTTCGCGACGGCGTAGACCTCGCCCGTGAGCATGGACTCGTCGAGCTGCAGCGCGGTGGACTCGATGAGCCGGAGGTCGGCCGGCACGCGGTCGCCGCTCTCGAGGAGCACCACGTCGCCGGGGACGAGTTCGCGCGCCGAGAGCAGGACGGTCGCGCCGTCGCGCAGGACCCGGCAGCGCGGCGTGTTGAGCACGGCGAGGGCGCGGACCTCCGCTGCGGCGCGCTGTTCCTGCCAGAATCCGATGACGGCGTTGACCACGAGGACGATGAGGATCGCCACGGCGTCGACCCACTTCTGCAGGACGGCCGTGATGATGCCCGCCCCGATCAGGATGAGGATCAGCGGCGATAGGAACTGCCTCAGCAGCACCTTCCACGCGGGGGTCGGCGGCGCGACGTCGAGCTCGTTCGGTCCGACGGCGGCGAGGCGCTCGACCGCCTCCTCGGTGGTCAGGCCGCGGGGGCGGCTCGCCAGGACCTCCAACGTCTCGGCGACCGTCTGCTCGTGCCAGACCGTGTCGTCGACCGGGTCCACCGCGCCCTCCTCGAAGTCGGTCCTTCCACCGTATTCGGACCGGCCCTCGGGAGGCAGGGTCGATCGTCCCCCGGGTGCGGGACGAGGGGGCGGCCGCTCGCGCGACCGCCCCCCTCGTGGCATCCGTTCTGGGAACCCCTAGATGACGCCGTCGGAGATCGTCGTCGGGTTGCCGAACCGGTGGTTGGTGATCGAGATGGCCTGCTCGTGCAGGAACGGCAGCAGCTCGACCCGGCCCGACGGGGTCACCGGGTGCGCCCACACGGCGAGGTCGGGCGTGCCGTTCGTCGCGTCGGCGAGCGCCGCGGCCGAGCCGCCGACCAGGCGCACGCGCGAGGTCGTGATCTCGCCCTTGGCGGCGCGAGCCAGCCACCCGGCGTCGCCCTCGCGGACCACGCGGATGTCGCGGGCCGCGAGGATCGCCCGCACGCCCTTGGGCAGCTCGTGGGCGGTCGAGACCTCGAGCTTCGACTTGGCGAGCAGGCCCGCGGCGATCACGCGGAGGCCGTCGGCGAGGGTCGCGTCCTCGCTGATCCGGACGGTGACGGGCAGGGGCAGGTAGCGGAACAGGTTGCGCTCCACGCCGACGCCCGAGACGTCCTTGACCGTGCCGTACTCCTCGGCCCAGGCGACCTCGTCGGAGAGGGCGCCGCGGCGCAGCACCTCGTAGGAGTCGTAGTCGAGCGACGACTGCGACGCCTCGATGAGCTCGGCGACGCGCTTCTCGAGGCCGCGCAGGTGGAGCGAGCGGCTGCCGTCGCCGTGGTCGGGCTGCCAGTCGCCGAGGCCGAGCAGGTAGTTCGGACCGCCCGCCTTCGCGCCGGCGCCGACCGACGAGCGCTTCCACCCGCCGAACGGCTGCCGCTGCACGATCGCGCCGGTGATCCCGCGGTTGACGTAGAGGTTTCCGGCCTCGACGGTGTCGAGCCAGGTCGCGATCTCCTCGGAGTCGAGCGAGTGCAGGCCCGCGGTGAGGCCGAAGTCGACGGCGTTCTGGAAGCGGATGGCCTCCTCGAGGTCCTTGGCGTGCATGACGCCGAGCACCGGGCCGAAGAACTCGGTGAGGTGGAAGTACGAGCCGGGCTTCACGTTCGCACGGATGCCGGGCGACCAGAGGCGGTTCGTGTCATCCAGCGGCTTCGGCTCGACGAGCCACTCCTCGTCGGCGCCGAGCGTCGTGAGCGCGTGCAGGAGCTTGCCGTTCGCGGGCTCGACGATCGGGCCCATCTGGCTCGAGGGGTGCTCGGGCCAGCCGACGCGGAGGCTCGTCGCGGCATCCACCAGCTGGCGGCGGAACCGCTCGGACTTCGCGACCGAGCCGACGAGGATCACGAGCGAGGCGGCCGAGCACTTCTGGCCGGCGTGGCCGAACGCGCTCTTCACGACATCGGATGCCGCGAGGTCGAGGTCGGCGGACGGCGTCACGATGATCGCGTTCTTGCCGCTCGTCTCGGCGAGCAGCGGCAGGTCCTTGCGGAACGAGCGGAACAGCTCGGCGGTCTCGTACGCGCCCGTGAGGATGACGCGGTCGACCTTCTCGTCGGAGACGAGCTTGGTGCCGAGTTCGCGCGAGCCGAGGTCGACGAGCGCGAGGAGGTCCTTCGGGATGCCGGCCTCCCACAGCGCCTCGACCATGACCGCGCCCGAGCGCTGCGACAGCTTCGCGGGCTTGATGATCACGCCCGAGCCCGCGGCGAGCGCGGCGAGCACGCCGCCGGCGGGGATGGCGACGGGGAAGTTCCACGGCGGGGTGACGACGGTGAGCTTCGACGGCACGAACGTCGCGCCCTGCACGTGGTCGAGCTCGCGGGCGCGCTCGGCGTAGTAGTGCGCGAAGTCGATCGCCTCGCTGATCTCCGGGTCGGCCTCGGCGATGGTCTTGCCGGTCTCGGCGGCCATGACCTCGATGAGGCGGTCGCGGTTCGCGGCGAGCGCGAGGCCCGCACGGTGGAGGACGGCGGCGCGCTCGTCGCCCGACATCCGGCCCCACTCCGCGCCGTTCGCGGCGACGGCCGACATGAGCTGCTCGAGCTCGTCGGCGGTCTCGATGCGGTTGGCCTTCAGGGTGTCGATGCCGAGCGTGGAGGTGGGCACGCGCTCGAGGATGCGGCGACCCCAGTCGCGGTTCGCGGCGAGCGCGGGGTCGGTGTCGGGCTCGTTGCGGAAGCCGGGGGTGACGCCCGGGCCGGCGAGCGCGGCGGCCTCGTCGGCGTAGCCGAGCACGGGCTCGCCGTCGGAGCCGCGCGTGATGCCGAGCACCACGCTCGTCAGCGAACCCTCGTGCTGGTCGCCCGGGGCGGGGGCGCCGGTGACGGTGCCGGCGAGCTCCGCGGCATCCTTCTCGTCCCACTCGGTGCGGCGGTTCTGGGTGCGGTTCGGGCCGGGCGCGGGGGCCTCCGGGTCCTCGCCCTCGAGGGCGGCGAGCGAGGCGAGGTAGCGGTCGCGCTCGCGCTCGAACAGGGCGCGGTTCTCGCTCAGCTCGAACACGGCCGACATGAAGTTCTCCTGGCTCGCGTTCTCCTCGAGCCGGCGGATGAGGTAGGCGATCGCGACGTCGAACTCCGACGGGTTCACGACCGGCGTGTAGAGCAGCAGGCGGCCGACGTCGCCGCGCACCGCCGCGGCCTGGCCGGTGGCCATGCCGAGCAGCATCTCGAACTCGACGCCGTGCTCGACGCCGCGCTCCTTGGCGGTGAGCCACGCGTGGGCGACGTCGAAGAGGTTGTGGCCGGCGACCCCGAGCTTCACGGCGTCGATGCGCTCGGGGGTCATCGACCAGTGGAGGACGCGCTTGTAGTTCGTGTCGGAGTCCTGCTTGGTCGAGTACGTCGCGATCGGCCAGTCGTGGATGGCGGCGTCGACGTGCTCCATGGCGAGGTTCGCGCCCTTGACGACGCGCACCTTGATGGGTGCGCCGCCGGCGGCACGGCGGGCGAGCGCCCACTCGGTGAGGTCCTGCATGGCGCCGAGGGCGTCGGGCAGGTACGTCTGCAGGACGATGCCGGCCTCGAGGCCGCGCAGCTGCGGCTGGTCGAGCACCTTCTTGAAGACCGCGATGGTCAGGTCGAGGTCGCGGTACTCCTCCATGTCGAGGTTGATGAACTTCGCCTGGCCGCGCGCGGCGCCCTTCGCGGCGAGCTCGTACAGCGGCGTGAGCTTCTTCACGACCTTCTCGACGGCCTCGTCGAACGACCACATCGAGAGCTGGCTGACGACGCTCGACACCTTGATCGACACGTAGTCGACGTCGTCGCGCGCGAGGAAGTCGTAGGTGCCCTTGAGTCGGCGGTCGGCCTCCTGCTCGCCGAGCACGGCCTCGCCGAGGAGGTTGAGGTTCAGGCGGTTCCCGGTCTCGCGGAGCTTCTCGATGGCCGGGCCGAGCTTGGCGGGCGTCGCGTCGAGCACGAGGTGGCCGACCATGGCGCGGAGCACGCGGCGGGCGATCGGGATGACGATCCACGGGAACGCGGGCGCCATCGCCCCGCCCAGGCGGATGGCGGCCTTGAGGTACGCGGGCAGGAACTTCGGGGTGAGCTTCGCGACCTGCGCGAGGTTGCGACCGGCGACGCCGAGGTCCTCGGGGCGCATGACGCCGTCGACGAAGCCGACGGTGAAGGCCAGGCCGTTCGGGTCCTTCAGCACGCCGGCGAGGCGCTGGGCGGCGGGGTCGACGGGATGGGTGCTGCTCTCGGCGAGCCAACGCTCGACGAGGGCGACGACGTGGTCGGTGCTCGGCACGACGTTCGCGAGCGTGTTCTGAGTGGTCACGACGGCGATGTCCTTCGGTCTCTGGGTAGGGGGGAGTGCGCGGGGTGGTGCGCACCCGCCGATTCCAGTGTGCGCCCGCGGCATCCGTTCAGTACAGCGAACGAATCCGATGCATACTGTTCATGTTTCCCGAATGTTCGGTGTCCGTCATCCGGCACGCCGAACCTAACCCCACGGATGCCGCACGAGGAGGTGCCACGCGATGCTCGACGTACGCCGCCTGCGCCTGCTCGTCGAGCTCAGCCGCCGGGGCACGCTCGCCGCGGTCGCCGACGCGCTCGCGTACAGCCCGTCGTCGGTCTCGCAGCAGCTCGCGCAGCTCGAGAAGGAGGCCGGCGTCCCGCTCCTGGTGCAGGTCGGCCGCCGGGTGCAGCTCACGCCGCAGGCCGAACTGCTCGTCGGGCACGCGCAGGCCGTGCTCGAGCGGCTCGAAGAGGCCGAAGCGGATGTCGCGCGGTCGCTCACGACCGTCAGCGGCACCGTGCGCATCGCCGTGTTCCAGTCCGCGGCGCACGCCGTCGTGCCGCAGGCGCTCACCCTCCTCGCGCAGGAGCACCCGGACCTGCGTGTCGAGATCACCGAGCGCGAGCCGGAGCTCGCCCTGTTCGACGTCGCCGCACGCGACTTCGACCTCGTCGTCGCGGAGCAGTACCCGGGGACGACGAGGCCGCTGCACCCGGAACTCGACCGGGTTCCGCTCGCCCGCGACGCGATCCGCCTGGCGCTCCCGCCGCATCCGTCGTCGCGCCGCCGTGCCGCCCGCCGGGTGGACCCCGCCGCCGCCCCGGTCGACGTCGACGCGCCGCCCGGGCCGGCGCCCGCCGATCCCCCGACGCCCGGCGGCGTGCGCTCGGCGGAGGACCCGGCCGCGGCCGCGACGGGACTCGGCGCCCTGCGGAGCAGCCCCGCCGTCGAGCAGCTGCGCGGCGCGGCCTCCCTGCCCTGGGTCATGGAGCCGCGCGGCACCGCCGCGCGCCGCTTCGCCGAGCAGCTCTGCCGCGAGGCGGGGTTCGAGCCCGACGTGCGCTTCGAGACGG
Source organism: Agromyces sp. C10 (assembly GCF_023217995.1). Taxonomy (NCBI): domain Bacteria; kingdom Bacillati; phylum Actinomycetota; class Actinomycetes; order Micrococcales; family Microbacteriaceae; genus Agromyces; species Agromyces sp. C10. The sequence goes on along the minus strand of NZ_JALPSX010000001.1, from coordinate 339,764 downwards.
CCGACCTCATGGGGCACATCCGGCTCATCCGCTCGGGCAACGCGGTCGGCATGCTGCCCGACCTCGTGTGGGCCGGCGAGCCGCCGAGCGTGCACCTGGCTGAGCTCCCGGGGGAACCCGAGCGCGAGGTCTTCTCGTCGACCCGGCGGGCGTCGGCCCGGCGCCCGGCCGTCCTCGCCGCGCGCGACGCACTCGCCCGCGCTGCGGCGCGCAGCGACCGACCGGATGCCGCCACCCCCTGATGCCGGCGCGCCTGGCGCCGCGCCCCGCGCGGTGCATGAGAATCCGGGCCTCAGCCCACCCACGACGGGCATCGCTCGGATTCTCATGCAGACGGAACCGCCGGCGGCCATAGGGTTCGAGGATGACCAGCCGCAGAACCATTGCCCGAGCCGTCGCCGCAGCATCCGTCGCGTTGCTGCTCGCCGGATGCACGGGCGGAGGCGGCGCGTCGATCACGCGCCCGTCGGCGGTCGTCATCTCACCGACCGCGACGCCGACCCCGGCCGAGGCGCCACCCATCGGTCAGACCGACGCCTACGTGGGATCCTGGGGCGAGGTGGCGGAGCAGTCGCCGCATCTCGTCATCGCGGCCGACGGCAGCTTCATCGGGAGCGACGGCTGCAATGCCATCGGCGGCCGCTGGGAACTCGAGGACGACGGCGCGATCGAGTTCGACGACGTCTCGAGCACGCAGGTCGGATGCGACGTCGAACAGACGCTCGGCGACCTCGACGAGGCGACCGTTGACGGCGACACCCTCACGGTCGTCGACGACGACGACCGTGTGATCACCACCCTGCCCCGAACCGGCGGCCCCGACGCGTGAACCGGGGCATGACGCCCGCTCCGACGCGGCCCGGGCTGGGGCCACGACCAGGACGAGTGCACACGCGGACGTCGGGGAGTGACGGGCCGGCCTGCGGCCGGCACCGCGCCCGCACCGGCGTCAGGTCGCGTCGTGCATCCACGGGGTGTGGCTGACGCCCACGAGCAGCCCCTCAGGGCTCTGCAGCCGCGAGGTGGTCTGCCCCCACGGCTCCTCGTGCGCCTCCACCAGGATCTCGAGGCCCTTGGCCCGCAGCTCCTCCACCGCGGGCGCGACCGACTCGGGCGAGGCGACGTCGAACTCGATCCACGCCTGCGGCACCGGCCGGTCGGCCGGCCACTCGGGCGTGCCGAACGTCGCCTCGGCGGCCTGGTCGAGCGGCCAGATCGCGAACGCCCGGGCACCCGCGACCTCTTCGGTGTGGAAGTAGCGGGGCGCGGCCTCCTCGAACGGGATGCCGAGCGCGCCGGCCCAGAAGTCGTGCGAGGTCGAGTCGGCGGTGCCGATCGGGCCGAACCCGGCGATGAAGGAGAAGTCCATGCGGCCATTCGACCGCGGGCCGCCGACACCCGCAAGGATCACCCGGCGGCGGCCGCCGCGAACCGGGCCGACTGCGCGCGAAGGTACTCGTGCAGTTCGGGCGGCCCCTCGACGCGGCATCCGGCGCCCTCGGGCACCCAGAGCAGCGCCGCCGCCACCGCCGCGACCGACTCCCCCTCGATGGGCCAGACCGAGCCCGCGCCATCCGCCGATGCCACCGCGTCGCGCGCCCACCAGCCGAGCCGCGACTGCAGCTCCGCGAGCGGCATCGCCACGTGCAGGGTCGCCCGCACGGTGGTCTCGCGCCAGCGAACCGCCTGCTGCACGCGCTCGAGCGCCTGCTCGTCGGTGAGCGGCCTCGGCGTGAAGCGCACGCGGGTCGGGAACACGTCGCCGACGCGGTCGAGGCGGAACGTGCGCCAGTCGTCGCGGTCGCGGTCCCACGCGAGCAGGTACCAGCGCCGACCGAGCGGCACGAGCCGGTACGGCTCGATCGATCGGGCGGATGCCGCGCCCGTGGCATCCGTGTACTTCATGCGCACGCGCTCGGCGTCGCGGCAGCAGAGGGCGAGCAGTCCGAGCAGCTCGCTGTCGACGGATGGCGCCGCCTGGCCGCCGCCTGGACCGGAACCGCCGCCGCCCGCGGGCCCGAGGGGCGCCGCCACCGACTGCATGGCCTCGATGCGCCGCCGGAGTGCGGGCGGCAGCACCTGCTCGAGCTTCGCGAGCGCGCTGAGCGTCGTGTGCTCGGCGCCGCGCAGCCCGGCCGCCGCCTGCGACCTGAGCCCGACCGCGATCGCGACGCCCTCGTCGTCGGTGAGCAGCAGCGGCGGAAGCCCGGTGCCGGCCTGGAGCCGGTAACCGCCGGCGACGCCGCGGGTCGACTCGATCGAGTACCCGAGCTCGCGCAGCCGCTCGACGTCGCGGCGCAGGGTGCGCTCGGACACCTCGAGGCGATCGACGAGTTCGCGCGCCGTCCAGTGACGGTGGCTCTGCAGGAGCGAGAGCAGGTCGAGGGTGCGGGTGGTGGTCGCGGCCATGGATCGATTCTCCTCCAATTCAGGACAGGAACTGACCGGATGCCTCGAGATGCTCGAGGCATGACGAACCAGATGATCACGGCGCGGGGCCTCACCAAGACGTTCCGCGCGAAGGGCCAGGTGGTCGCGGCCGTGCAGGGCGTCGACCTCTCCGTCGCCGAGGGCGAGCTCGTGGCGTTCCTCGGACCGAACGGCGCCGGCAAGTCGACCACCGTGCGCATGCTCACGACGCTGCTGCCGCCGACCGCGGGCGACGCGGTCGTCGCCGGGAGCGACATCCGCCGTGACCCCGCCGGGGTACGGCGCCGCATCGGCTACGTCGGCCAGGGCACCTCCGGCGGGCACACGCAGCGGGTGCGCGACGAGCTGCACGCGCAGGGCGCGTTCTACGGCATGGGCCGGCGCGAGACCCGCGCGCGGGCCGCGGAGCTCATCGACTCGCTCGAACTCGGGCAGGTCGCGAACCGGCAGGTGCAGTCGCTGTCGGGCGGGCAGAAGCGGCGCGTCGACATCGCACTCGGACTCATCCACCGGCCCGAGCTGCTCTTCCTCGACGAGCCGTCCACGGGCCTCGACCCGCACAGCCGCGCCAACCTGTGGGAGCACATCGTCGACCTCCGCCGCGAGACGGGCACGACCATCTTCCTCACCACGCACTACCTCGACGAGGCCGACCAGCTCGCCGAGCGCGTCATGGTCATGGACGAGGGACGGGTCATCGCCGACGACACCGCGCCCGCCCTCAAGCAGCAGCTCGCGGGCGACCGCGTGACGCTCGCGTTCGGGTCGGCGACGGATGCCGCGGCCGCGGCCGCTCGCGTCGGCGGCGAGTCGCACGGGGCCGTCGTCACGGTCACCGCCCCGGGCGGCGACCGGGCGCTCCCCCGCTGGATCCGCGAGCTGGCCGACGCCGGACTCGACGTGCACGCCGCGACCCACCGACCGCCGACGCTCGACGACGTGTTCCTCGCCCTCACCGGGCGGAGCCTCCGCGAAGAGGGCGCCGCCGCGGCATGACCCCGCTGGTCGAGTAGGACGCGAAGCGCCCGTATCGAGACCCACGATCGAAAGGACCCCTCCAATGAACACCATCACCACCGACGCCGCCACCGCGGCGCCCCGCCCGGCCGACGCCCGCCCCGCGGCATCCGTCGCCCGCCCCACCGGATTCGCCCGCGACACCGCCGCCGTCTTCGTGCGGGAGTCGCGCCCGCTCGTGCGCGACCCGTTCAGCGTCGTGTTCTCGCTCGTGCAGCCGCTCGTGTTCCTCGGGCTGTTCGGGCCGCTCCTCGTCGGCGCGGCCGGCGGCGACGTCGCGGGCACACTGCAGTGGTTCGTGCCCGGCATCCTCGTCATGGTCGCGCTGTTCGGCACCGCGGCGACCGGCTCGAACCTGCTCTTCGAGATGCAGACGGGCTCGCACGAGCGCACTCTCGTCGCCCCGCTCTCGCGCGGCGCGCTCCTCGTCGGCCGCGCGCTGAAGGACGTCGTGCCGCTCGTCATCCAGGGCACCATCGTGGTGCTCGTCGCGGTGCCGTTCGGGTTCCGGCTCGACGTGCCGGGCCTGCTCGTCGGCCTCGCCGTACTGGCCGTGTTCGGCGTCGGGCTCGGTGCGCTGAGCTACACGCTCGCGCTCGCCTGCCGCAACCGGGACTGGATGTTCTGGATGGTGCACCAGACGCTGCTCTTCCCGCTGATGATCCTCTCGGGCATGCTGCTGCCGCTCGACGAGGGTCCGGCGTGGATGCGGGCCGCCGCGGCGGTCAACCCGCTGAGCTACGTGGTCGACGCCGAGCGGGCGCTGCTCGCGGGCGCGTTCGGGGACCCGTCGATCCCGGGCGGCGTGCTCGCGGCCGTCGCGACCTGCGCGGTCGGGCTCACCCTCGGGGTGCGCGCCATGCGCCGCGCCCGCTGACGGCACGGAGGATCCCGGCGGCGTTCCGGGATCCTCCCGTTCGTCTACGCTCGATGGATGCCCGACGCCGCGCAGCCGACCTCCGTCTCCCCCTCGCCCGCCCACGACCAGGGGGCCGCCCACGACCACGACGTCGTCATCGTCGGCGGGGGCCACAACGGCCTCACCGCCGCGGCCTACCTCGCCCGCGCCGGCAAGCGCGTGCTGCTGCTCGAGCGCGACGACCACCTCGGCGGCGCCGCGGTCTCGGCGCAGGCGTTCGACGGCGTCGACGCACGCCTCAGCCGCTACTCGTACCTCGTGAGCCTGCTCCCCCAGCGCATCATCGACGACCTCGGCCTCGACGTCGGGCTGGTGCGCCGCCGGTTCTCGTCGTACACGCCCGACCCGCGCGACCCGAGCCGCGGCCTCCTCGTCGACGTCGAAGCGGATGCCGCAGCCGCCCGTGACGCGTTCGCCCGGGTGGGCGCGGCCGATGACGCCGACGCGTGGCAGGCCTTCTACGCCGACACCGCGCGCGTCGCCGAGGCGCTCTTCCCGACGCTCACAGAGCCGCTGCCGACGCGCGACGAGGCGCGTGGGCTCGTCGGCGACGACCGCGTGTGGACGGACCTCATCGAGCGTCCGCTCGGCGAGACCGTCGACGCGCGCTTCGCCGACGACCTCGTCCGCGGCGTCGTCGCGACCGACGGCCTCATCGGCACCTTCACCGACCTCGGCGACGCGTCGCTCGACGCGAACCGCTGCTTCCTGTACCACGTCATCGGCGGCGGCACGGGCGACTGGGACGTGCCCGTCGGCGGCATGGGCGCGGTCTCCGGCGAGCTCGCCCGGGCCGCCCGCGAGGCCGGCGCGAGCCTCCGCACCGAGGCCGAGGTCACCGCGATCGACCCCGACACCGGCGAGGTCCGCTGGCTCGAGGCGGGCAGCGAGCGGATGGCGCGCGCCCACGTCGTCCTCGCGAACGTCGCCCCCGTCGTGCTCGACCGGCTGCTCGCGGCATCCGCTGCGCCCGACCGGACCGCCGCGGCACCCCGCGCGGCCGCCGCCGACGGCCCGGCCGCGATCGCCCCCCGCGACGAGCGCCCTACGGCCACCGACCCCGAGGTCCCCCTCGACGAGTACGCGCGCCGCCGCGTCGAGCGCCTCGGCATTCCCGAGGGCGCCCAGGTGAAGGTCAACCTGCTGCTCACGCGCCTGCCCCGCCTCCGCGACGAGCAGGTCGCGCCCGAGCAGGCGTTCGCCGGCACCTTCCACATCAACGAGCTCGGCTCGCAGCTCGCCGATGCCTACGCGAGCGCCGCCGGCGGGGTCCTGCCCGACCCGCTGCCGTGCGAGATCTACTGCCACACGCTGAGCGACCGCAGCATCCTCGGCCCCGAGCTGGCCGACTCCGACGCGCAGACGCTCACGGTCTTCGGCCTGCACGTGCCCGACCGCCTCGTCGACCGGTACGGCAACGACGAGCTGCGCGACCTCCTCCGCGACGCGGTGCTCGCGTCGCTCGACTCCGTCCTCGCCGAGCCGATCGCCGACGTGATCGCGACGGATGCCGCAGGCCGCCCCTGCGTCGAGGTGAAGACGACCCGCGACCTCGAGGAGGCGCTCGGCATGCCCGGCGGCAACATCTTCCACGGGCCGCTCTCGTGGCCGTGGGCGGAGCCCGACGCGCCGCTCGCGAGCCCCGCCGAGCGTTGGGGCGTGGCGACCGCGCACGCGCGCGTCCTGCTGTGCGGTTCCGGGGCCGTGCGCGGCGGCGCCGTCAGCGGTGTCGGCGGCCACAACGCCGCGATGGCCGTGCTCGAGGGCGAGCTGCCGTGAGCGGACGCCGCGACCTCGCGCCGCGGCATCCGCTCGCCCGGGACTAGAAGACGAACATCTGGCCCAGCACGAGCACGGCGATGAAGAACGCCGCGACCACGCTGCCCACGATCAGCAGCGCGCGCGGCGACATGCGCGCGATGCCGTAGCCGACGAGCACCGGCAGCGCGAGGAGCATGAGCGTCACCACCCACCAGAACGCCTGGTAGCCCGCGCTCGTCGCGTCGGAGAGCCGCCCGGCGAACAGCTGCTGCGTGCCGGGGTTGGTCGCGAACGCGAACGCGGCACTGAGGGGCACCGCGACCAGCGCGAACACGATGAGGCCGACGAACCACCCCCACATGTCCGGATGGCGTCCTCCGAGCCGGAGGCGGTCGTCGTCGTCATGATGCGGTGCCTGCGGGGGGTGGTGCCTGACCCGCGGCTTCGAACCGGAGCTGCCCATGCGCGTCACTCTAGCCCTGCGCTCGCACCGGGATTAGCCTGAAGCCAGGACGACACGCGGGGGGCGAAGATGACCAGCATCCGACCGACCGGCCACTACACGCAGAAAGCCGACGGGTTGTACCTCCAACTCGATCGCCTGTTCCGTGCCCCGATCGAGGAGATCTGGTTCTCGCTGACGAACCCGACGGCGCTGAACGGCTGGATCGGCACCTACACCGGCAGCCCGTCGACCGGTGCCGTGCGGTTCCGCATGGGCGCCGAGGGCGCCGAGGCGCCCTGGCAGGACGTCAGCATCCTCGAATGCGCCCCGCCGCACCGCATGCACCTCGACATCGACCAGGGCGAGGACGCGCCGCCGTGGCGGCTGCTCGTGCACCTCAACGAGGGTAGCGGCCTCACGACGCTCACGCTCGCGCACCGGCTCCCGCCGGGCGAGGACGTCGGCAGCCTCGGCGCCGGATGGGACTACTACCTCGACCGCCTCACCGCGGCGCGCGCCGGCGACCCGCTGCCCGACTGGGACCGCGACGGGTACCTCGACACGCTCGGGCCGCACTACCGCGAGCTCCGGATCCCGGCCGCCTAGGCCGCCCGTGAGCATCGAGCGCAGGCCGGGCGGTCGGCCCGGTCGCGCCGTCATCCGTTCGCGAGCCCGGAACGGGCGGGCGGTCAGCCCCGATTCGCCCCGACCGACCGAGGAGCTGTTCGCGCACCACCCGGTGGTGTGGGGCTTCCGCGTCGCGCTGGGCCTCCTCGCGGCGGCGCTGCTCGCCCTCGTCGTCGTCAACCTCAGCGACGTGCTGCTGTCGGTGTTCATCGCCGCGTTCGTCGCCCTCGGGCTCGATCCGCTCATCCGCTGGTTCGAACGTCGAGGGATGTCGCGGCCGACCGCCATCGTGACGGTGCTCATCCTGTTCATCGCTGTCGTGGTGGGCATCGTGTGGATCCTCATCCCGCCCGTCGTCGCCCAGGCGACCGCGCTCATCACCAACCTGCCGTCGCAGGTGCGCGGCCTCGAGGACTCCGGATGGTTCGAGCGGGTCAACGAGACCACCAACGGGCTCGCCGCCACCCTCGCGAACGGCATCGGCGACATCCTCTCCGACCCGAACACGTGGGCGACGATCGGCGGCGGGGCGCTCGCGTTCGGCGCCAGCATCCTCAACGCGGTCTCGACCGGGTTCTTCGTCGTGGTGCTCTCGATCTACTTCATCGCCACGCTCGACAGCTCGAAGCGCGCGATCTACACCCTCGTCGCGGCATCCGAACGGCCCGTGGTCGTGCCGCTCGCCGAGCGGATCATGCAGTCCATCGGCAAGTACCTCAGCGGCATGGTCGTGCTCGCGTTCCTGAACGCGGTGTTCTCGACGATCCTGCTCGTGCTGACCGGCAACCCGTACGCGCTGATCCTCGGCGTCATCGCGCTGTTCGTGACGCTGATCCCGCTCATCGGAACCGTGCTCACCACCGTGCTCATGACGGTCGTGTCGCTGTTCGTCTCGCCGACGGCGGCGCTCATCGTGTTCATCGCGATGCTCGTCTACATGCAGGTCGAGGCGTACATCCTCACGCCGCGCGTGATGGGCAAGGCCGTGCAGGTGCCGGGCACGATCGTGCTGATCTCGGCACTCGCGGGCGGCACCCTGCTCGGGCTGCTCGGCGCCCTCGTGGCGATCCCGATCTCGGCGGGCATCCTGCTGATCCTGCGCGAGATCGTGGTGCCGCGGCAGGCGGTGTCGTAGGCCGGCCTTTCGGCCGTCGGCCGTACTGCCGGTTCAGGCCCAGACGGACGGCGCCTCCGCGCGGGTCGCGGGCAGCGCGACATCCGCCCCCCAGCGCTCGATCCACTCGGGGAGCTCGTCGCTCACGGGCGGCGCGCCGAACGCGTCGATGAGTTCCGACACGGGAACCGTGCCGCCCTCCTTGCGCAGGAAGCGGGCGCGGATGAAGCCCTTCGCGTAGATCTCCGGCTCGCCGTCGGCGCCGGGGCGCACGAAGCGCTGCTCGCAGTACACCGCCTTCTCGTCGAAGCCGAGCAGCCGCGACTCGATCGTGAACCGCTGCCACGGCTCGAGCGACTTGCGGAACGTGATGGTCTCGCTCACGACCACCGGGTACCAGCGGCGCTGCCGCATGATGCGGAACACATCGCTGCGCACGAGCAGGTCGAACCGCGCGACGTCCATGATCGAGAAGTACACGCCGTTGTTCATGTGCCGGTTGATGTCGAGGTCGGTCGGCAGCACGATGAACCGCGTGTGCGCGACGTCGTAGTGACCGAGGTCGGGCTTGCGTCGCGACAGGAAGAGCACGTGCAGCAGCGTGCGGAACAACATGTGCATGGTCCACGACTGTAGGCGCGATCCGTGGTGGATCCTCCATCGTTCGTGGTGGCGCACAGTGCGACGACGGAAGCCGCGGCGCGGCGTTGTGCGCAGCCGCGAACGGCCTACGGCAGCACCGACACGGCGAGGCTCGCCCGTTGCGCAGTCGTGTAGCCGGCCTTCTCGCCGGTGACCACGACTCTGAGGTTGCGTCCGGCGTCGCCGGGGACCGGGGTGTAGGTCGGCCCGGTCGACAGCACGGTCGTGCCGCGCATCCACTGGATCGTGAGCACGTCGGGGTCCGGCGTCCACACGCCCAGGTCCACCGAGAGCTCGACGCCCACCTGCGGGGCCGGTACGATGACCGGCCGATCGGCGCGGAAGACCCCCTCCGTGACGGGCCCGCTCGGTGCGCTCACGGCGGTCGCCGTGGTGTAGCCGAGTCTGCTTCCGGTGATCTCGGCCGACAGGCGCGCACCGAGGTCGTCGACGCCGACGGTGTGGTACTCCCCCGTCGCACCCTCGATCGGAACGCCGTCGCGGAGCCACTGGTACGTCCATGCCTCCGCCGCGGGGCTCCATGCGCCGTGCACGGCGCGCATTCGATCGCCGACACGGGGCTCGACCGCCATCCGATCCGTCTTGAGCACGGCCGACGGCGTCGCGAACGCACCTTCGGCGACCGGCGCGGTGGGACCGCTCGCCCGAACGGTCGTGCGATGCCCGTCGAGTACCCCCGTGACGACGAACGTCAACTCACCGCCCAGGTCGGTGCCCTTCGGCACGTAGCCGCGGTTGGTGGCGCCTTCGATCGGTTCGCCGTCCCGGAACCATTGGAACGTACGGGTCGTGCCGGTGGCCCAGCTGCCGAGGGTCGTGTCGAGTCGTACGCCCACCGTCGGCGAGCCCACGATCTGCGGGGTGGGCGCCGGAGCGATCTCGGGGTCGGTCGCGGGCGACACCGGGCCGACGGGGAGGGCTTCGATCCGGGTGCGGAAGTAGCCGAGCATCTGCACGGCCTCGGCGGTCGCGGTGATCTCGCCGCCGACGGCCTCCGGTGGAACGACCAACGTCGGACGCACGGCGCCGGGGATGGGCTCACCGTCGAGGTACCAGGTGATGTGCCCGATCCGGGTGTCGTTCAGGCCCGGGATGTCGAACGGGTCGGCGAGGTCCGGCGCGAGGCTCAGGAGGCCGCCCTCGACGGGGTCGCCTTCGATGGCGAGCCGTTCGCCGGGCGCGGTCGTCTCGGGCGGGGCGAACGTCGCATCGATAGCGACCCATCCTCCGCCGGTCGACGGCACGTTCAAGATGTCGGCCCTCGATCGCGTCGCCTCGTATGGCCACCACTGCTCGACGCCTTCGGACACGAATCGGACTTGGTAGTTGCCCTGGGCTACGTCGTCGAAGACGTACTGGCCGCGCTCGACCGTCGTCGTGCGCGCGGGCGCGCCCTGCCCGATCCGGTAGAGCTCGACGGTCGCCGACTCCGCGGCGGACTGCTGCTCGTTGAACACGACGCCGCCGAGGAACGCCGCCGAACGCGCGGCGAGAACGTTGACGTACGCCGGCTGCTCGAACGATTCGTCGCCGACCTCCACCTCGAGTACCGGCGCATCGGAGAATCCGCGCACGGGCGCGAACGGATGGTACGCGTCGATGAGGCCGCCGAGGCGACCCGGCTCGTCCGTCGCCTCCGCGCCGCCGTCGGCCACCCAACCCGCCCAGGTCGGAAGGTAGCCCTCGACCGTGGCTCGGATCCGGTACGAACCGTCGGGCAGGTCGAGCCACGTGTACTCGAAGAGGAACATGGGCCCGATGTCGACGGTCATGAGCGGCTCGGAGCCGTCGCCCGTCGCGTCGAAGACCTCGATGACCCCGGGCGGCAGCTCCTCACCGTCCGCGGGGCCGAAGAAGTCCGTCGACGCCAGCAGGACGCCCACGCCCACGTTGCCGTCCGCGGCATGAGCCGGCTGCGTCGCGCCGACGCCGGCGACGACCAGCGCTGCGGTCGCGAGTACGGCGAGGAGCCGTGCCCGTCGCGAGCCGGACCCCGGGGCGAGACGTTCGGGCATGAGCGGACCTCCATCGAGGGCCCGGTCGGACGTCGGGTCGGCGTCGGCCGCTGAACCGAAGGTTACTCAGCTTCGGGGTCGAGGGCTGGCCCCCGAAGGAGGCAGATCAGCGCTTCAGGCCGCGGGCTCGCCCGTCGCGTTGCCGCGCGGCGGCACGTGCCGCTCGTCGGGGCCGTTGTAGACCGACAGCGGGCGGATGAGCGCGTTGGCCGCGTTCTGCTCCATGATGTGCGCGGTCCAGCCCGTGACCCGGCTCGCCACGAAGAGCGGCGTGAAGGTCTCCGTGTCCCACCCCATCAGGTGGTACGCCGGCCCGGCCGGGTAGTCGAGGTTCGGCTTGATGTTCTTCCGTTCGCCCATCGCCTGCTCGAGCGCGGTGTACACCTCGAGGACGTCCGGACGGCCGTAGTGCTCCGCCATCCGCTCGAGCGCATCGCGCATGGTCGGCACCCGGGAGTCGCCGTTCTTGTAGACGCGGTGGCCGAAGCCCATGATCTTGCGCTTCTCGGCGAGCGCGGCGTCGAGCCACGCCACCGCCCGCTCGGCCGAGCCGTCGCCCAGGCCGATCTCGTCGAACGTGTGCATGACCGCCTCGTTCGCGCCGCCGTGCAGCGGGCCCTTGAGCGCGCCGATCGCACCGACCACCGCCGAGTACAGGTCGGACAGGGTCGAGGTGATCACGCGCGCCGTGAACGTGGAGGCGTTGAACGAGTGCTCGGCGTACAGGATCATCGACACGTCGAACGCGTTGACGACCTCGAGCTCGGGCGCCTCGCCGAACGCCTGCCAGAGGAAGTTGGCCGAGTAGCCGAGGTCGGCGCGCGGCTCGACGAACTCGAGCTCGTGTCGCCGGCGCTGGTCGTAGGTGACGATCGACGGGAGCTTCGCGAACAGGCGGATCGCCTTCTCGAGGTTCGCCTCGCGCGAGTCGTCGGGCGTGGTCGGGTCGCTCGCGCCGATGACGCTGACGGCGGTCCGCACGACATCCATCGGGTGGGCGGTGAGCGGCAGCTCATCGACGATGCGCTTCACCTCGTGGTCGAGGCCGCGGTGGCTGCGCTCGAGCTCCTCGAACTCGGCCAGCTGCGCGTCATCCGGCAACTCGCCGTGCCAGAGCAGGTAGGCGACCTCCTCGAAGGTGACGGATGCCGCGAGCTCCTGCACCGGATAGCCGCGGTAGAGCAGCGAGTTGGTCTCGGGGTTCACTTTCGAGATGGCGGTGTAGTCGACGGGCACACCGGCGAGGCCCTTGAAGATCTGGGGCTGGAAGGCCGCGGCCGCGGTGGTCTCCTGCGTCTGCTCGCTCATCGTGCTCCTCGTGGGATCTCGGCTCGCCCGCCGCCTCGCGGGCGCCACCCCAGCCTACGACGCCCCCTCGCCCTCCGGCGATCGGACAGCATCCGGCGGCTGCACTGCCACCCGGGCGCCCGATCCTGTCCGACCGGCGAGATGCGCGTGCGTGGGGGGGGGGGGGGGGACCCTCCTCCCCAAGGTGAGGGTCCGCGCGGCGGGCGGTGGCGGGCGGCCGCGGTCGACGGCGGGACGTCCGTGGACCGGATGATGTGGGGATGCCGCATCCACGTCCGCTGCCGGCCCCGTTCGTCGACAGGCCCTTCACCGTCGCTGCCGCCCGGGCCGCCGGGGTCGACGCGGATCGGTTGCGGCGACGCGACCTCGCTTCGCCGTTCTCCGGGGTGCGGGTCCCGAGTGGCGCGCTCCCCGCGGCGAAGCTCGCAGCGGTGGCGCTGCTGGCGTGCGGACCAACGGCCTTCCTGTGCGGCGGGTCGGCGGCGGCCTGGCACGGAATGCCGCTTCCTCCGCGCCTCGCGCGGCGGACGGCGGTCGAAGTCGCCGTGCCCGCCCCCGGTCGTGCCATCCGTCGTCGGGGGATCATCGGACGGGTGCTCGACGTGACCCCCGCCGAGGTGGTCACGTCGCGCGATCGGGTGCGCGTCACCTCGCCGGCTCGCACCTGGTGCGACCTGGCCGTCCAGCTGACGGTGCCGGAACTCGTGGCTGCCGGGGATCTCCTGCTGCGAAGCGGCCGAGTCTCACTCGGAGAGCTGCGGTCCGCCGCCGACGCCCGACGCGACCGTCGCGGCATGGTGGCCATCCGTTCCGCCCTGCCCCTCCTCGACCCGCGGTCCCTCTCCCCGAAGGAGTCGGAACTGCGAGCCCTCGTCGTGCTCGCAGGGTTCCCGGTACCGGGCGTCAACGTCGACATCCACGCGCCGACCGGCGAGTTCGTCGCCATGGTCGACCTGTTCTTCGAGGAGTTCGGCGAGATCCTCGAGTACCAGGGCGATCATCACCGGACCGACCGACGCGCGTGGCGACGGGATCGAACCCGTGAGGCGGAACTCGAGGCCCTCGGATACCACGTGATGGAGGTGACCGACGACGACTTGGCGAACCCCGAGGCGCTGCTGCGCCGCATCGCCCGCAACCTCATGCGCCGCGGCTGGCGCGGCGAACCGCGCCCGTTGGACGAGATCCGGCGCCACCTTCAGATTCCGGGCGCCTGATTTCGTCTTATCGACGCGAGAGACGAGCTCAGAAGAGGCCGGTGGGGATCTCCACGTGGTTGAGGGCGCCGGGCGCGGCGGTGAGGGTCAGCTGGCCGAGCTCGTCGGGGCCGAGCTCCGGCAGGCGCTGCGCGACATCCAGGAACCGCTCGATCTCGGCCTCCTCGAGCACCCACTCGGCGAGCGTGCGGAATTTCTGCACGTACTGCTCGCGCCCGAACGGCCGGGCGCCGAGCGGGTGCGCATCGGCGACCGCGATCTCCTCGACGATCTCGCTGCCGTCGGCCAGGCGGATGACGACGCGGCCGCCGAACGCCTTCTCCTCGATGTCGAGCGAGTGGTAGCGCCGGGTCCACTCCGGGTCCTCGACCGTCGACACCTTGCGCCAGAGCGCGACGGTGTCGGGACGGTGCGCGCGCTCGGGCGCGTACGAGTCGGCGTGGTGCCACGTGCCGTCCTGCAGGGCGACGGTGAAGATGTACGGGATCGAGTGGTCGAGCGTCTCCCGCGAGGCATCCGGGTCGTACTTCTGCGGGTCGTTCGCGCCCGAGCCGATCACGTTGTGCGTGTGGTGCGACGTGTGGATCGTGATCGACTCGACCCGGTCGGGGTCGTCGAGCACGAGCGGGTACTCGTCGTGGATGCGGCGGGCGAGGTCGATGAGCGCCTGCGCCTGGTACTCGGCCGAGTGCTCCTTCGTGTACGAGTCGAGGATGGCGCGCTTGGCCTCGCCCTCCTCGGGCAGCGGGACCTCGTAGTTCGCCTCGGGGCCGCCGAGGAGCCAGGCGATGACGCCGTCCTCGCCCTCGTAGATCGGCACGGGGCTGGTCTCGCCGCGCATGGCGCGGTCGACCGCCTCGACGGCCATCTTCCCCGCGAAGGCCGGTGCGTAGGCCTTCCACGTCGAGATCTCGCCCTTGCGCGACTGGCGCGTGGCGGTCGTGGTGTGCAGCGCCTGCCCGATCGACTGGAAGATCGTCTCCTGGTCGAGGCCGAGCAGGGTGCCGATGCCGGCCGCGGCCGACGGGCCCAGGTGGGCGACGTGGTCGATCTTGTGCGCGTGCAGCGTGATCGCCTTCACGAGGTCGATCTGGATCTCGTAGCCCGTCGCGATCGCGCGCACGACGTCACGGCCGGTGAGCCCGCGGCCCGCGGCGAGGTGCTGGGCGACGGCGACGATCGGGGGGATGTTGTCGCCCGGGTGCGAGTAGTCGGCGGCGAGGAACGTGTCGTGGAAGTCGAGCTCGCGAACCGCGACTCCGTTCGCCCAGGCGGCCCACTCGGGCGAGGTCCGCCGTGCGGCATCCGCGCCGAACACGGTGGCGCCGTCGCCGCCGATCGAGACGGGGTGCGCGAGCGCCTGGCTGCGCGCGGCGACGACCGGCTTGCGGGCGAGGGATGCCGCGGCGACGGCGGCGTTGTCGATCACCCGGTTCACGACCATGTTGGCGACGTCGTCCTCGACGTCGACGGGGTCGACGGCGACGGCCGCGAGCTGCCAGGCGAGCTGGCCCTCGCGAGCGAGGTTCTCGTCGCTCCGGTGGGTGCGCAGGTGGTGGGTCTTCACGTGGCCACGCTATCGAATGGGGTGACGGATGTCGCGGACCGGCCGCTCCCGTCCTCCCAGCCTCGTCCGCTATCGCGCGTGAGACGATTGAGGCGATGAATCACACCGACGCCGACTCGGTCGGCGGCCGCCCGGTCCGCGACATCCGCCTCGACTTCCCCGCCTTCGCGACGACCGGCGACGCCCGGCCGACCGCCTACCTCGACTCCGCCGCGACCGCGCAGCGGCCCACCGCCGTGCTCGACGCGGAGCGCGACTTCCTCGAGCACCACGTCGCGGCCGTGCACCGCGGCGCGAGCGCCGCGACCGGCGACTCGACGACCCGGTTCGAAGCGGCCCGCGCCGACGTCGCCCGCTTCGTCGGCGCCGGCGAGCGCGAGATCGTCTGGGCGCAGAATGCGACCGACGCACTGAACATGGTCGCGCTCGGCATCGCCGATGCGAGCGCCGGCATCGGCGGGGCGGATGCCGCGCGCTTCGCGCTCCAGCCCGGCGACGAGATCGTGCTGACCGAGGCCGAGCACCACGCGAACCTCCTCCCGTGGCAGCGCGTGGCGCAGCGGACCGGGGCGCGCATCGTGCCGGTGCGGGTCGACGAGCACGGCTGCTGGTCGGTCGACGACGTCGCCGCGGTGCTCACCGAGCGCACGCGCGTCGTCGCGTTCGCGGAGGTCTCGAACGTCACGGGCCAGATCGCCCCCGTCGCCGAGGTCGCCGAGCTCGCGCACCGCCACGGTGCCCTCGTGGTGCTCGACGCGTGCCAGTCGGTGCCGCACCGCCCGGTGGACTTCGCGGCGTACGGCGTCGATTTCGCCGCGTTCTCGGGCCACAAGATGCTCGGGCCGAACGGCATCGGGGTGCTCTACGGCCGCGATGAGCTGCTCGACGCGCTGCCCCCGGCGCGCACCGGCGGGTCGACGATCACGAAGGTCACCATGGAGGAGGCGCGATTCCTCCCGGCGCCGCACCGCTTCGAGGCCGGGACCCAGGCCGTCTCGCAGGTCGTCGGCCTCGGTGCCGCCGTCCACTACCTCGAGGCGATCGGCATGGACGCCGTCGCCGCGCACGAGGAGGCGTTCGCGGAGCGCGTCGTCGCCGGCGTGAGCGCGATCCCCGGCGTCCGCGTCGTCGGCCCGCAGGTCGGGGAACGCCGCGGGGGCCTCGTGAGCGTCGCGGTCGACGGGGTGCACGCGCACGACGTGGGCCAGTTCCTCGACGAGGCCGGCCTCGTCGTCCGCGTCGGCCACCACTGCGCGCAGCCCCTGCACCGCGCGCTCGGCATCACCGCCACGACGCGCGCGAGCGCCCACGTCTACACGACCGCCGACGAGGCGGACCGGTTCGTCGACGCGATGGGCGAGGTCCGCGGGTTCTTCGGACTCGGACGGAAGGTGTCCTGATGGCCGGACTCGAGGGCCTCTACCAGCAGATCATCCTCGACCACTCGAAGGAGCGGCACGGTGCCGGCCCCCTCGACGGCGCCGACGGGGAGCACCACGAGTTCAACCCGACCTGCGGCGACGAGATCACCCTGCGGATCAAGCTCGACGCCGCGCACGAGCGCATCGAGCAGGTCGCCTGGGAGGGCGACGGATGCAGCATCTCGATGGCGTCGGCCTCGGTGCTGACCGACCTCGTGCAGGGCCGGCCCGTCGAGGAGGCGCTGGCGACAGCCGAGACGTTCCGTGAGATGCTCCGCTCGAAGGGCGAGGGCGAGCCCGACGAGGAGGTCCTCGGCGACGCCATCGCGTTCCACGGCGTCGCGAAGTACGTCATGCGCATCAAGTGCGCGATGCTCGGGTGGGTCGCGCTCGAGGCGGCGGTGGCGAAGGCGCGGTAGGTCTCGGTACGCCGGCTTCGCGCGGCTACTCGACCAGCGGAGGGCTTCGCGCGGCTACTCGACCAGCGAGGGGCTTCGCGCGGCTACTCGACCAGCGCGCGCGGCTACTCGACCACCGTGGCCGCGGGCCACACCGGCTCGTGCAGTTGCTCGGTGAGCACGCGCTCGGCGAGCCCGGCCGGCACGTCGTCGAGCGTGGGCGGGTCCCACTTCGGGTTGCGGTCCTTGTCGATGACCTGCGCACGGATGCCCTCGTGCAGGTCGTGCTCCCCGATGAACCACGACACGGCCCGGAACTCCTGCTCGAGCGCCTCCTCGAGGGAACGCAGCGTCCGAGCCCGTCGCACCGCCTCGAGCGTCACGGTGAGTGCGGTCGGCGAGAGGGCCTCGAGCTCGTCGGCGGCGCCGGCCGCGTAGGCGGCGGCCGCGGCATCCGCTCGCCCCTCGGCGAACGCCCGCAGGCGCTCGATGATGTCGGCGACCGTCGGCGCCGAATAGCACGCGTCGACCCACGGACGCGCCGCGGCGAGCGCCGACGGGCCGGGCGTCTCGTCGAAGAGCATCACGATCTCCCACGGCGTGCCCGGGTCGGCGCGCTCCTCGAGGGCCTGCAGCAGGTGCGGTATGCGGTCGGACGGCACGTAGGCGTCGGCGAAGCCGGCGTGCATCGCGTCGGCGGCGTCCATCGTGCGCGAGTTCAGGGCCAGGTGCACGCCGAGTTCGCCGGGGGTGCGGCCGAGCAGCCAGCTTCCGCCGACGTCGGGCGTGAAGCCGATGCGCGTCTCGGGCATGGCGACCCGCGACCGCTCGGTGACGATGCGGATCGACGCGTGCCCGGCGAGGCCGATGCCGCCGCCCATGGTGATGCCGTCCATGATGGCCACGACCGGCTTCGGGTAGCGGGCGATGGTCGCGTTCAGTCGGTACTCGTCGCGGAAGAACCGCAGCGCCTCGGCCGCGTGGCCGCCCGTGGTGTACCCGTAGAGCTCGCGGACGTCGCCGCCGGCGCAGAACCCGCGCTCGCCCGCGCCGTCGAGCACGACCATCGCGACCTCGGGGTCGTACCGCCACGCGTCGAAGACGGCGCTGATCGAGCGGATCATCTCGTAGCTCAGCGCGTTCAGCGCCTGCGGGCGCTGCAGGGTGAGGCGCCCGACCCCGTCGGCGACGGTCGCGGAGATGTGCTCGGTCACCCTGCAACGCTAGCGGCATCGGTCGGGGCCGCGTAGCGTCGGGCGCAGGAGGGGTCATGATCGAATCCGCGTTCCCCATCGTCGAGGTTCCCGACATGGATGCCGCGATGCGCTTCTACCACGACGCGCTCGGCACGACGGTGGTCTACCGCTACCCGACCGAGGGCGACCCGGTCTTCGTGACGCTGCAGGCCGGGTCGGCGCAGCTCGGACTGGGTCTCGCCGAGGGTGCGACGGCCGGCGAGGGTGCGGGCATGCTGATCTGGTTCTACGTCGACGACGTCGACGAGACGACCGCCGCCCTGGCTCGCGCGGGCTACCCGGTCGTCGAGCAACCCGACGACACCCCGTGGGGCGAGCGGATGTCGATGGTCGCCGACCCGTTCGGCACGCGCGTCCGGCTGGCGCGCGCCATCCAGCCGCAGCCCGAGGAGGAGTAGCGGCCGCGCCGACCGTCGACGGCCCCGCCTCGCGCGAGTAGCATCCCTGCATGCTCCCTCTCGAGAACGTGGCCGCGTTCGCCGCCGCATCGGCGCTGCTGATCGCCGTGCCCGGTCCGAGCGTGCTGTTCGTGATCGGCCGCTCGATGGCCCTGGGGCGTGTCGGCGGGCTCGTGAGCGTCGTCGGCAACCTCCTCGGCGTGCTGCTGCAGATCGCTCTCGTCGCCGCGGGCGTCGGGGCCCTCGTCGCGCAGTCGGCGGCGGCGTTCACCGCGGTGAAGCTCGC
Organism: Agromyces sp. C10; assembly: GCF_023217995.1. Taxonomy (NCBI): domain Bacteria; kingdom Bacillati; phylum Actinomycetota; class Actinomycetes; order Micrococcales; family Microbacteriaceae; genus Agromyces; species Agromyces sp. C10. The sequence continues at coordinate 320,922 of NZ_JALPSX010000001.1, read as the reverse complement.
GGGCGCCGCCTACCTGGTCTACCTGGGCGTGCAGACGATCCGTCATCGCCACGCGTCGGTGACCGCACTCCGCGAGGCCGCGGAGGCCGGCACCCGACCGACGGCCGCCGGTCGCGCGACGCGACACGGGTTCTCGACGCGTCGGGTCCTGCTCGAGAGCGCCACGGTGGGCGTGACCAACCCCAAGTCGATCGTGTTCTTCGTCGCGGTGCTCCCGCAGTTCGTCGACTACGGCTCGGGTGCCATCCCGCTGCAACTCGCCCTGCTCGGCTCGGTGTTCGCCGTCATCGCCCTGGCCTTCGACGGCGCCTGGGCGCTCGCGGCCGGCACCGCGCGCGACTGGTTCGCGCGGCGCCCCGCGCGCATGTCGAAGCTGTCGGCGACCGGCGGCGTGATGATGATCGGCCTCGGCGGCGCGCTCGCGCTCTCCGGCAACAAGAGCTGACGTCGTCTCCGTGCTCCGGAACCATGTGAGGGGCGCGGGTGAGGGGGTCAGGCCGGTCGCGCGCCGGTCAGTCGCGGGTGGCGGTGCCGGTCAGGATGCCGCGGGCGAGCCCGTGGAAGAAGCAGCGGCTGCCGAGGATCGCGGGCGAGGTCGCGGGGTCGAGCTCGAGGCTCGGCACGTCGAGCGCGTGGACGACGAACAGGTAGCGGTGCATGCCCGTGCCGCGGGGCGGGGCGGCGCCACCGAAGCCGCGCTCGCCGTCCTCGTTGCGGAGCACCAGCGACCCGGCGGGGAGCGGCGGTCCACCGGCGGCACCCGCCCCCGCCTCGAGGCTCGTGGTGGTCACGGGCAGGTTGGCGACCGCCCAGTGCCACCATCCCGAACCGGATGGCGCGTCGGGGTCGAGGCACGTGACCGCGAAGCTGCGCGTGCGCTCGGGGAAGCCCGACCACGACAGCTGCGGCGAACGGTCGACCCCGCCGGCGGCGGCGCTCCACTGCGGCCGGGCGAGGGGCCCGCCGTCGTCGAAGTCGGTGCTCGTGACCGTGAACGAGCCCACGGGCCGGAGCTTCTGCAACGCAGCGTAGGGGTCCACGTCGAGCATCGCGATCCTCCTCGTCGGGGGTGGTCGGCGTCGCGGTCAGGATACGACCGCGGGTCCGGCTCGGGCCGTGCACGCGCCGCGGGGCGGCATCCGCTCAGCGAACCCGCCTATGATCGGCCGGTGCCGCTCGCCAAGATCCTGCTGTTCTACGTGTTCACGCCCCTCGCCGACCCCGACGCGGTGCGGCTGTGGCAGCGCGACCTCGCCGAGTCGCTGGGCCTGCGCGGCCGCATCCTCATCTCGAAGGACGGCCTGAACGGCACGCTCGGCGGCGAGATGGGCGCGCTCAAGCGCTACGTGCGGAAGACGCGCGACTACCCGGCGTTCAAGGCGATCGACTTCAAGTGGAGCGAGGGCACGGGGCTCGACGACGAGGGCCGGAGCCTCGACTTCCCCCGGCTCAGCGTGAAGGTGCGCGACGAGATCGTGTCGTTCGGGGCGCCCGGCGAGCTGCGCGTCGACGAGGCCGGTGTGGTCGGCGGCGGCACGCGCCTGAGCCCCGACGCGCTCCACGAGCTCGTGACCGAGCGGGGCGACGAGGTGGTCTTCTTCGACGGCCGCAACGCGCTCGAGGCGGCGATCGGCCGGTTCCGCGGCGCGGTGGTGCCCGACGTCGAGACGACGCGCGACTTCGTCGCCGAGCTCGACTCGGGCCGGTACGACGACCTCAAGGGCCGGCCGGTCGTGACCTACTGCACCGGCGGCATCCGTTGCGAGGTGCTGTCGAGCCTCATGACGAGCCGCGGGTTCGGCGAGGTGTACCAGCTCGAGGGCGGCATCGTGCGCTACGGCGAGCGCTTCGGCGACGACGGTCTCTGGGAGGGCTCGCTGTACGTGTTCGACGGGCGCGGCTCGGTCGATTTCAGCGACCACGCCGCGGTGATCGGCGTGTGCGAGGGCTGCGGCGGCGCGACGAAGCAGACGGTGAACTGCACGGATGCCGCGTGCCGCACGCAGCTCGTCCGCTGCGCGTCGTGCGGGCCGGCGCCGTGCGGCCGGCACGCGGCATCCGTCGCCTGAGCCGCGCGCTGCAGGGCCGCCGACGTCAGTCGCCGCGGATGACCCGCGCCATGAGATCCTCGGCGAGCGCGTCCACGGGCTCCCCGCCGTTGGAGAGCACGATCACGGCACGACCGGCCGTCCGGTCGATCATGAGGCTCGCCCCGAACCCGGCCGTGAGGCCGCCGTGGGACGCGATCTCGTGGCCGTCGTACCCGGTCGAGAGCACCCAGAACCAGCCCGTCTCCGATCCCTCCCACGCCTGGGCGGGTTCGAGGGCCGGGCTGTCGGCGAACGGGCCGTCGATGACGCCGCGCGCGTACGCGGCGAGGTCGTCGACGGTCGCGACGATGCCGCCGGCGGGTGCGAACGCCGCGAGCGTGGACGGCTCGGCCGGTCGACCGTCGGCGAGGAAGCCGGGCGCGAGGGTGTCCGGGACCTCGTCGTCCTCCACGGGCAGGGTCGCGGTCTCGAGGCCGAGCGGCTCGAAGATGCGCTCCTCGAGCAGCGTGGCGTAGTCGGTCCCGGCGGCGGCGGCGAGGGCCTGGCCGGCGAGCGCGGCGCCGAGGTTCGAGTACTGCGGCGGCGCGTCGGGCGGGATCGTCTCGGCGCGAGCGAGGGCGAGCAGCTCCGGCACGGTCTCGTCGAGCACGTCCTCGCCCGCGAAGAACCCCTCCTCGACCGACGCCATCCATTCCGGGTCGCTCGGGAACGTCGGCAGGCCCGACGAGTGCGTGGCCAGTTCCTCGAAGGTGACGGATGCCGCGGGGGCGTCGCCGAGCTCGAGGTACTCGCCGATCGGATCGTCGGGCGCGACCTCGCCCCGGTCGACCGCCTCGGCGAGCAGCAGCCCGATGAACGTCTTGCTCACCGATCCGATCTCGAAGGCCGTGTCGGCGTCGGCGCCGATGAAGGCCGTCCGCAGTTGGTCGCCGTCGACCACGGCGACCGCGACGACGTCCTCCGGGTCCGAGAATGCCGGGCGGATGGCGCGGAGCAGCTCGGCGTCCTCGGTGGGCGTGACCGCTTCGCTCGAGGTCGGCGGGGTGGGCTCCGGGTCTGCGGCGCAGGCGGTGAGCGCGGTGAGCGCGGCGACGAGGGCGGAGGCGAGGACGACGGTCCGGGCGAGGCGACGCGGCGCGTCGCGGCGGGAGGAGGAGACGTGGGGCACCAGCAGAACCTACGACGCCGTCCCGGGCGCGTCCTCAGGGTCGTCCCGGACGGGCCGGCGGGGATGCGAGGCCGCGGCGTGCCGCCCGTGCCGCCGCACCCGGGCCCAGGCGCGCGCGTCCCGGCTCGAGAGCGCGAGCAGGATCAGGATGTCGATCGCCACGGTCAGGAAGGTGGTCCGGATGGTGACCTCGGTGTCGCCCGTGAACGAGTCGATCGCCGCGACGCTGATGTTGATCGTCGCGAAGAGCATCACGGTGATGCGGGCCCAGTTGCTGCCGAACCAGATGAGCACGGCGAGCACGAGATCGATGAGCAGCACCGTGCCGCCGATGAGCAGGACGACGGAGCGCGCGACGTCCGAGGCCGCCGCCTCCGCCGCGCCCCCGAGCTGCAGGTCGAACTCGCGCTCGACCGCCGACCAGTTCAGGGCCACCGCGGCGAGCCAGATCGCGCCGGCGATCGCGCGCAGCACCACGAGCACCGCGCCGAACGAGGTCGCCGCCGGCCGCCGCATCCGTCGCTGCAGCGGTTCGTGCTCGGCGAGGCGCGCGGGCGGCTCGAACGCGGTGCGCTTCCCGACGGGCAGGTCGGGCCCGGTCGCGGCCGTCACGGTGTCGCCTCCCCGACGACGGATGCCGCGGCATCCGTCACCCGCACCGCCCGCACGTCGACCACCGGCAGGTCGCCGTCGGTGCGGATGGTGTCGCCGCCGCCGTTGCGGGAGTGGTACCCGGTCGAGAAGTCGTGCAGGACGCGCACGCGCACGCCGACGTCCGCGCCGGTGAGCGACGCGACGATGTGGTCGCGTTCGATGTCGATGTCGGCGTCGATCTTGTGCGTGACCTGCAGGGTGAACAGCGAGAAGCCGACCGCGCGGTCGAAGGTCCCGGCGGCGAGCCAGTCGACGCGCAGCCCGCCGGGCAGCAGCCAGCCGTCGGGGGTGCGCCAGAAGCGCACGTGGTGGCGCCTGGCCGGGTTGCCCTCGACCTCCTGCTGGTAGGCGAAGTCCTGCTGGCGGCCGAACAGGAACAGCGGGCTCACGGGCGCCTCGTCGTAGCTGCGGCGGCGGAGCGTGGAGGTGACGATGCGCCAGCTGGAGGCGAGCGTGATGTCGTCGGCGCGGGTCCATCCGGCGGCGCGCATGGCGGCGTGCACGGATGCCTCGGGCCCGTCGAACGCGATGTTCACCGGGTCGCCGAGCAACCCGTCGCTCGTGCGGGTGCGGCCGATGAAGTAGTCGGGCACGTAGATCGTCGTGAGGATCCGGTGCAGGCGGGGCAGGACGAGGTACGCGAGGACGAGCCAGAACACGACGAAGAACGCGATGCCCCACCAGCCGAACTCGAACGACTGCTGGAACAGCAGCCACGCGAGCCACACCGCGGCCGCTCCGGCGAAGACGAAGAAGAACCCGTCGAGCAGCGCCGTGAACGACAGCCGCGGCGGCAGGTCGGGCGCCGGACGCTCGTCGCGCGGTCCGGGCGACTCCCCTGCCCCCTGCATGGGTGCATGCTAACCCCCGACGCCGGTCACGTGACCTAGGCTCTGGCGCATGGCCTACGACGTCGCCCGCATCCGCTCCTGGTTTCCCGCGCTCGACTACGGGTGGGCGCAGTTCGACGGCCCGGGCGGCACGCAGACCCCGCGGCAGGTGGGCGAGGCCGTGGCCTCCGTGCTCACCGGCCCGCTGTCGAACCGGGGCATGACCGGCGAGTCGGAGGTGCGCGCCGAGGAGGCCGTGACGTCGTTCCGCCTCGCGGTCGCCGACCTCGTGAACGCGCACCCGCGGGGCGTCGTGCACGGGCGCAGCGCGACCCAGCTCGCGTACGACTTCTCGCGGCACCTCTCGCGCGACTGGGGCGACGGCGACGAGGTCGTGGTGACGCGCCTCGACCACGACTCGAACGTGCGTCCGTGGGTGCAGGCCGCCGAGCGCGCCGGGGCGACCGTGCGGTGGGCCGACTTCGACCCGGAGACCGGCGAGCTGCCGGTCGAGGCGATCGCCTCGCTGCTCGGGCCGCGCACCCGGCTCGTCGCGGTGACCGCCGCGTCCAACCTCCTCGGCACGATGCCCGACATCCCCGCCATCGCCGCGGCCGTGCACGCCGCGGGCGCCCTGCTGTTCGTCGACGGCGTGCACTACGCCGCCCACGAACTGCCCGACGTCGTGACGCTCGGCGCCGACTTCTTCACGTGCTCGCCGTACAAGTTCCTCGGCCCGCACTGCGGCGTGCTCGTCGCCCGGCCCGAGCTGCTCGAGACCATCGAGCCCGACAAGCTGCTGCCGTCGACGAACGCGGTGCCCGAACGGTTCGAGTTCGGCACGCTGCCGTACGAGCTGCTCGCGGGCGTGACCGCCGCGGTCGACGTGCTCGCCTCGCTCGATCCCGAGGCGACGGATGCCGCGGCCTCCCGCCGCGCCCGCCTGGCGACGTCGTACGCGGCGCTGCACGGGCACGAACGCGCCCTCGCCGACCGGCTCCGGGCCGGGCTCGACGACCTCGACGCCGTCACCGTGCGCTCGCGCGCCGAGCGGCGGACGCCGACCGTGCTCATGACCTTCGAGGGACGCGCCGCGGCCGAGGTCACGCAGCGGCTGGCCGCGGACCGCGTGCTGGCGCCGAGCGGCAACTTCTACGCGCTCGAGGCGTCCCGGCACCTCGGCCTCGGCGACGAGGGCGGGCTGCGCGTCGGACTCGCCCCGTACACCGACGAGTCGGACGTCGACCGGTTGCTCGCGAGCCTCGCGGCCGCGCTCGGCTGACGGGCCGTACGCTCGTTCCATGAACGCCTCCCCCGCGGCGGCCGCCGAGCTGCGGCGCCTCCACGACGACCCGCGCCTGCTCCAGGTCGTCAACGTCTGGGATGTCGCGAGCGCCCGCACGGTCGCGGCGCTCCCCGAGACCCTCGCGCTCGCCACCGCGAGCCACGCCATCGCCGCGACGTTCGGCTACCCGGACGGCGAGCGGATCCCCGTCGACCTGATGCTCGACATGGTCGGCCGGATCGCCGCGGCCGTCGACGTCCCCGTGAGCGCCGACCTCGAGGCGGGGTACGGCGACCCCGGCGAGACGATCCGTCGCGCCGTGGGCCTCGGCGTCGCCGGGGCCAACCTCGAGGACGAGCTGCGGCCGCTGGCGGAGTCGGTCGCCGCGGTCGAGGCCGCCGTCGCCGCGGCCGAGGCCGAGGGGGTGCCCCTCGCGCTCAACGCGCGCACCGACGCATGGCTGCGCGGCCACGACCGTCCCCGCGACGTGTGGATGGCCGACGCGATCGAACGGGGGCGCGCGTACCTCGACGCGGGCGCCACGTGCGTGTTCGTGCCGGGCGACTTCGGCGAGGACGTCGTCGCCGAGCTGGTCGACGGCCTCGGCGAGCGCCGCCTCAGCGTCATCGGACTCCCGTCGATCCCGCCGCCGGCGCGGCTCGAGGAGCTGCGCGTGGCCCGCATCTCGTACGGGCCGTACCCGCAGCGCCTCGCGCTGGGGTCGTTGCAGGATGCCGCGGCGTACCTGTACCGCGGCGGGGTGCTCCCGAGCGGCATCCGCCCGCTCAACTGAGGCCGGCGCGGCCCCGCCGCGGCCGTGTCGATAGTCTGTCCGGGGCGCGCGACGGACGCGCGCCGCACCCGACCCGAGGAGCGCGCATGGCCGACGGCATCCCCATCGAGATCAGCGGTCTCACGAAGCGCTTCGGGCAGGTGACCGCGGTCGACGACCTCTCATTCACCGTCGAGCCGGGGCGCGTCACGGGATTCCTCGGCCCGAACGGCGCCGGCAAGACGACGACGCTGCGTGCGCTGCTCGGCCTCGTGCGCCCCACGGCGGGCACGGCCACCTTCGGCGGCACCCGCTACCGCGACCTGCCGCGCCCGCTCGAGACGGTGGGGGCCGCGCTCGACGCCGCGTTCCACCCGGGGCGCACCGCGAGGGATCACCTGCGCGTCGTGGCGAGCGCCGGCGGCATCCGCTCGGCCCGGGTGCCCGACGTGCTCGCCCAGGTGGGGCTGTCGGAGTTCGCCGACCGCCGCGTGGGCGGCTTCTCGCTCGGCATGCGGCAGCGGCTCGCGCTGGCCACGACGCTGCTCGGCGACCCGCGCGTGCTCGTGCTCGACGAGCCCATCAACGGGCTCGACCCCGAGGGCATCAAGTGGATCCGCGGGTTCCTGCGGAGCCTCGCACGCGAGGGCCGCACGGTCCTCGTGAGCTCGCACCTGCTGAGCGAGGTGCAGCAGTCGGTCGACGAGGTCGTCATCATCTCGCGCGGTCGACTCGTGAAGTCGGGATCGCTCGCGAGCCTCGAGCTCGAGGTCGCGCCGCGCACCGTCGTCGACTCCCCGCACCGCCTGCGGCTGGCCGCCGCGCTCGACCAGGCCGGCCTCGACTACACCGAGGGCCCCGAGGGGATGATCGTCGACGAGCCCGATCCGGGGGTGGTGGGGCACGCCGCCTTCGTGGGCGGCGTGGAGCTGAGTTCGCTGCACCGGTTGGCGTCGGGCCTCGAGGACTCCTTCCTCGCGCTCGTGGGCGAGGGTGAGGAGTGATGTCGTTCGTGCGTTCGATCGCCGCGGAGTTCCGGAAGGTCCTCACCACGCGCATGTGGTGGCTGCTCGCGCTCGTGCTCGTCGCCTACGTGGCGGTGATGTCGGGCGGGTTCGGCGCGTTCCTCGGGTGGACGGTGCAGAACCCGGAGGCCGCGGCGCAAGCCGGCGGCAGCACCGCCATGCCGCCCGGGATGGAGCTCGCGCCGCTGCTCTACAGCTTCGCGTCCTCGGTCGGGTACGTCTTCCCCGTGCTGCTCGGCGCCCTCGCGGTCACGGGCGAGTTCCGGCACCGCACCCTCACCGCGACCTTCCTCGCCGAACCGCACCGCGCGACGGTCCTCGGCGGCAAGTTCACGTCCCAGCTCGTCATGGGTGCCGTGCTCGGCGTCATCGGGTTCGCGACCTCGGTCGGAGCGGGCGCGGCCGCCCTCGCCGCGTTCGACCTCGAGACCGGGCTCGACTCGTCCGACACGTGGGCGCTCGTGGGCCGCGGCATCCTCGCCATGGCGCTCTGGGGGGCGATCGGCGTCGGACTCGGCGCGCTCGTGCCGAACCAGGTCGCCGCGATCGTGATCGTGATCGCGTTCACGCAGTTCGTCGAGCCGATCCTGCGGCTCGCGGCATCCCTCAACGACGTGACGGCCGAGATCGGCCGCTACCTGCCCGGCGCCGCGAGCGACGCACTGGTCGGCGCGTCGTTCTACAGCGTCGCGGGCATGGGCGCGGTCGAGACGCTCGAGTGGTGGCAGGGCGGCCTCGTGCTGCTCGGCATCGCCGTGGTCGCGACGGTGCTCGGCGGCCTGACCACCTGGCGTCGCGACGTGTCCTGACGATCGCCCGGTCGTGCGCGCCCCGCCTTCGGGGCGCGTGCCGCGCAGGCCCTCGTGGGCGTAGCATCCGGCCATGGGGTTCCTCCAGGTCGCCGCGACGATCGTCGTCGTGCTCGCGGCGCTGCTGCACGTCTGGATCTTCGTGCTCGAGAGCATCCGGTGGTCGCATCCGTCGACGTGGCGGGCGTTCGGGGTGCGCACGCCCGAGCAGGCCGAGGTGCTGCGGCCGATGGCGTACAACCAGGGCTTCTACAACCTGTTCCTCGCCGTGGGCGCCCTGGGCGGGCTGGCCCTGCTGTTCTGGGCGGGGTTGCCGTACGCGGGGCGCGCGCTCGTGCTCTTCACCACCGCGTCGATGACCGCGGCGGCGGTGGTGCTGACGACGACCGGGTCCGGCTACCTGCGGCCGGGGCTCATCCAGGGCACGCTGCCGCTCATCGCGTTCGTGCTGTTCCTGTTCGTCTGAGCCCGGCGGGCGGCGCGGCTCGGTCGCCGCGGCTCAGTCGCCGCTGGTCTCCTCTTCGGCGAAGACCTCGCTCGGCACGTGGTGCTCCGCGGGCTCGGCATCCTCGGGGTCGGCCCCGTCGGCATCGGCGACGACGGGCACGCCGACCTTCAGCCGGTCGATGAGCTCGGCCGCGCGGCTGGTGCTCAGCACGAGTCGCGCGAACTCGCCCCCGGACAGCTCGAGCACGATCGCCTGCCGCTTGCGCTTGACGAGCACGAAGTCGCTGCCGCCGTGCGTCTTCCAGACGCCGACCGCGAGCACCAGGGGCACCTCGCTGCCGCGACGACGGATGCCGCGGATCCAGATCCACGGGTCGTCGGTGATGGTGGCCGAGCGGATGTCGTCGCGCTGGACGATGACGTCGGCCGACCGCATCGCGAGCGTCTTCTCGGCCGGCGTGAGGTGGACCTCGAGCCGGTCGTTGTGCACGCGGAGGTTGGCCATATGTTCCATCCTGCCCGACGGTCATCCCGGTCGCGTCGTCGACGCTCCACAAACGCGACATCCGTTTCGTGCACGAACCCGACCACCGCTGCCCCGTTCTCAGGACCCCGGGCGCCGAACCGCGCCGTTCTCAGGACGACACGCCGGTCGCCGCGGCGACCCGCCGCAGAACTCCTGAGAACGGGGTGCCGGTCAGAGGTGCGGGGGGCGAGCGGATGCCGCGGCGCGGGCTGCGGCGGGAAGGGCGTCGAGGATCCGCGAGACCGCCGCGTCGTCGTGCGCGGCCGTGACGAACCACGCCTCGAAGACGCTCGGCGGCAGCGAGACGCCGGCCTCGAGCATCGCGTGGAAGAACGGCGGGTAACGCCACGACTCCTGCGCCAGCACGCCCGCGTAGTCGCGCGCGCCGCCCGCGACCGCGTCGCCGAACAGGAAGCTGAACAGGTTGCCGGCCGTCTGCACCACGTGCGCGACGCCTTCGGCGGCGAGCGCCGCGGAGACCTCGCGCTGCAGCAGTGCCGCGACCTCGTCGAGCCGCGCGTAGACCGCGTCGTCGGCGAGCCGCAGCGTGGTGACGCCGGCCGTGACGGCGACCGGGTTCCCGGAGAGCGTGCCCGCCTGGTAGACCGGGCCGAGCGGCGCGAGCCGCTCCATGATCTCGGTTCGACCGCCGAGCGCGGCGACGGGCATGCCGCCGCCCACGACCTTGCCGAACGTGACGAGGTCGGGCGTGTACGCGGCATCCGTCTCGGCCTCGAGGCCCCACCAGCCGGCCTTCGAGACCCGGAACCCGGTGAGCACCTCGTCGCTGATGACGAGCGCGCCGTGCGCGTGCGCGAGCTCGACGAGCGCGCGGTTGAAGCCGGGCAGCGGCGGGACGACGCCCATGTTCGCGGCGGCGGCCTCGGTGATGACCGCCGCGATGCGGTCGCCGTGCTCGGCGAACACCGCGCGCAGGGCGTCGAGGTCGTTGTACGGCACGACGAGCGTGAGCGCGGCGACGTCGGCGGGCACGCCCGCGGAACCGGGCAGCGCGAACGTCGCGAGTCCCGAGCCGGCCTCGGCGAGCAGCCCGTCGGAGTGGCCGTGGTAGTGGCCCGAGAACTTCACGAGCAGGTCGCGGCCGGTGAAGCCGCGGGCGAGCCGGATGGCGCTCATCGTCGCCTCGGTGCCCGTCGACACCAGGCGCAGCTTCTCGATCGGCGCCACGCGCTGCTCGATGAGCTCGGCCAGCTCGGTCTCGACGGGCGTCGACGCGCCGAACGACAGGCCGCGCGCCGCGGCCTCCTGCACGGCGGCGATCACCTCGGGGTGCGCATGGCCGAGGATGGCCGGCCCCCAACCGGCGACGAGGTCGACGTACTCGCGTCCCTCGGCGTCGGTCACGTACGGTCCGCGCGCCGAGACGAGGAAGCGCGGCGTGCCGCCGACCGAGCGGAACGCGCGTACGGGCGAGTTCACGCCGCCGGGAATGGCCGCCTGCGCGCGGGCGAACAGGTCGGCGTTGGTCTGCGTGGCGGTGGTCATTCGATCCCCTCCCGGATCCATCCGGCGAGCTCGGTCGCCCAGTAGGTCAGCACGGCATCGGCACCGGCACGACGGATGCCGCGGACCGACTCGATCACCGCACGACGGCGGTCGATCCAGCCGTGCATCGCAGCGGCCTCGATCATCGCGTACTCGCCCGACACCTGGTACGCCCAGACCGGGACGTCGCTCGCGGCGGCGACATCCGCCAGCACGTCGAGGTACGAGCCCGCGGGCTTGACCATCACGACGTCGGCGCCCTCGTCGATGTCGATCATCGCTTCGCGGAGGCCCTCGCGGCGGTTGCCGGGGTCGAGCTGGTACGTGCGGCGGTCGCCCTCGAGGGTCGACTCGACCGCGTCGCGGAAGGGGCCGTAGAACGCCGAGGCGTACTTGGCCGAGTACGCGAGGATCGCGGTGTGCGCGAAGCCGGCGCCGTCGAGCGCCTCGCGCACCGCGGCGACCTGGCCGTCCATCATCCCGGAGAGGCCGAGGAGCTGCGATCCGGACGCCGCCTGCACGAGCGCCATCTCGCGGTAGCGCTCGAGCGTCGCGTCGTTGTCGACGCGGCCGAGCGCGTCGAGCACGCCGCAGTGGCCGTGGTCGGTGAACTCGTCGAGGCACAGGTCGGTCTGCACGACGAGCGCGTCGCCGACCTCGTCGGCCACGACGCGCGTGGCGACGTTGAGGATGCCCTCGGGGTCGACGCCGCACGAGCCCGTCGCATCGCGCGTCTCCGGGACGCCGAACAGCATCACGCCGCCGACGCCCGCGGCCGCGGCATCCGTCACCGCCTGCTTCACCGAGTCGAGCGAGTGCTGCACGACGCCGGGCATCGAGGCGATCGGCAGCGGCTCGTCGACGCCCTCGCGGACGAAGATCGGCAGCACGAGCTCGGCCGGGTCGAGGCGGGTCTCGGAGACGAGGCGGCGGAGGGCCGGCGTCTCGCGGAGGCGCCGGGGTCGCACGCGGGGGGCGGGTGCGGAAGTCACCCGCCAAGCCTACGCGCGCCCGGCTGGACGCTCGGTGGGCGCGGACTCGTGCACGGATGGCGCGGACGAGCGGATGGCGCGGGGCTAGACCGTCTGCGTGGCGGCGTGCACGACCGCCTCGATGAGGGACTCGGCGCTGCGCTCGGCGGCGACGACGTCGACGCGGAGGCCGAGCTTCGCGGCATCCTTCTGGGTCTGCGGGCCGATGGCGGCGACGAGCGTGCGCTCGGGGATGGGGCCGAGCTGCGCCTGCACCTGCTCGGCGACGCTGCCCGACGTGACGAGGATCGCGTCGACCTTGCCGGCGCGCACGTCATCGACGACCTTCTGCGCGACCGGGACGCCGACGGTGCGGTACGCGACGACCGCCTCGACGTGGTGGCCGATGCGCTCGAGCCCCACGGAGAGCACCTGCTTCGCGATCGCCGAGCGGAGCGCGAGGACCCGCAACGGCTTCACGCCCTCGGTCGCGGCCTCCCACTCCTCGAGGAGGCCCCGGGCGGAATTGTCTTCGCTGGGAACGATGTCGGCGCGGTAACCGGCCGCGACGAGGGCGGCCGCGGTGGTCTCGCCCACCGCGGCGACCTTCGTCGACTCCGGGATGACCGCGCCGTACGAGGAGAGCACGTCGACCGTCGTCGCGCTCGTGACGGTGACCCAGTCGAAGCCGCCGGCAGCGAGCTTCGCGAGCGCCGCCTCGAGCGCCGGCTGGTCGTCGGTCGGCGCGAAGTTGATCATCGGCGCGATGATCGGCGACGCGCCGCGCGCCCGCAGCGACCCGGCGACCGAGTCGCCCCAGGGTCCGCCGCGCGGCACGAGTACGCGCCAACCGGCGAGCGGCTTGGATCCATCTGCGCCGGGCAGGTGGAGGGGGCCGGTCATCGGTTCGAATTCGGTCACGGCGACTCCAGGGCAGGTGCGAGGTCGGCGGCGCCGTTGCCGAGGAGTTCCGCGACGGCGCGTTCTGCGACATCGCGGGCCGCGTCCGCCAGATCGGCGGCCGAGCGGCTTTCGGGGGTCGCGGCGTGCGAACTCGTCAACCACCGCGTCCCGTCGGCACTGTACACCGTCGCCGTGAGGAACAGAAGTTCGTCCTCGATGAACGCGGTCGCGCCGATGGGCGCGGCGCACCCGGCCTCGAGACCCGCGAGCACCAGCCGCTCGGCGAGCACCGTGGCCCTCGTCGACGCGTGGTCGACGGCCTCGAGTCCGCGCTCCAGGTGGCGCGGTCCGCGCTCGCGACGGACCTCGAGCGCGAGCGCGCCCTGGCCCGGCGCCGTGGGCCAGTCGGCGAGCTCGAAGCGCTCGGTCGCGGCATCCGCTCGACCCAACCGCTGCAGGCCGGCCGACGCGAGCAGCACCGCGTCGAGTTCGCCCTGCTCGACGAAGCCGAGGCGCGTGTCGATGTTGCCGCGCACGTCGACCGCGACCACGTCGGGTCGGGCTTGCCCGAGCTGCGCGATGCGGCGCGGCGAGCCGGTGCCGATGCGGGCCCCCTCGGGCAGGTCGGCGAGCGCGAGCCCGTCGCGCGCGCACAGGCTGTCGCGCGCGTCGGCGCGCTTGGGCACGGCGCCGAGGCGCAGGTCGGGGTGCTCGCCCGTCGGCAGGTCCTTCAGCGAGTGCACGACCACGTCGCACTCCCCCGCGACGAGCGCCTCGCGCAGGGCCGCGGCGAACACTCCGGTGCCGCCGATCTGCTGCAGCGACGCGCGCGACGTGTCGCCCTGGGTCGTGACCGTCACGATCTCGATGTCGGCGTCGGCCGCCGCACCGAGCCGCTCGGCGATCTGCCGGGTCTGCGCGAGGGCGAGGGCGCTGCCCCGCGTGCCCACCCGGATCACGTCGCGCGCAGGACTCACGGCGCGATCCCCGCGAGCGCCGGCTTGAAGCCGAGGCGCACGTTCTCGCAGCAGCCGGGGCGGCACGTGTCGTACCAGGGCCCGAGGTCGGTCAGGTGCGGGCGGTCGGCGGCGGGCGTGCCGTTCACGCGCTCGAGCACGAGGTCGACGAGGCCGGCGACGTACGCGGGGTGCACGCCGGGCGTCGGGACGCGGACGGCGGCGAGCCCGTGCTCCTCGGCCGTCTCCATCGCCTCCTCGTCGAGGTCCCACATGACCTCCATGTGGTCGCTCACGAACCCGAGGGGCACGATCACGACGGCCTTGCGGCCCGCGGCGGGCAGCTCGGCGATCGCGTCGTTCACGTCGGGCTCGAGCCACGGCTGCGAGGGGGGCCCGGACCGCGACTGGTAGACGAGCTGCCACGGCACGTCGGCGGCGCCGGCCTCGCGCATGACGACCTCGGCGACCGCGAGGTGCTGCGCCGCGTACGCGCCGCCCTCGCCGAACCCGCGCTCCGCGGGGCCCGACTTCGCGGCATCCGCCGTCGGGATGGAGTGCGTGGCGAACAGCACCTCGACCTCGGTCGTGCGGTTCAGCCCCGGGTGCTCGGCCTCGAGCTTCGCGAGCCCGTCGCGCAGGCCCTCGACGAACGGCGTCACGAAGCCGGGGTGGTCGAAGAACTGGCGCACCTTGTCGATCTCGATGACCTCGCCGAGGCCCGTGTCCTCGAGCGCGTCGGCGTAGTCCTCGCGGTACTGGCGGCAGCTCGAGTACGAGCTGTAGGCGCTCGTGGCGATCGCGATGAGCTTGGTGTACCCGCGCTCGTTCGCCTCGCGGACCGCGTCGTTGAGGTACGGGTCCCAGTTGCGGTTGCCCCAGATCACCGGCAGGTCGATGCCGCGGCCCGCGAGCTCGGCCTCGAGCGCCGCCTTCAGCTGGCGGTTGTGCTCGTTGATCGGGCTCACGCCGCCGAAGTGGCGGTAGTGGTGGGCGACCTCCTCGAGGCGCTCGTCGGGGATGCCGCGGCCGCGCGTGACATTGCGCAGGAACGGGATGACGTCGTCCTGCCCCTCGGGCCCACCGAAGCCGGCGAGGAGGATCGCGTCGTACGCGACGGGCTCCTCGACGTGCTCGGGTCCGGACCGGGCGGGCGCGGTCGCACCGGGCACGACGGCGCCCGGTGCGCAGTATGCCGAGGTCGCGGGAGCGGGCTTGCGCCCGATGTTCGTCGCGGCCATTACTGCAGTACCTCCACGAGTTCGGCGGTCGTGATGCGTCGACCGGTGTAGAACGGCAGTTCGTCGCGCACGTGACGACGGGCGTCGGTGGCGCGCAGGTCGCGCATCATGTCGACCAGGTCGGTGAGCTCGTCGGACTCCATGGGCAGCAGCCACTCGTAGTCGCCGAGCGAGAACGCCGAGACGGTGTTGGCGATGACCCCGCGGAACGCGGCGCCCTTCCGCCCGTGCTCGGCGAGCATGCGGCCGCGCTCCTCGGGCGGCAGCAGGTACCACTCGTAGCTGCGGACGAAGGGGTAGATCGTGAGCCACGCCCTGGGCTCGACGCCGCGGAGGAAGCCGGGCACGTGCGCCTTGTTGAACTCGGCGTCGCGGTGCACGCCCATCGCGTTCCACGTGGGCAGCAGCGCGCGGAACAGCCTGGCGCGCCGCAGCTCGCGCAGCGCCCACTGGAGTCCCTCGGCGGTCGGCCCGTGCAGCCACACCATGACGTCGGCGTCGGCGCGGAGGCCGGAGACGTCGTAGATGCCACGGACGACGACGCCCTCGTCCTGGACGAGGTTGATCACGCCGTCGAGCTCGTCGACGAACCGCGGGACGTCGCGGCCGTCGAGGTCGTCGGGTCGAGCTGGGTCCTTCCGGAGCACGGCGAAGAGGGTGTAGCCCTCGTACGTCTGCTCGTCGGCGGATTCGGGTCGGGGCGCGTCGGCTGCCCCTTCGGCAGCGGGGGAAGACATGTCCCTATCCTCCCCCCGCAACCTGAAAGGACGAAATGCGGTCGACGGATGCCGCGGCGTCAGCTCGTCGCCCGCACCACGACGAACTCCGGCGCCTCGGCGAGCGACTGCGCCACCACGCAGAACCGCTCGGTTCCGGTGCGGAGCCGCTCGAGCGCGGCGTCGTCCGCGTCGGTGTCGACGACGGCCGTGACCACCACGTCCATGACGCCCACGGGGACGGTCCGGTCGATGCCGAGCGTGCCCCGGACGTCGAACACGCCCTCGGCGCTGAGCTCGGCCGAGCGGATCTCGACGCCCATCGCCGTCGCCACGGATCGGAGCGTCACCCCGGCGCACCCGAGGAGCGCCTGGAGGAGGAAGTCCGCCGAGCAGGCGTCGCCGCCGTCTCCGCCCGTCGCGGGGTGCAACCCGGTTCGGACCGGGCCCGCCCAGGTGTCGATGGTGGCGGTGATGCCCGGGTCGGCGAACGACCCGCGGGCGGCCACGGGCGTGACCGCCGCGTCGGGGTCGTCGCGGTAGCGCTCCTTGAGCGGGGCCTGCAGGGCCCGCAGTTCGGTCCGGTCCATGTCGTGCGTCCTCAGGGGCGGCCGCTCAGTCGAGGAGCAGCCTGGTCGAGTGTTCGAGGTGGGCGCGCAGCGCCTCCGGCCCCCGCGTCGGGAGCTCGTCGAGGAGGCGCCGATGCTCCTCGACGACCGACGCGACGCTGTAGTGCGTCCGCGCGTGGAGGATGAACAGCAGCAGCTCGCTGCCGAGGGTCGTGTGGATCTCGATGATCCGCGGGCTGCCGGAGGCGGCCACGAGGGCGGAGTGGAAGTCGGCGTGCAGCCGCTCGACCTCGAGCCAGGCCGCGTCCGGGGCGGATCCCGGCCGGTCGTCACCGGTGCTCAACCGCTCCATCGCATCGATCGCCGCCCGCGCCGGCGCCAGCGCCGCCTCGGGCAGCGCCCCGCCGAATCGCTGGAAGGCGATCCGCACGGCCTCGACCTCGAGTGCGGCGCGGAGCTGCTGCAGCGCGAGCAGCTGCGCGTCGTCGAAGCTCGTCACGCGAACGCCCCGGTAGGGTTCGGCGACGGCGAGCCGCTCGGCGACGAGTCGCTGGAACGCCGCCCGGATGGTGTGCCGGGAGACGCCCAGCCGCGCGGCGCACGACTCCTCCCTGAGCGGCTCGTCCGGCGGAAGGGTGCCGCTCAGGATCTCCTCGCGGAGCTGCGCCGTCGCGCGTTCGACCGCGGTGGGCGCGTTGCCGGCCGCGTCGGCCGACGCCGCGGCATCCGTCACCGGATCGTCACCGTTCGAGGTTGGCGCGAACCACGAGCCACACGCCGACCCCCACCGCGACGGCCACCCCGGCGGCGACCGCGATGGCCGTGCCGGGCTGCTCGTCGGCGAAGCGCTGCACGCGGAGCTTCGCCCGGGCGGTCGCACGCGCCAGGCGCTTCGGCACGTTGAGGTGCTCCTCGATCGCGCCGAGGGTCGCCGCGAGCTCGTCGCGTGCGGCACGCGCGTTGTCGTGCGCCTGCAGGCGCGTCAGGTTCCGCTGCGTCTTCTTGTCGAGCGTCGCCACGTCAGTTCCGGCTGCCATACGCCCCCCGTCCGGTGATCGCGTCGAGGTCCTGGCGGACGCTCTCGATCGATTCGAGCGGCTCGCTGCCGCGCTTGAAGTTGAGCACGGCCACCCCGAGCAGGATCAGGATGATCAGCAGCAGCACGCCCGACACGATGAGCGCCGCCGCCCATCCCGGCATCACGAGCGACAGCGCGAGGATGCCGGTCGCGATGAGGGTGCCGAGCAGGAAGATGCCGACGAACGCCGCCACGACGACGAGGCCCGCGCCGATGCCGAAGTGCTTCGCCTTGTAGGTGAGTTCGGCCTTGACCTGGTCGATCTCGGCTCGGACCAGCGTGGAGATGCGGTCGGGCAGTTCTCCGAGCAGCGTGAACAGCCCGCGCTCGTCGTTCAGTGGTGAGGACATCGCGATTCCACCTCCGTCAGGGATCGGTCAGGACGAGCTCGAGGAGCCCGAACCCGATCCGGCGGACTTGGCGTTCGAGTTCGACGACGAGGAGGAGCCCGACGACGAGGAGCCCGACGACCCCTTGCTGCCGTTGCCGCTCGACTTCGAGGACGACCCGCCGGAGGTCGAACGCGATGAGCCCGAGCCGGTCGACGCCGTGCCCGACGACGAGCCGGTCGACGAGCCCGAGGCGGACTTCGCGGACGAGGACCGCGTGGATCCCTGCGTGCTGGTGAACTGCGACACGAGCTTCTTCGCGCCGTCGAGGACCTTGTCGCCGACGTCACCGGCACGGCTCATCGCGAAGCCCTTGACCGTGTCGACGCCCTCCTGGACCTTCGGTTGGTTCCAGACGTCCTCCGCCGCCTTGCGGATCTGCTCGTAGCGCTCGCGTCCGGCGCGCGTGCCCAGCACGTAGCCGACGCCGAGACCGACGACGAAGAGGAACTTGCCCTTCATGTGCACCCCATCCCCCGCTGCGGTTGTCAAGACAGCAGTGACACCCAGCGTAGACCCCGACCCGGGCCGCGCAAGGGGGTTGCGAGGTCTCGGGCGTCCTCGTATTCCGTTGCGGCTATGCGTCGTCGGCGACGTGGACGGCCAGGTGGCGGATGCGTCCGGCCGCCTCGGTCGCGTGCGGCACGACCGACGCGAGCCCCGTCCCGGCCACCCACGAGCCCGTGACGGCGAGGCCGGAGTGCTCGTCGATCGCCTCCTCGAGTGCGCGGACGCGAGCGCGCTGGCCGACGGCGGCCTGCGAGAGGGCGTCCCGCCAGGCGCTGCGCCCGGCGGCGCGCACCTGCGAGCGGTCCAGCGGGACGCCGAGCAGCGCC
Organism: Agromyces sp. C10; assembly: GCF_023217995.1. NCBI lineage: Bacteria > Bacillati > Actinomycetota > Actinomycetes > Micrococcales > Microbacteriaceae > Agromyces > Agromyces sp. C10. The sequence goes on along the minus strand of NZ_JALPSX010000001.1, from coordinate 302,190 downwards.
GACGCGTCGCGCACCGCGAGCTCGGTCACCGCATCGTCATCGAGGTCCGCGAGCGGCCCGGCGGCGCCCGCGCGGCCGTAGGAGAGGCGGACGACGTGACGGCCCGATGCGGCATCCGCGAGCCAGGGCCACTTGGCGCTCGAGTGCGTCAGCGCCTTCGCCGTGACGCCCGGCGCGTCGGCCGCGACGAGCACGCCGGTGCCGCGGGGCGCCGCGTCGAGCGCCGGGGCGTCGAGCACGAGCGTGACCAGTTCGACGGATGCCGCGTCCGGCCACTCCTCGGCGAGCGCCTCCTCGCCGACGAGGCCTGCGAGGAGTCCGCGGGAGACGTGCGCCGGCGTCGCGACGATCGCGAAGCGCGCGTCGACCACCACGGAGCCGGGTGCGCCGCCGTCGTAGGCGGCGGCCTCGCCGACCGCGCGCCACGCGGACGCCGGGCGGCCGTCCTCCGTCGCCGCCGGCTCGCCCCGGTCGAGTGCGGTGACCCGCACCCCGGTGCGCACGTCGGCGCCGAAGCGGTCGAGTTCGGCGAGCAGGGCGTCGACGAGGGTGTGCATGCCGCCGCGGAGCCCGAGGACCGCGCTGCCCGCCTTCCGCTCGCCGACGAGCTGCGCCACGCCGCCCGACAGGGACCCGGCACGCGTCATGGCCTCGTTCAGCCCGGGCGCGACGACGTCGACGTCGAGGTCGTCGGGATCGGTCGAGTACACGCCCGCCGAGATCGGCGCGACCAGCCGGTCGAGCACCGCCCGGCCCATCCGCTCGCGGACCAGCGGGCCGAGCCGTTCCGCTCGTCCGATCTTGAGGATCGGCCGCACCCGGTCGAGCCACGCCCGCCAGGCGCCGCCCCACCCGATGATGGCGCGCACGTCGTCGCCGAGCGGGTTCGCGGGGATGCCGAGCATGCCGGTGCGCGGCAGCGGCGCGGCCTTCGTCGCGCCGCCATCGCCCCAGACCAGCCAGGCCCCCGACGGATTCGGCCGCTCGATGCGGTCGCCGAGGCCGAGCCGCTCGGCCAGGGCGGCCACCGACCCGTTGCGGGTCGCGAACGACTCGGCGCCGCTGTCGAGCGCGAGGCCGTCGAGCTCGATGCGGCCGACGCAGCCTCCCGGCCGGTCGGCCCGCTCGAGCACGGTCACGCCGAGCCCGATCCGCGCGCACTCGAGCGCTGCGACCAGTCCGGCCACGCCACCGCCGACCACGACCACGTCGGTCGTGCGGTGCTCGGCACCGCCGGTGACCCCGGGGTCGGTCATCGGCCGGCCTCGTGCACGAGCTCCACGACGCGCGTCAGTGCGGTCGGGTCCGTCTCGGGGGGCACGCCGTGGCCGAGGTTGAACACGTGCGCGGGTGCGACCCGGCCGCGGTCGAGCACGTCGCGGACCGCGCGCTCGAGCACGGGCCACGGCGCGGCGAGGAGCGCGGGGTCGAGGTTGCCCTGCAGCGGCACGCCACCGCCGACCCGGGCGGATGCCACGTCGAGCGGCACGCGGTAGTCCACGCCGAGCGCGTCGACGCCGACCGAGGCCATCGCGCCGAGCAGTTCGCCCGTGCCGACCCCGAAGTGCACGACGGGCACGGCGCGGCGGACGGGCGCGCCCGCGGCATCCGTCGCCCCCGGCACCTCGTACTCGAGGTCGTGCACGTGCGCGAGGGCCGCCGCGGAGGCGGGGGCCACGTGCGTCTCGTAGTCGGCGAGCGAGAGCGCGCCCGCCCACGAGTCGAACAGCTGCGCCGCGGACGCCCCGGCGAGCACCTGCGTGCGCAGGAAGCGGCCCGTGAGCTCGGCGGTCCAGTCCATGAGGGCGCGCCAGGCGCCCGGGTCGGCGTGCATGAGCGTGCGCGCGGCGAGGTGGTCCTTCGACGGGCCGCCCTCTGCCAGGTACGCGGCGAGGGTGAACGGCGCACCGGCGAAGCCGATGAGCGGCGTACTGGTCGGGGCGCCGGGCGCGGTGAGCGTCGCGAGTTCGGCGACGGTGCGCTGCACGGCCTCGGCGATGGGGCCGGCGGCCTCGTCGAGCGTGGCCGGGTCGATCCTCGTCAGCTCGGCGACGCCCGCCGCATCGCCGTACGACGACCCGAACACCGGACCGCGGCCGGGCTGGATCTCGACGTCGACGCCGACGAGCTTCAACGGCACCACGATGTCGCTGAAGAAGATGCCCGCGTCGACGCCGTGGCGGCGGATGGGCTGGAGCGTGATCTCGGCCGCCATCGCGGGGTCGAGGCACGCGTCGAGCATGCGGGTGCCGACGCGCAGCTCGCGGTACTCCGGCAGCGAGCGCCCGGCCTGGCGCATGAACCACACCGGCGTGGTGTCGCTGCGCTCACCGCGGTAGGCGCGCACGAGGCGCGAGTCGTGGGTGAGGCCTGAGGCGAGCGGATGCTGCGGGGAGAGGATCACGCGCAACATCCTCCCCCATCGCGACTGAACGCGTCCTGTTCCGCCGGCGACGCCGGATGTTGGACGAATGGAGAACGAGGTCTGGTGGTCGCGCTCCCACGGCGCTACAGTCGGACGGTCGTGCATCCCCCGCGCACGGCGACGCACCGACGCCTCCCCAGCGACGGCGCGCCTCCGCCACCCACGGAGTCCCCCAATGTCCAGCACTGCACCGCGGCATCGCACCGGATCGATCGTCCTGGTCGCGCTCGCCGCCGTCCTCCTCGTGGCCGGGCTGGCGCTCGGCCAGGCCTGGGTGGAGCGGCTCGTGCCGCGCCTGCCCGAGATGCCCGCCACCGAACTCGCGCTCGTGCTCGCGACCGCGACCGCGATCGTCGCGGTCGCGGTGGCGCTGCGACGCGGCGCCGCGTCCGCGCGCGCGACGGCACGGCGCCGGGCGCTCCAGAGCATCCATCGCGGCGAGATCGCGAGCGGCATCCGCAACCGCGAGCTCGTCGCGCGCCTCACCGAACTCGGCCACCCGGGCGGCAGCACGGCCGCCCTCCCGTCGCGGTTCTCGATCGTCGCCGACGACGGCGGCCTCTCGTTCTGGAGCGGCGGACGTCGTCCCCGCCGGGTCGCCCACTTCCCGTGGCGCGAGGTGCGCACCATCCGCTCGGATCGCGCGGTCGTCGGCAGCACCGAGGTGCCCGTCGCCGTCGTGCGGGTCCGGCGGGCGGGCATCAGCGTCGAGCTGCCCGTCATGCTGAGCGACCCACGTCTCGGCCGGTACGCGCTCACCGACGCCCCGTTCTTCGCGACGGTGCGATCGTGGAAGGCGCGACACCGGGCCGCCCTCGCGGCCGAGGGGCTCGAACTGCCGCCGCTCACGGGCGCCATCCCCGTGATCCGGCCCCACGCTGCGGCCTGAACCCGATGATGACACGGCCGGTCGGAGCACCTTTCGACCACCGGTAGAATCGTCTGGTGCTCATCTGTCTCACCGCGAGTCACAAGAACGCCGGGTTCGACATGCTCGAACGGCTTTCGGCGACCGCCGAGCACGCCGCACCCCGTCTCCTCGACGGGCACCCGGCCGTGCAGGGCGCCGTCGTCGTGGCGACCTGCAACCGCTTCGAGGCCTACCTCGACCTCGACACCCCCGAGGGCGACTCCCCCGTCGACGCCGTCCACGACGCCATCCGCGCGGTCGGCGACGTCGCCGCCCTCGAGCCGGACGAGCTGCGCAGCACCTTCGGCTTCGTGCACGGCAACGCCGTCGCCGGTCACCTGTTCGCCGTGGCATCCGGTCTCGAATCGGTCGTCGTCGGCGAGGGCGAGATCGCAGGGCAGGTGCGCCGCTCGCTCGAGCGCGCTCGCAAGGAGGGCACCACGACGCCCGAGCTCGAGCGGCTGTTCCAGCGCGCCTCGCAGACGTCGCGGCGCGTGAAGAACGCGACCGGCATCGGCAGCGAGGGCCGCTCACTCGTGCGCCTCGCACTCGACCTCGCCGAGAGCCGCGTCACCGACTGGTCGGCCGTGCGGGTCCTGCTCGTCGGCACCGGCCGCTACGCCGGCGCATCGCTCGCCGCGCTGCGCGACCGCGGCGTGACCGACGTATCGGTGTACTCGCCCACGGGCCGCGGCGCGAAGTTCGCCGCGAGCCACGACATCGCCGCCGTCGAGACCGGCGACTACGCCATGGCGGCTGCCGGCGCCGACCTCATCGTCACCTGCACCATGGTCGAGCACCACGTCGTCGACCGCTCGCTGATCGAGCTCGGCCGCACCGAGCTCGCGGTGGCCGAGCGGCCCGTTCCCGTCGCCCTGCTCCGCCCGCGCGAGGGCACGGCGACCACGGTCGAGGGCGAAGCGGATGACGCGGCGCAGGCCGAGGCGCCGCGCCAGCTCATCATCGACCTGGGCCTGCCCCGCAACGTCGACCCCGACGTCGCCGGCGTACCCGGCGTCGACCTGCTCGACCTCGAGACCATCAAGATCCACGCGCCGCTCGAGGAGTTCGGTGCGACGGATGCCGCGCGCGAGCTCGTCGAGCGCGCCGCCCGCAAGTTCAGCCGCGTCGGTGAAGAGCTCGACCTCGCGCCCGCGGTCGTCGCCCTCCGCAAGCACGTGTTCGACGTGCTCGACGCCGAGATCCGCCGCGCCCGGGTGCGCGGCGACGACGACGGCCGCACCGAGGCCGCGCTCCGCCACATGGCCGGCGTACTGCTGCACACCCCCATGGCGCGCTCGCGCGAGTACGCCCGCGCGGGCGAGCAGCAGGCCTGGCTCGACGGCCTCGAGGCGATGTTCGGCATCCGGCCCGAGCCCGAGGCGGCGGCCTCCGCCGGCGCCGACGAGCGCCCCGAGGACGAGCGAGGGCGCCGCGCCGGCGGCACCCGCTGACACGTCCCGCGCGCTACGCTGTCGCCCCGTGACCGTGCACGAACGACCGGATGACGCGGCCGACGCCGGCCCGCCCGCGCTTCGGCTCCCGTTCGACGTGGCCGAGCTCGACCGCCGGCCGATCCGGACCGAACGACTGCGGCTGCGACCCCTCGCGACCGCCGACGCCGACGACGTCTGGGAGTACCAGTCCCTGCCCGAGGTGCTGCGCTACATCCCGTGGCCCGAGCGCGACCGCGACCAGGCGCGCGAGCACACCGAGACCCGCGCGGCATCCCGCCGCCTGGCCGACGACGGCGATGCGGTGTTCCTCGCGATGGCCCTCGTCGGCGAGCCCTCGACGACGGATGCCGCACCCGGCCGCCCCCGCGAGGATCGCGTGGTCGGCGACATCATGCTGCGGCTCGCGTCATCCGTCCACGCCCGTCTCGAGATCGGCTGGGTCGTCCACCCCGACTTCCACGGGCGCGGTCTCGCCGCGGAGGCGGCCGCCGCCACACTGGATCTCGCCTTCGGGCGGCTCGTCGCGCACCGGGTCGTCGCGCACCTCGACGCCCGCAATGCGGCATCCGCTCGACTCTGCGAACGACTGGGCATGCGCCGCGAGGCGACCCTCGTCGAGGAGGAGTGGAACGACGGCGAATGGCAGGACACGGCGTCGTACGGCATGCTGCGCCGCGAGTGGCGGGCGCTGCGCGCCGGGCGGGCCTGACGCGGGGAGTTCAGTCCCAGAGGGGACGCGGAGCCGGTGCGGCGGCGAGCACGTCGGCCGGTATGCGGTGCGAGAGCTCGGGGATCTCGAGCCCGCGCCATTCGACCACGAGCTCGAGGTCGTCGCCCTCGGGCCGCGTCGGCCACCACAGCCACGCCGTCTGCCTGCCGTCGTACCAGTCGGCGCCGCCGCTGCTTCCTCCGTGATTCGCCATGAGGGTCGGCGGCGCGACCGACTCCGGCTCACCCCACGGGTTGCCGAGGAGATGCAGCGGCAGCAGCGGCGCGCCATCCGGAAGCCGGAGCCCGACCCGGAAGGCCGACTCGTCGCCGGGCGGTGTCTGCCACCCCATGGCGGACTGCATGGACTCGTCCCACTCGCGTCGCGGCATCCCCGCCCGACGCGCCGACCAGCCCAGCCGCAGGTCGAGGCCGTTGCCGAACCGGCGGATCTCGCGCAGCACGAGCACGACCCGCTCACTGCGGAACAGCACCTCGTCGAGCACGACCCGGCCGGGCAGCTCGTCGCGCGGCGGCTGCATCCACGGCGGAGTGGGCAGCTCATCGGGTTCGGGCGGTTCCGGCCGCTCGACGTCGAAGAAGCCACCACCGGATGCCGCGTGCATGCGGTTCACCCTAGCGACGCGGCGGCGTCCGCGGCATCCGCTCGGCACACCCCGCACCGCGGGACCCTCGAGTGTCCACGAATGGTGGGGTTCGCCAACGCGGGGCGACGTTTCGTGGACACTCGACCGCGGGCGAGCGGGCGGGCGGAGCGAGCGAGCGAGGGGGCGGGCGCGACGCCGGCGGCGCTCAGGCGCCGACGAGGCGCGAACCGAGGTACGACTCGAGCTCGGCGAGCGGCACGCGCTCCTGCTGCATGGTGTCGCGGTCGCGCACGGTCACGGCGTCGTCGTCGAGCGAGTCGAAGTCGACCGTGACGCAGAACGGGGTGCCGATCTCGTCCTGGCGGCGGTAGCGGCGGCCGATGGCACCCGCGTCGTCGAACTCGACGTTCCACAGCTTGCGCAGGCGCGCGGCGACGTCGCGCGCGAGCGGCGACAGCTTCTCGTTGCGGGAGAGCGGCAGCACCGCGGCCTTGACGGGCGCGAGGCGCGGGTCGAGCTTCAGCACGGTGCGGGTGTCGGTGCCGCCCTTCGCATTCGGCACCTCCTCGACGTGGTACGCGTCGACGAGAAACGCCATGAGCGAGCGGGTGAGGCCGGCCGCGGGCTCGATCACGTACGGGGTCCAGCGCTCGTTCTTCGACTGGTCGAAGAACGAGAGGTCCTTGCCGGAGTGCTCGGCGTGGGTCGACAGGTCGAAGTCGGTGCGGTTCGCGACGCCCTCGAGCTCGCCCCACTCGCCGCCGGTGAAGCCGAAGCGGTACTCGATGTCGACGGTGCGCTTCGAGTAGTGGCTGAGCTTGTCCTTCGGGTGCTCGAACAGGCGCAGGTTCTCGGGGTCGATGCCGAGGTCGACGTACCACTGGAAGCGCGTGTCGATCCAGTACTGGTGCCATTCCTCGTCGCTGCCGGGCTCGACGAAGAACTCCATCTCCATCTGCTCGAACTCGCGCGTGCGGAAGATGAAGTTGCCCGGCGTGATCTCGTTGCGGAACGACTTGCCGATCTGGCCGATGCCGAACGGCGGCTTCATGCGCGCCGCCTGCAGCACGTTGGCGAAGTTCACGAAGATGCCCTGCGCGGTCTCGGGGCGCAGGTAGTGCAAGCCGGACTCGTCGTCGACGACGCCGAGGAAGGTCTTCAGCAGGCCGGAGAAGGCGCGCGGCTCGGTCCACTGGCCGCGCGTGCCGCAGTTGGGGCAGACGATGTCGGCGAGGCCGTTCTCGGGCTCGCGGCCCTTCTTCTCCTCGTACGCCTCGACGAGGTGGTCCTCGCGGAAGCGCTTGTGGCAGTGCAGGCACTCGATGAGCGGGTCGGTGAACACGGCGACGTGACCCGACGCCTCCCACACCTGGGTGGGCAGGATCACGCTCGAGTCGAGGCCGACGACGTCGTCGCGGCCCTGCACCATCGAGCGCCACCACTGGCGCTTGATGTTCTCCTTCAGCTCGACGCCGAGGGGGCCGTAGTCCCACGCCGACCGGGATCCGCCGTAGATCTCACCCGCCTGGAAGACGAAGCCCCGGTGCTGGGCGAGCGTGATGACGGAATCGAGACGGGTGGGTGCGGCCACGGTGGCTCCAATGGTCCAGTGCGGAGGGGATCGGGCGAGACGCCCGCAAGTCGGTGTCCTTATCCTACGGTCGAGCGGATGCCGCCCAGAAACGCGCACGCGTTCCGCATCCGTCACCCGCTCGGGCCGGCTCTAGGCTGAACGGATGCCGCTGCCCGACCTGCACGTCGCCGCGATCGCCGTCGTGCGCGACCGTCGCGTGCTGATGGTCACGGCTCGCGGGCGCGAGGTGCACTACCTGCCGGGCGGCAAGATCGACCCGGGCGAGACGCCGGCCGAGGCGGCGGCGCGCGAGGCCCGCGAGGAGGTCGGGCTGGTGCTCGACCCGTCGACCCTCGCCGAGGCGTTCACGGTGCGCGAGCTCGCCCACGGGCAGGGCGAGGGGCGCCACGTGCGCATGCACGTCTTCCTCGTCGAGACGGATGCCGCGCCCGAGCCCGACGGCGAGATCGACGCCGTGCACTGGGTGGGCACCGATGAGGCGCATCGCTGCCCGCCGGCGGGCGTCGAGGTGCTGCGCCGGCTCGCGGCATCCGGGCTGGTCGACTGACTCGATCGTCCGCGCACCGCGCAACCCCCTGCCCGATCCCAGCCGTCATCGGGCGGCATCCGGCATGATCGCTACCAGCAGGCAGGACGACAGGGGGTGCGGATGTCGCGGACGCGCGAGTTCCGCCTCGACGACCGGGTGACGGTGATCACCGAGTCGGGCGAGGCCGACGCCCCCGTCTTCGTGCTCGTGCACGGCATCGGCATGGGCCACCGCTACTGGTCGGAGCTCGCCGACGCGCTGGCCCGCCACGGACGCGTGCTCGCCCTCGACCTGCCGGGGTTCGGCGCGGCGCCGGAGCCCGACCGCCCGCAGACGATGTCGGAGTCCGGGGCGTACCTCGCCGAGCTCATCGAGGCGGAGCGGTTCTCGGCGCCCGTCGTGCTCGTCGGCCACTCGATGGGGACGCAGATCGTCGCCGAGACCGCCGCGCAACGGCCGGAGCTCGTGTCATCCGTCGTGCTCATCGCCCCCACCGTGAACCCGCGGGAGCGGTCGGCGTTCGTGCAGGCGATCCGGCTGGTCGCCGACCCGTCGCTGCTGCGGCCGCGAGTGGTCGCGCTCGGCATCCGGTCGTACCTGCAGGCCGGGCCCCGGTGGTACTTCAAGAAGCTGCGGCAGATGCTCGACCACCGCCTCGAGCTGGTGCTGCCGGATGTCGCCGCGCCGACGCTCGTGATCCGCGGCGAGCACGACCGCCTCGCACCGAAGCCGTGGGCCGAGCAGGTGACGCGGATGCTGCCGAACGGCCGGTACGCGGAGGTGCCCGACCGCGGCCACGAGACCATGGTCACGGCCGGCGACCGGGTCGCCGACCTCGTCGCCCGGCACGCGCGCGGCGAAGCGGTCGGTCGCGAGGTCGCGCGCGTCTCGCAGCCCGAGCCGCCGTCTCGGATCGAGCGCGCCTGGTGGTGGGCCGGCGACTACGTGTACGCGGGCTGGCGGCAGGCGGCGGTGCTCGTCGACGGATGGCACCCGCCCGAGCGGTGGCGGCACGGGGACCCGTCGCTGCCCGAGGTCGTGCTGCTGCCCGGGATCTACGAGCACTGGTCGTTCATGCGCCCGCTCGGCGATGCGCTGTCGGCCGCGGGGCACCGGGTGCGCGTCGTGCACGGCATGGGCACGAACCGCCGCGGCGTCGCCGACACGGCACGGCGGCTGGAGCGCGCGCTGGCGAAGGTGCCGGCGCCGAACGCCGGCCGGGTGATCGTCGCGCACAGCAAGGGCGGCCTGATCGCCAAGCACCTCATGGTGGCCCAGGCCGACGCCGAGCCCGACGGCGAACCCGCCGCCGAGGGCCGGCGCGGGCTGCTCGGCGTCGTCGCCGTGTGCACGCCCTTCGCGGGGTCGCGCCTGGCCCGGCTCATCGTGGACCCGAGCGTGCGGGCGCTGCTGCCGAGCGACGAGACCATCGTGATGCTCGGGCGCGCGGCATCCGTCAACGCCTGCATCGTCTCGGTGTTCGGACGGTTCGACCCGCACATCCCCGACGGCAGCATGCTCGACGGGGCGACGAACATCCGGGTGCCCGTGCCCGGCCACTTCCGGATCCTCGGGTCGGGCGAGACGCACCGGGCGGTGATCGAGGGGGTCGGCCTGCTGGCGACCGCGGATCGGCGCGTGTCCTGACCGGCCGCGGCGCGCGTCGCCACGGGGGTCACGCGAGCAGGAACGGCACCGCGGCGACGGCGGCGGCCGCGGCGAACAGCAGGACGGCGAGCGGCACCGAGCGCCGGACCGTGCCCTGGCCGAAACGCGCCACGATCCGCTCGAGCCGCGCCCGCGTGCGCTCCCGCGCGAGCAGGCCGACGACGAGGAGCACGAGGCACGGCAGGCAGTAGACGAGGGTGTACCCCGCGAGCACCAGCAGCCCCTGCCAGGCCGGGGCACCGGAATCGACGAGGCGCTCGATGGCGATGAAGTACGGGAACGCGTTCGGGAGATCGGCGGCGGTGACGACGGCGCCGAACGGCAGCGCGGTCCACGGTCCGAACCACGCCGGGAGGGCGATGGGTCGTCGGGGTCGGTCCCGGAGGCGGCGGACCCCGGCGACGACGAGGCCGACCGCGGCCGCCCCGAAGGCCGCGAACCGCAGCACCGTGATGACGCCCTCGACCGCGCCGGCGGCGGCACCCGCGGTCAGGTAGAGCGCCGTTCCGACCGCGAACACGGTGAGGGCCGCTCCCGCGATGGTCGCGAGCGCGATGAGCCCGGGTCGTCGCGGCGCCGCGAGGAGGATGAGCGCGACCGACACGATCGTCGCCGGATTGAGCGCGTCGAGTGCGGCGAGGCCGGCGATCCCGGCGAGGAGTGCGGGGGTCACGGCCGGCGGTCGGCGACCCCGAGGTGGTCGAGCAGCGTCGCGAGGTCGACGTCGGCGACGGGGTCGTCGAGGCCGGCCAGGGCGTTGCCCGCCAGCCCGTCGCCGACGAGCCGGACGATGCGCGCGCGCACGGGGTCGCCGACCTCGTCGGCGATGAGCCGCTCCCACCGGGCGATCGCGGCGGCGGCGTCGGCGAGCACTCCGGACTCCGGCCCCTCGAGCGCCCGGTGGGCGACGGCCATGGCCCGGAACAGGTCGAGGTCGTCGCCCCGGGGCACCGAGAGCCCGAGCCACGCGGCGGCGGCACGGCCCTCGGCCGCCGCCTCGCGCATGGCCAGGTCGATCTCGTCGAGGGCCCGGCGGGCGAGCCCGTCGACGAGCGCCGCGCGGCTCGGGAAGTGGTGCATGAGCCCGCCCTTGGAGACGCCGGACGCCTCGGCCACGGCGTTCAGCGACGGGATCGTGCCGTGCTCGAGCGTGAGGCGCCGGGTGGCGTCGAGGATGCGATCGCGGAGGTCCATGCACTCATGGTAGCCGTCAGACCGACCGGTCGGTCTGTGTACTGAACTCATAGGGAATGCATTGGCGCCCGCAGGACCTCTGCAGCGAGCGCATCAATACTTGCAGTCACTGCATTACGATGTGTAGCGACTGAAAGGAAGGCCCATGACCCCCGCCGCAGCACCGCCCCGAGGCGCCCCGGTGATCCGCGCCGTCGACCTCGCCAAGACCTACGGATCCGGAGAGACCCGCTTCGACGCACTGAAGGGCGTCAGCCTCGACGTGCAGCACGGCGAATCGCTCGCGATCGTCGGCCGATCCGGCTCGGGCAAGTCGACGCTCATGCACCTGCTCGCGCTCCTCGACCGCCCCAACGCCGGCCGGATCGAGGTCGACGGCGAGGACGTCGCCGGCGCCGGGGCGCGCACCCTCAACCGCCTGCGCAACGAGCGCTTCGGCTTCGTCTTCCAGCAGTTCTTCCTCACCGCCCAGCAGAGCGTGCTCGAGAACGTGACGCTCCCCCTGCTCGTCGCGGGCGTCGCACCGCGCGAGCGCACCCGGCGCGGCATGGCGGTGCTCGAGTCGCTCGGCCTCGCCGACAAGGCGAAGAACCGCGCCACCGACCTCTCCGGCGGGCAGAAGCAGCGCGTCGTCATCGCACGCGCGCTCATCAACGAGCCCGACGTGATCTTCGCCGACGAGCCGACGGGCAACCTCGACACGGCCACCGGCCGCCAGGTCGAGGACCTCCTCTTCGGCCTGCAGCGCGACCGCGGCATCACGCTCGTCGTCGTCACCCACGACGAGGAGCTCGCCGCCCGCTGCGACCGGCGCATCACCATCGCCGACGGCCGCATCATCGCCAGAACGGATGCCGCGGCATCCGTCGTCACGGAAGGAGCGGCCCGATGAGGACCGCCGACGTCATCACCACCGCGACCCGCAACGCGTTCCGCAGCCGCCTGCGCACGACCCTCACCGCGCTCAGCCTCTTCGTCGGCGCGTTCACCCTCACCCTCACCACCGCGCTCGGCGCCGGCGTCAACGACTACGTCACCAAGCAGGTCGAGACGCTGAGCACCGGCGACGTGCTCCTCGTCACCCCGGCCGCATCGACCGACACGACCGACGGGCCGAACGAGTACGACCCCGACGGGCGGCAGCAGTCCGGCCAGGCGAACCCGCTCGGTTCCGGCACCCTGCTGAACGACGACGACCTCGAGGCCACGCGCGCGATCGCCGGCGTCGACCGGGTCGAGCCCGTCCGGCAGATCAGCGTCGACTGGATCGCCGGCGACGCCGACGCGGCCGCCGACGGCCGCTACGAGCTCGACGTGAACCCCACGTCGTCGATCGGCCGCAGCGACCTCGTGGCCGGCGCGCAGCTCGACCAGGAGTCGGGCGACCTGCAGATCCTGCTGCCCGAGGACTACGTCGACGCGCTCGGCTTCGCCGACGCGGAGGACGCCGTCGGCGCCACGGTGACCCTCGGGTACACCGACGCCGCGCTCGAGGAGCAGACCGTCGAGGCCGAGGTCGTCGGCGTCGCGCGGACGAGCCTGCTCGCCGCGGGATCCGGCGTGAACCAGGCGCTGACCGACGAGATCGCCGACGCCCAGGCCGTGCCCGGCCAGCCGAACGCCTACGCCGTCGCGGTCGCGTACCTCGAGGGCTCCGGCGCCGACGGCGCGGTCACCTCGGCCGACGTGGACGCCGTCACGGCCGACCTCGCCGACGCCGACCTCGCGGGGCAGACCGTCGAGGACCAGCTCGGCGTCATCCAGACCGTCATCACCGGCATCATCGGCGTGCTCAGCGCCTTCGCCGTGGTCGCCCTCATCGCGGCATCCTTCGGCATCGTCAACACGCTGCTGATGAGCGTGCAGGAGCGCACGCGCGAGATCGGCCTGATGAAGGCCATGGGCATGTCGAACGGCCGGGTGTTCGGGCTCTTCAGCCTCGAGGCGGTCGTGATCGGCCTGCTCGGCTCGGCGATCGGCGCACTGGCGGCCATCGGCGTCGGCACCGCGATCTCCGCGGGCGCGGCGTCGACCGTGCTGGCCGACCTCCCGGGTCTCACGCTGCTGCTGTTCGAGCCCGCCACGGTGATCACGGTCATCGTCGTGATCATGGTGATCGCGTTCCTCTCGGGCGTGCTGCCGGCACGGCGCGCGGCCCGGCAGGACCCGATCGAGTCGCTACGGTACGAGTAGACCGAGGAGCAGATCATGTCGACCGAGCCGGGTGCACGCCGCCGAGGCGTCGCCGAGACGACCGCCGCGATCGAGCGCGCCACCGTCGAGCTCGTGCTCGAGCACGGGTACGACGGGGTCACGGTCGACATGATCTGCCGGGCGGCGGGCGTCAGCCAGCGCACGTTCTTCAACCACTTCAAGACGAAGGATGCCGCGCTGCTGGGGCCCGACCTCCCGCGCATCGACGAGCGGGCGGCCCGCGAGTTCATCGTCTCCGACGGGCCGCTCCTCGCCGAAGCCGTCGGCCTGGTGCGCATCGACCCGTCGAAGCTGCCCGGTGACGCCGGGCTCATGGCGCGCCGCATCCGCGCCATCTCGGGCAACCCGCTGCTCATGGCCCGGCAGATGGAGCGCCTCGCCGAGATCGAGGGCGAGCTGCGCGAGATCGTCGAGCTGCGGCTCCGCCAGCAGGCGCTCCGCGCGGGCGCCGACGAGGCCGAACTCGCCGCGATCCCCGACGAGGCCGAGATCACCACGCACCTGCTCGCCGGGGTGATGCGCTACGTGGGCCTCACCTGGTCGCGGCGCGCCGAGCAGGGGGCGCCGCCGCCCGACGGCGCCGAGGTGGCCGACGTGCTCGGCCGCGTGCTCCGCAAGCTCGCCTGACGGCGCCGGCGGGGGCTCAGCCGGCGCGGACCTCGCGCTCGCTCCCCCGCACCCGGACGCCGCGGACGGCGACCCGCCCGAACGAGGCGATCGGGTTCGTGCGCAGCTCGTCGCCGTCGGGCTCGAGGCCCAGCACGGCGGTGAGCACGGCGACGGATGCCGCGGCCGACCAGGCCTGCGGCCGGCACGCGGCCGGATACGGCACGGGCACCGACACCTCGGTCGCCGGGTCGCCCGAGTGGAGCTCGGGCATGCGGTACCCGAAGCCCGCGGCCGCCCGCAGGAGGCCCTCGACCAGCCCCGCGGCATCCGCCCCGCGACCCTCGCGCGCGAGGCCCAGCACGGCGATGGCCGTGTCATGGGCCCACACCGCGCCGCCGTGGTAGCTGAGCGGCCAGTAGCCGCCGGACGCGGTCGACATGGTGCGCAGGCCGTACCCGGAGTCGAGGGTGGGGTCGGTCAGGCGACGCACGACGAGGTCGACCTGGTCGGCGTCGAGCAGGCCCGTGCCGAGCAGGTGGCCGATATTCGAGGTGACCGTGTCGACCGCGCGCTTGTTCGCGTCGAGCGCGATCGCCGGGTAGGCGCCGTCGGGGTCGTCGATCCAGAACTCCTCGTGGAACCGGTCGCGCAGCCGGGCGGCCCAAGCCCGCCACTCGTCGCCGCCGTCGACGCCGAACGCGTCGAGCAGGTCGGCGCCGTGCACGGCGGCCTCGTAGGCGTACGCCTGCACCTCGGCGAGCGCGATCGGCCCCTCGGCGAGGGAACCGTCGCGCCACTGCACCGAGTCGCCGGAGTCCTTCCAGCCCTGGTTCGCGAGGCCGCGCCCGGAGCGGTCGACGTACTCGAGGAGTCCGTCGCCGTCGGCGTCGCCGTGGTCGCGCATCCACGCGAGGGCGGCCTGCAGGTTCGGCAGGAGCGCGCGCACCTCGTCGGCGGGCAGGCCCCAGCGCCAGGCGTCGTGGAGGAGCGCGATCCAGAGCGCGGTCGCGTCGACGGTGCCGTAGTAGAGCGGGGGCAGTTCGCCGTCGGCGCCGTCGAGCGACAGCGCGGCGCGGCGCAGCTCGTGCATGATCTTGCCGGGCTCCTCGGCCGTGGCGTCGTCGACGCGGGTGCCCTGCAGCCCCGCGAGGACGCGCAGGGTGTCGCCCGCGAGCTCGGTGCCGAGGGGCAGCATCATGCGCGCGGTCCAGATCGAGTCGCGGCCGAACAGCGTGAAGAACCAGGGTGCGCCCGCGGCGATGAACTCGGCGCCCGGCTGTCGCACCGTCGTCATGCGGAGCGCGTCGAGGTCGGCGAGGCCCTGCGCGATCCAGCGCGCGAGGCGGTCGTCGGCCGCCGCCACCTCGGGTGCCGACCACGGCGCGGGCGTGTCGACGCCGCGCACGACGGCGGCCTCGTCGACGGCGTCGAGGCGCCATCCCGCGGTCGCTTCGCCGGCGGCCGGCACGACGAGCTCGGCGATGAGGCGGATGCCGCGGTCGTCGACCGAGATCTCGAAGCCGGGTGCGGTGAGCCGGGCGGCGACCTGCTCGCCGGACCAGACGGCCGCGCCCGCCTCGAGCCGGGCGCGCGCCGACGACGTGTCGGCCCCGCCGAGCTTGACGTGGTCGACGGGGGTCGCGTCGGGCTCGAGCTCGATCTGGACGCGCGCCCGCACGTCGATCGGCTGCCGGTTGCGGAGCGTGAGGGTGTCGGCGATGCCGGCCGCGTCGACCGAGCGCTCGATCACGAGCCGGACGCCGGGGTCGGGGGTGGGGTCGTCGAGCGTGCGCACGAGCGCGTCGATGCGCACGTGGTCGCTGCGGTCGGCCCCGGTCGCGAGGTGCTCGGGCGCGCGCCCGTCGACCGTGAGGCGCATCGCGCGGACGAGTCGGACGTCGGCGCTGTAGACGCCGTGCACGGGTGCGCCGCCGATGGCGCCGTCGTGCGCGGACCAGACCTGGGTGGGCGCCCTGAGGACCGCCAGCGCGTCGTGCAGCAGTGGCTGGAGTGGTGCGGTCACGTGGTGCTCGCTTCCGGTTCGTAATGGAACGGTGACCGCCTGATGGCTTGACACCGCTGTCGGATGTGGGCAACATTAGCAAAGATTTGATCGATCAAATCGGCGGATTCCGAAGATCGTCACCGAAGACGACCCGCGCACAGCCGAAGGAGGCGACGTGTCGAGGATGCCGACGGTCGACGACGTCGCCCAGGCCGCAGGGGTCTCCCGGCAGACGGTGTCGAACGTGCTGAACAGCCCCGAGATCGTCCGCGAGGCGACGCGTCAGCGCGTGCTCGAGGCCATCTCGCGCCTCGGCTACCGGCCCCACGCCTCCGCCCGGCGGCTGCGCACGCGCAAGTCCGCCACCATCGGGGTCCGCATCGACCCGTGGCGCGACGGCATCTCCGGCGCCGTGCTCGATCGGTTCCTCCACAAGCTCACCGAGCACGCCGACGCCCGGGGACTGCGCGTCATGGTCTTCTCGGCCGCCGACCCCGACGACGAGCTCGCCCGCATCCGACGCCTCCGCGAGGGATCCGACGTCGACGCGTTCGTGCTCACCGCGACCACCCACGGCGACGAGCGCATCCGCGCCCTCACCGAGCAGGGCGTCCCGTTCGTCGCGTTCGGTCGCCCGTGGGACCCCGAGACCAGCGCCGTGCGGCACCGCTGGGTCGACGTCGACGGTCGCGCCGGCGTCGCCGGGGCCGTCCGGCACCTGCGCGAGCAGGGCGCGCGGCGCGTCGGATGGATCGGCTGGCCGCACGGCTCCGGCACGGGCGACGAGCGCCGCGCCGGCTGGGAGGCCGAGTGCGGCGTCGACGCCGACGCGCGGGCGGCGCTCGCCCGGCACGTCGAGGACGGCGTCACCGAGGGCTCCCGCGCCGCCGCCGAACTGCTCGCCCTGCCCGAGCCGCCCGACGCGATCGTCTGCGCGAGCGACTCCCTCGCCCTCGGCGCGATGATCGCCGCCCGCACCGCCGGGCGCCCCGCGCTTCCCGTCGTCGGCTTCGACGACACCCCCGTGGCCGCGGCCGTCGGGCTCTCGAGCATCGAGCAGCCCCTCGACGACGTCGTCGCCGCGGCACTCGACCTGCTGTTCGGGCCGGCGGGCGACGACGTGCGCCCCAATCCGAGCAGCGACGAGGAGCCGACCGATCGGCTCCTCGCGCCCCGACTCGTCGAGCGACGGCCTGGACACCTGGCGCTCGACGCGATCCCCGGCACCTGAGGCCGGCAATCACCAGAAGGGATACATCGTGAGGACATCACAATGGAGCGCCGTCGCCGTGGCGACGGGACTCGTCATCACCCTAGCCGCCTGCTCCCCGGGCGGGAACGACGGCGGCGAGACGAGCGGACAGGACCTCAGCATCCTGATCGGCTCGTCCGGCCAGGCCGAGACCGACGCGGTGACGCAGGCCGCCGAGGCGTGGGCCGAGGAGACCGGCAACACCGTCGAGGTCATCGCCGCGAACGACCTCGTGCAGCAGCTCGGCCAGGGCTTCTCGGGCAACAACCCGCCCGACCTGTTCTACATGCCGTGGGACCAGTTCCAGACCTACGCCGGCCAGGGCTTCCTCGAGCCGTACGCGGACGACCTGGCGAACGCGGACGAGTTCCTGCCCGCGCTGCGCGAGCAGTTCACGTACGACGACCAGTTCTACTGCGCGCCCAAGGACTTCTCGACGCTCGCGCTGCAGATCGACACCGCCGCATGGGAGGCCGCCGGCCTCACCGACGCCGACGTGCCCACCGACTGGGACGGCCTCGCGCAGGTCGCGGCGCAGCTGACGACGGATGACACGACCGGCCTCGTGCTCGGCCGCGAGTACGCCCGCATCGGCGTGTTCATGGGCCAGGCCGGCGGCGGCGTCGGCGACGCCGACGAGGTCACCGCCGACTCGCCCGAGAACGCCGAGGCGCTCGAGTACCTGCAGGGCCTCGTGGAGGCGGGCAACCTCGCCTACCCGCAGGACGTCGAGGCCGGCTGGGCCGGCGAGGCGTTCGGCCTGGGTCGCGGCGCCATGACCATCGAGGGTCCGTGGATCAACGGCGCGATGGCCAACGACTACCCCGACCGCGAGTTCATCAGCGTCGAGCTCCCGGAGGGCCCGGGCGGCCCGTCGACGTTCGCCTTCAGCAACTGCTGGGGCATCCCGGCCGAGTCCGACACGCGCGACGCGGCGATCGACCTGGTGGAGTACTTCACGAGCGACGAGCAGCAGCTCGCGTTCGCGGAGGCGTTCGGCGTCATCCCGTCGACCGAGTCCGGTTCGTCGGCCTACGCAGAGCAGTTCCCCGAGAACGCCGCGTTCGTCGCCGGAGTCGAGTACGCGCAGAGCCCGGTCGCCTTCGCCGGCGCGGCGACGGCCGTGACCGAGTTCAACGCCTCGCTCGAGACGCAGGGGCTCGCCGACCCGGCCGCCGTGCTCGGGCCGTTCCAGGAGAACCTGCAGGCCGCAGCCGACAAGGCGAACGGCTGATCATGACCGGCACCGCGTCCGGGTCTCGTCGCGGCGGTGGCATCCGCCGCGGCGAGGCCCGCGCGGGCTGGCTCTTCGTCACGCCCGCCGTCGCCATCGTGGGGGTGTTCCTCGCGATCCCGATCCTGCTGGCGCTCTGGGTGAGCTTCAGCGACTGGAACGGCTTCCGATCGCCGTTGAACCCGAACGTGAACTTCGTCGGGCTCGACAACTACGCGGCGATCACGACCGACACGGGTCTCGACCAGCGCAACTTCGGTCGGGCCGTGCGCAACAACCTCTGGTACGTCGTCTTCGTCGTGCCGCTGCAGACCATCGTCGCGCTGCTGCTCGCCGTGCAGGTCAACCGCGCGGTGCTGCGCGGGCGCGGCTTCTTCCGCACCGCCTTCTACTTCCCGTCGGTCACCTCGACCGTCGCGATCGTGGTCGTCTTCCAGTTCCTGTTCACCGCGTCGGGCGCGGTCAACGCCGTGCTCGGGTTCTTCGGCATCAACGGCCCGAACTGGTTCAACGACCCGAGCGGCGTCTTCCACAACATCCTCGCCGCCGTCGGCGTGACGAGCGCCCCCGCGGCGCTGGCCGAGTCCGGCCCGCTCGGGGTCACCTGGTGGGAGTGGCTCGCCGGCCCGTCGGTCGCGATGAGCTCGCTGATCATCCTGGCGATCTTCACGACCTCGGGCACCTTCATGCTGCTGTTCCTCGCCGGACTGCAGAACATCGGCGCGGAGGTCGACGAGGCCGCCCGCATGGACGGCGCCGGACCGGTCCGCACGTTCTTCTCGGTGACGCTGCCGATGCTGCGCCCGACGTTGTTCACCGTGCTGACGCTCGGCCTCATCGGCTCGTGGCAGGTCTTCGACCAGATCTACGTGCTCGGCGGATCGACGGCCGGAGGCACGATCGCCACCCCGGCCTTCCTCGCCTACCAGACCTCGTTCGACGACCTCAAGTGGGGTCAGGGCGCGGCGATCGCCTTCATCCTGTTCGTGTTCATCATCCTGCTCACGCTGTTCCAGCGCTGGGTGCTGCGTGAGCGCGACCCGAAGGGAATGGGCCGCAGCGGCCGTCGGGCAGGACGCGGCGGCGCGGCGGACCCCCGCCGGCACGAGCCCGACGCCGCCTCGGCGGCCGTGGGCGCCGACCCGGCCGACCGCGCGCTCCTCACGGGGGCCGACGCACGCGAGGACGGCGATGCCGGTCCGCGAGACGGGAGCCGATCATGACCGACCTCAGCACGCGATCCGTGGTCACGGGCGACGGCGGCCGCGACGCGGCATCCGCTCGCCCCACCCGCCGCCGGCGGATCTCGCCGAAGGCGCGCGCGGGGCTGTGGACGAGCTACCTGATCCTCATCGGCCTGGCGCTCATCTACATCTACCCGTTCATCCTCTCGATCGCGGCCTCGTTCAAGACCGACGCGGATGCCACGCAGAACCCGCTGTCGCTCGTGCCCGAGACGGTCACGTTCGCGGCGTACGAGCGCCTGTTCACCGGCGTGCCGTTCACCCTCTGGTTCGGCAACTCGGTGCTGGTCGCCGTGGTCGTCACCCTGGGGCGCGTCTTCTTCGACTCGCTCGCCGGCTACGCGCTCTCGCGCCTGAAGTTCCGGGGCCGCTCGATGGTCTTCGTGTTCTTCATCGGCGTGCTCGCGGTGCCGGGCGTGGTGCTGCTCATCCCGCGGTTCCTGATCCTGCAGCAGGTGGGCCTGTACGACACGTACGCGGGCATGATCATCCCGCTGCTGTCGACGGCGGCCGGGGTGTTCATCATGAAGCAGTTCTTCGACTCGATCCCCGTATCGATCGAGGAGGCGGCGCGCATCGACGGCGCGGGCCAGTTCCGCACGTTCTGGTCGGTGGTGCTGCCGATGGCCCGACCCGCGCTGGTCACGCTCATCATCCTGAGCTTCCAGGGATCGTGGAACGAGCTCGGGCACTTCATCGTGTCGCGGCAGAGCCCCGAACTGAACACCCTCACGACCGGTGTCGCATCGCTCGTGTCGGGGCAGCTCGGTTCGGGCAATCAGTTCCCGCTGCAGCTCGCGGCGGCCGTGCTCATGACCATCCCGGTCGCGGTGCTGTTCTTCATCTTCCAGCGCCGCATCATGAACACGACGGCAGGTGCCGAGAAGGGCTGATCGACCCGGTGCAGGGGCGGGGCGGATGCCGCGTGGCGAGTGCGCCGCGGCATCCGCCCCTCGTTCGCGTCGCCCCGGCCGCACGGTCGTGGCCCCGGGTCAGTGCACGTACTCGAGCAGGTCGGCGCCGACCTGCCGCATGCCGTCGAGCACCGCCAGCCGCGTGGCCAGCTGCGTGTCGGCGTAGTACATCGAGACCGCGTAGGCGACGCTCGCCCGCGGCCCGCGGAGGACGCCGACCTCACTGCGTACGCCGCCGTCGGTGCCGGTCTTGTTCATGAGCAGCAGCCCGTGGTCGGGCATGCGGTGCGCGAGCGGGTCGAGGCCGAACGCCGAGGCGACCATCGACAGGTCGGCGTTCAGCGAGAGCCACCCCACGACCCGCTGCGACACCTCGGGGCTCACGATCTCGCCGCGCGCGAGGGCGGCGAAGAGCCACGTGAGCTCCTTGGCCGAGCCGATCGAGAGCTGCGGCGCGTCGTCGGGACCGCGGTGGTCGCGCACCAGGTCGAGCAGCGCGGTCCGGGTCAGGCCGAGCGCCTCGGTGCGGGCGCGGACCGACTCGAGGCCGATGTGGCGGATGAGCACGTTCGTCGCGAGGTTGTCGCTCGTCGCGCCGACGAGCGCGGCGAGGTCTGCCATGGGCAGCGACGGCGTCTGCAGGTGCTGCCAGATGCCCGAGTCGCCGACCGCGTCGCGCGGGTCGCGGTCGAGCACGGTGAACGCCTCATGACCCGTCGTGGCCAGACGCGTGGCGACCTCGACGAGGAGCAGCACCTTGCCGATCGACGCCGTGGGCATGACGACGTGGTCGTCGACCGAGAACAGCACGCGGCCCGTGGCGAGGTCGGTCGCGCGCGCCGACACCTGCACGCCCGCGAGCGCCAGCTCGCCGAGCGCGTCGAAGCCGCGCGTGAAGTCCTCGGCGTGCTCGTCGGTGCGGTGACGACCGCGTCGGAAGCTCGCGTGCCGAGCACGGCGTTCGGAACCCTGCGACGAGGTCACCACGGTGGCTGGACGACTTCCTGTGCGGGCCGGGCGCTCCCCCACCGCGGCATCGCGGTGCGCTCGACGGGATCGGACGGGGGTGGATGGAGGGGTTACCAGATGCGGACGCGCTCGGCCGGGTCGAGCCAGAGCGCGTCATCGGGTGCGACCTCGAAGCCAGTGTAGAACTCGTCGATGTTCCGCACGATCTGATTGCACCGGAACTCGTTCGGCGAGTGGGGATCGATGGCGAGGAGGCGGATGACCTCCTCGTCGCGGCCCTTCATCTGCCACGCCTGCGCCCACGAGAGGAAGAAGCGCTGCGCCCCGGTCATGCCGTCGATCACGGGCGGCTCGGCGCCGCCGAGCGAGAGCTCGTAGGCCTTCCAGGCGATCGCCAGCCCGCCGAGGTCGCCGATGTTCTCGCCGATGGTGAGCGCGCCGCTCACGTGGTGCGGGGTGCCGCCCTCGCCCTCGACGGACCCGCCGTCGAGCTGGGCGGGGACGAGCACGTCGTACTGGTCGATGAGCGCCTTCGTGCGCTCCTCGAAGGCGGCCCGGTCGGCCTCGGTCCACCAGTCGATGAGGCGCCCGTCGCCGTCGAAGCGCGACCCCTGGTCGTCGAAGCCGTGGCCGATCTCGTGTCCGATCACGGCGCCGATCGCGCCGTAGTTCGCCGCGGCATCCCGCTCGGCGTCGAAGAACGGGAACTGCAGGATCGCCGCGGGGAACACGATCTCGTTGAAGCCGGGGTTGTAGTAGGCGTTGATCGTCTGCGGCGTCATGAACCACTCGTCGCGGTCGATCGGGTTGCCGATCTTGCCGAGCTGGCGCTGGAACTCGAACTCGGCCGTCGCCCGCACGTTCGCGACGAGGTCGGCGGCGTCGACCTCGAGGGTGGAGTAGTCGCGCCACTTCACCGGGTAGCCGATCTTCGGCGTGAACTTCTCGAGCTTGTCGAGCGCCTTCGCGCGGGTCTCCTCGCCCATCCAGTCGAGGCCGGTGATCGACTGCCGGTAGGCCTCGACGAGGTTCGCGACGAGCTCGTCCATCGCCTCCTTGGCGGCGGGCGGGAAGTGCCGCTCGACGTAGATGCGGCCGACGGCCTCGCCCATGGCGCCCTCGACGAACGAGACGGCGCGCTTCCACCGCTCGCGCAGCTGCGGCGTGCCCGTGAGCGTGCGGCCGTAGAAGTCGAAGTTCGCGTCGACGAAGTCCTTGGAGAGGTACGCGGCGCTCGAGCGGATGACCTGCCAGGCGAGCCAGTCCCGCCACGCGGGCAGGCGGTCGTCGGTGAGCAGCCGCCCGACGCCCTCGACGAAGCTCGGCTGGCGCACGACGAGCTCGTCGAACGCGCGCGCGGGCACGCCCATCGCGTCGCGCCAGCGGTCGAGGTCGACGGATGCCGCGGCCGCGACGTCCGACCACGGCATCAGGTTGTACGTCTTCTGCGAGTCGCGGGACTCCACGTTGGTCCAGTGGGTGGCCGCGATCTCGGTCTCGAGGTCGAAGACGCGCTTGGCACGCGCGGCGACGTCGTCGAGCTTCGCGAGGTCGAACATGCGCTCGAGGTGCGCGCGGTACTTGTCACGGATGTCGGCGAAGCGCTCCTCGCGGAAGTAGCTCTCGTCGGGCAGGCCGATGCCGCCCTGCTCGACGAACACGAGGTACCGCTCCGGGTCGCCCGGGTCGTTGTCGACGAACAGCTGCGCGAACCCCGAGATGCCCTGGCGCTCGAGCCGGCCGACCGTCTCGAGCAGCTCGTCGATCGTGCCCGGCAGCGACGCCTCGACCAGCTGCGCGGCGATGGGGGTGGCCCCCAGCAGCTCGACGTGCTCCTCGTTCATGAACGACGCGTACAGGTCGCCGACCTTGCGCGCCTCGGTGCCCGGCTCGGCCCGCTGGGCCTCCTCGATGATCTCGCGGACGGCCCGCTCGGCCTCCTCGTACAGCACGATGAAGCTGCCGTAGCGCGCCTTGTCGGCGGGGATCTCGGTCCGCTCGATCCACTTGCCGTTGACGTGGCGGAACAGGTCGTCCTGCGGGCGGACCCGCGGGTCGAGCTCGTCGAGGATGATGCCGGAGGGCTTCGTCGCGTCGGTCATGCCTCCCACCCTAAGCGGGCACCCCTGACGATCGCTGCGACGGATGCCGCGGCATCCGCCCGACCCGATCAGCGCAGTTGGGCGAAGCCCTCGGCCTTGCGCGTGGGGCCGACGATGAGGATGGTGTCGCCCTCGGTCAGCACGGTGTCCATGTCGGCGTTGTGCCACTCGCCCCCGGGCTTCTTGAAGGCGGCGACCGTGACCCCGAACTCCTTCCGGAGGCCGGACTGGCCCAGCGGGACCCCGTGGAGGCGCGCGGGCGGCGCCGACTTCACGATCGCGTACCCCGGCTCGATCTCGATGTAGTCGAGGGCCGCACCGCGGACGAGGTGCGCGACGCGCTTGCCCATCTCGGCCTCGGGACGGATGACGTGGTGCACGCCGAGCTGCTCGAGGATCAGCGCGTGCTGCTCGGTCACCGCCTTCGCCCAGATCACCGGGGTCTTCATGCCGAGCAGCACCGAGCACGTGAGGATCGAGGCCGTGATGTCGGAGCCGATCGCGACGACCACGCGATCGAACTCGTCGACCGCCAGCTGCTTGAGCGCCTCGGCCTTCGTCGAGTCGGCGCGGACCACCTGGGTGAGCTCGCCGTTCAGCGCCTGGACGATCTCCTCGTCGGCGTCGATGCCGAGCACCTCGGTGCCGGCGCGCATGAGCTCGAGCGCGAGCGAGCTGCCGAAGCGGCCGAGCCCGATGACGGCGACCGAATCGGCCTCCGCGATGCGGCGGGACGTGTCGGCGGCACCGCCGCCGAAGATCGAGAACCTAGCCAATAGCGGGCCTTTCCTTGGGGAGTTCGTAGAGGATGCGACGCTCGCGGAGCGCGATCGCCGAACCGAGCGTGAGCGGGCCGATGCGGCCGAGGAACATGAGCAGCACGAGCACGATCTCGGCTGCGGGCGGCAGGTCGTAGGTGATGCCGGTGGACAGGCCGACCGTCGCGAAGGCCGACACCGCCTCGAAGACCACCCGGTCGAACGCGAGGCCGGTGAGGTGCATGAGCACGACGGTGGCGAGCATGACCGCGCCGACGGCGACGAGCACGACCGTGATCGCCTGGCGGTGCACCGCCCGCGAGAGGCGCTTGCCGAAGATGTTCACGGCGCCCTCGCCGCGGAACTCGGTGAGCAGGATGAAGAACAGCACGGCGAACGTCGTCACCTTGATGCCGCCCGCCGTGCCCGCGGGACCGCCGCCGATGAACATGAGCACGTCCATCGCGACCCAGCTCTCGTCGTGCATGAGCCCGATGTCGACGCTGTTGAAGCCGGCCGTGCGCGTCTGCACCGACGCGTAGAACCCCGCGAGGAGCTTCGCGGCCGGGTCGAGCGGGCCGAACGTGTCGGGGTTCGACCATTCGACGATCGTCAGGTACGCCCAGCCGCCGAGGAGCAGCACGGCCGTTCCCCAGAGGACCAGCTTCGTGTTCATCGTCCAGTGCAGCGGACGCGTGAACTCCTTGCGGAGCTGCATGATCACGGGGAACCCGAGCCCGCCGAGGATGATCGCCGCGCTCATCGGCAGGCAGATGAACGGATCGGCGACGAAGTCCATCATGTTGTTCGAGTACAGGGCGAAGCCCGCGTTGTTGAACGACGACACCGAATGGAACAGCGCGTGCCAGGCCGCCTCGCCCGGGTCGTAGTCGTAGCCGAACAGGAACCGCGGGAACAGGAACGCCCACGTGATCGCCTCGATCGTGAACGAGATGAGCACGATGCCGCGCACCAGCCCGCGCACGTCGTCGAAGCCCACCGCCTTGGCCTCCGTGGCCGTGTTCAGCCGAGCCCGGACCGACAGCCTGCGCGCCAGCACGAGGCCGATGAGCGACGCGAAGATCATGATGCCGAGCCCGCCCAGCTGGATCAGCAGCAGGATCACGGCATGCCCGAGCGGACTCCAGTGCACGGCCGTGTCGACGACGACGAGCCCCGTCACGCACACCGCGCTCGTCGCGGTGAACAGCGCGTCGACGAAGGTCGTGCCGCCCGGTTCGACGGACATCGGCGGCAGCCACAGCAGGAGGGTGCCGGCCAAGACGGCGGAGGCGAATCCCGCCACCACGGCCTGCGCCGGATGGAGTCGGAAGCCCCGCCGGAAGCGAAGGCGCCGCGAGGTGCGGACCGCCGGATCGCGGAAGGTCACCGCGGAATCATACGCCCGCCGACTCCCGCGTCAAGTCGGCCGCGCGGCATCCGTCGCCCCCCTCGCGCCGGCCGACCGCCGGTGGGATGATCGAGCCACCATGAACACGCTGCTGAACGTCATCTGGTTCGTGCTCGCCGGCATCTGGCTCTGGATCGGCTACATGCTGGCGGGGGTGCTCATGTGCATCCTCATCGTCACCATCCCGTGGGGCCTCGCGTCGTTCCGCATCGGCAACTACGCGGTGTGGCCGTTCGGCCGCGAGGTCGTCTCCAACCCGCGCTCGGGCACCTGGTCGTTCCTCGGCAACGTGGTGTGGGTCATCCTCGCCGGCTGGTGGCTCGCGCTCGAGCACCTCATCACGGGCATCATCATGTGCCTCACCATCATCGGCATCCCGCTCGGGATCGCGAACTTCAAGCTCATCGCCGTGTCGCTCGCCCCGCTCGGCAAGGAGATCGTCGAGTCCGAGTGAGGTCGGCGCGCCGCGGGCGCGTCGGCGGCGCCGCGTAGGCTCGATCCGCAATGAGCTCCCCCTCCGCCCCCGCCCCGGAGGTCGCGCGCGGCGTCGTCGACCGCGACATCCTCCGCCTCGCCGTGCCCGCGCTCGGCGCGCTCGTCGCCGAGCCGCTGTTCCTGCTCGCCGACACGGCCATGGTCGGCCACTTGGGCGCGACGCCGCTCGCGGGGCTCGGGCTCGCGAGCGCCATCCTGCAGACCATCGTCGGGCTCATGGTGTTCCTCGCCTACGCGACGACGCCCTCGGTCGCGCGCCGGCTCGGTGCGGGTGACGAACGCGGGGCCGTGGCATCCGGCATCGACGGGCTGTGGCTCGCCCTGGGGCTCGGTGCGCTGCTCGCCCTGGGCGGGTGGGCCGCGTCGCCGTGGCTCGCCGGGGCCTTCGGCGCCTCCGCCGCGGTCACCGCCGACGCGGTCACCTACCTCTCGATCTCGATGATCGGCCTGCCCGCCATGCTCGTCGTCTTCGCGGCGACGGGCCTGCTGCGCGGCCTCCAGGACACCCGCACGCCCCTCTGGGTCGCCGGGCTCGGGTTCGGCGCGAACATCGCCCTCAACGCGCTCTTCATCTACGGCCTCGGGCTCGGCGTCGCGGGTTCCGCGATCGGCACCGTCATCGCCCAGTGGGGCATGGTCGCGGTGTACCTCGTGGTCGTCGCCCGGCACGCGCGCCGCGTCGGCGCGAACCCGTGGCCGCATCACGCCGGCGTGCTCCGCGGCGCCGCATCGGGCGGCTGGCTGTTCCTGCGCACCGTCAGCCTGCGTGCGGCGCTGCTCGTCGCGACGTGGTCGGCGACCGCGCTCGGCTCCGACGAGCTCGCCGCGTTCCAGGTCACGATGACCCTGTACGCGACGCTCGCCTTCGCCCTCGACGCCCTCGCGATCGCGGCGCAGGCGCTCGTGGGCAAGGGGCTGGGCGCCGGCGACGTCGCCCAGGTGCGCGCGGTGCTCCGCCGATGCCTCGCCTGGGGCGTCGGCGCCGGACTCGTGCTCGGGGCGCTCCTCGTGGCCGGCGCATGGGCGCTGCCCGTGCTCTTCACCTCATCCGCCGAGGTGCGCGACCTGCTTCCGCTTTCGCTCGTCGTGCTCGGGGTGTCGACGCCCCTCGCGGGCGTCGTGTTCGTGCTCGACGGCGTCCTCATCGGGGCGGGCGACGCCCGCTACCTCGCCTGGACCGGCCTCGTGAACCTCGCCGCCTACGCGCCGATCGCGTTCGCCGTGGTCTGGTGGGCGACGGGCGGGGCGGATGCCGCGGGCTCGGCCGCGGACGGGCCGGTCGCGGCATCCGTCGCCCTCGCCTTCGTCACCGGCGCGTTCGTCATCGCGTACCTCCTGGCCCGCGCGGTCACGCTCTCGCTGCGGGCACGCGGCCGGGCCTGGATGGTGACCGGCGCGCCCGCCTGACGTTCCTTGCGGAGTGACCAACGACCCTCCGCTTCGTCGCCCGTCGCGAGTACGCTCGGCGGGTCGCCTCCGCACGACCCGGGGGCGGGGAGGGGTCGACATGCACCGCGCATCGCTGCGCCGAGTCGCCGTGACGGCGGTCGGCGCGACCGTGCTCGCCACGCTCACCGCGTGCGCGCCGTTCGTGACCGCGGGGCAGACCCGCACCGAGGATCGCGAGATCGACGACGCGTCCTCCGTCGTGCTGCGCACGGGCGGCGAGGTCGACATCCGCCTGGGCGACGAACCCGCGCTCACCGTCACCGGGGGCGAGAACGTGCTCGACCGGCTCGTGACCGAGGTCGACGGCGGACGGCTCGTCATCGGCATCCGCCGCGGCCCACTCATCGTCGGCGAGCGCGACCTGCGGATCGAGGTCACGGTCACCTCGCTCGAATCGGTCGTGATCGACGGATCGGGCGACGTGACGGCGGAGTTCGGCGACGCCGAGGAGGTGGCTGTGGACATCCGCGGCTCCGGCGAGATCGAGGCCGACGACCTCGACGCGCAGTCGGTGCGCGCGTCGATCAGCGGGTCCGGCAACCTCGAGCTCTCGGGGCGCACCGACTCGCTCGTCGTCGAGGTGAGCGGTTCCGGCGACGTCGACGCGGGCGACCTCGAGGCGTCGTCGGCGCAGGTCGTGCTGTCGGGTTCGGGCAACATCGGCGTGAACGCGTCCGACGAGCTCGACGTCACCCTCTCGGGCAGCGGCGACGTGCGGTACTCGGGCCGGCCGCAGGTGCGCAGCAGCGTCTCGGGCTCCGGCGAGGTCGCACCCGAGTAGCCCCGGCCGCGGATGGCGCGTGCCGCCCTCGGGCGAGTGCGCGGAACCGCGACGAGTGCGTGACGCACGCGCCGCGCGCTTGTCGCGCAACCGCGCCCTCGGGAGCGCGGAGTTCGCCGCGCGGGGCGCCGCTCAGCGACGCGGCGGTGCGGTCGTGTCGCCGACGTGGAGGGTGCTCGTGAAGGCGGTGCCCGCGGCATCCTCGCCCGAGAGCATCTGCACGATCGCCTCGCCCGCGGCCCGACCCTTCGCGACCGACGGCTGCACGAGCGTGGTGAGGTCGTGCTGCAGGCCGTCGACGCGGATGCCGTCGAACCCGATCACGCTGAGGTCGCCGGGCACCGCGAGCCCGAGCTCTTCAGCGGCCTGGATGACGCCGGCGGCGAGCAGGTCGGACTGGGCGATGATCGCGGTGGGCCGGGTCGCGGCATCCGCCAGCAGGGCACGTGCGGCCTCGAGTCCCTCCTCGATCGAGCTGGCCGCGGCCACCTGGGCGCGGATGCCGGGGTACACGTCGCGCGCGCCGCGCAGGCGCTCGACCGAGGTGTCGACCGTCGCGGCGGCCTCGATCTCGGGGGTGAGCGGACCGCGCACCCGACCCGGCTCGAACGGCAGGGTCACGGTCGCGACGTCGGTGTGCCCGAGCTCGCGGAGGTGCTCGGCGCCGAGGCGCGTCGCCTCGCGGTTGTCGATGGTGATCTCGGGCACCCCGCCGCCCGGCGCGCCCTCGATGGCGACGATCGGGATGCCGCGGCGCTGGAGACGCTCGGTCTGCCGGTGGAACTTCGGGCTGCACCCGATGAGCACGACGGCGTCGAGCGGCGCCGTGTCGAGGCTGACCGGCGCGTCGGGGTCGCCGGAGTCGGTGAGCAGCAGCAGCCCCGCGCCGAGCGGCGCGATGCCCTCGGTGAGGCCGTCGAGCGTCTGGATCTTCACGGGGTCGAGGAAGGCCGCGCGCACGCGCTCCTCGAGCACGACGCCGACGATGCCCGACCGGCCGCGGCGCAGCGAGCGCGCCCGGGGGTCGGGGCCGGCGTAGCCGAGCTCGGATGCTGCGGCGAGGACGCGCTCCTTCGTGGCATCCGACACCGGGCCCGAGCCGCTGAACGCGAGCGACGCGGTCGACGCGGAGACCCCGGCGCGCGCGGCGACGTCGGCGAGCGTCACGCGCGGAATGGCGCCGGTGGTCGTGGCGGACTCGGGGGTCATGACGTCGATTCTACGGTCGAATCGATTCGAGCCGGGCATGCGGCCGCCGCCGGATGACGCGAACGGCGCTTCGGGCGTCGCCGAAGCGCCGTTCGCGTCATCTCGCGGGGCGGAGTCCGGTCAGGCGGGGGGGCGGAGTCCGGTCAGGCGGGGACGGCGTCGCGGGCCTCGATGAAGGCGGCGACGCAGCGGCGGATCTCGTCCTCGGTGTGCGCGGCGGAGAGCTGCACGCGGATGCGCGCGCGACCCTTCGGCACCACCGGGTACGAGAACGCCGTCACGTAGACGCCGCGCTCGTTGAGGGCCCCCGCGATGCGGGCGGTGAGCGCCGCGTCGCCGAACATGACGGGCACGATCGGGTGCTCGCCGGGCAGCAGCTCGAAGCCGGCATCCGTCATCAGCTCACGGAACAGCGCCGCGTTCGCGACGAGCCGCTGCCGCAGCTCGCCCGACTCGGCGACGAGCCGGAGCGCCTCGAGCGTGCCGGCCACGATCATCGGCGCGAGCGTGTTCGAGAACAGGTACGGCCGAGCGCGCTGGCGCAGCAGGTCGACGATCTCCTGGCGGGCGGCGACGTAGCCGCCGGATGCGCCGCCGAGCGCCTTGCCGAAGGTGCCGGTCGTGATGTCGACGCGTCCCTCGACGCCGCACAGCTCGGGCGTGCCCCGCCCGTTCGAACCCACGAAGCCGACGGCGTGCGAGTCGTCGACGAACACGAGCGCCCCGTACTCGTCGGCCAGGTCGCAGATCTCGCGGAGCGGCGCGATGTAGCCGTCCATCGAGAAGACCCCGTCGGTGACGATCACCTTGCGACGCGCGCCCGAGGCGGCCTGCAGCTGCGCCTCGAGGTCGGCCAGGTCGCGGTTGCGGTACCGGAACCGCTGCGCCTTCGACAGCCTGATGCCATCGATGATCGACGCGTGGTTGAGCTCGTCGGAGATGATCGCGTCCTCCGGCCCGAAGAGCACCTCGAACACGCCGCCGTTCGCGTCGAAGCACGACGAGAACAGGATGGTGTCGTCGTACCCGAGGAACTCCGACACCCGCCGCTCGAGCTCCAGGTGCAGTTCCTGCGTGCCGCAGATGAACCGCACGCTCGCCATGCCGTAGCCCCACTCGTCGAGCCCGCGGTGCGCGGCCGCGACGATGCGCGGGTCGTTCGCGAGGCCGAGGTAGTTGTTCGCGCAGAAGTTGAGCTCCGGCCGGCCGGCGACCTCGATCTCGGCCGACTGCGGGCCGTGGATGCCGCGCTCGCGCTTGGTGAGGCCCGCGGCCTCGATCTCGTCGAGCTCGGCGCGCAACTGCGCCTGCACCGATCCGTACATGCTCAGACCTCCGTCCAGTCGAGGATGACCTTGCCCGCCCCGCCCGAGGCGGCCGCGTCGAACGCGGCACGCCAGTCGCGTGCCGGGTAGCGGTCGCTGATGATGGATGCCACGCGCTCGCGCAGCTCGCCGCTGGTCTGCAGCATCGCGCTCATGGAGTTCCACGTCTCGAACATCTCGCGACCGTAGATGCCCTTGAGCGTCAGCATGTGCGTGACCACCTTGCCCCAGTCGACCGCGAACGGCTCGCTCGGCAGGCCCAGCAGAGCGATCCGTCCGCCGTGGTTCATGTTGTCGATCATCTCGGGCAGCGCCTTCGCCGAGCCCGACATCTCGAAGCCGACGTCGAAGCCCTCGCGCATGCCGAGGCGCGGCTGCAGGTCGCGGATGCGCTCGCGCGAGACGTCGACCGTGGCATCCGCGCCCATCTGCATGGCCAGCTCGAGGCGGGCCGGGCTGACGTCGGAGGCGACGATGAAGCGGGCGCCGACATGACGGGCCACGGCGATCGACATGAGCCCGATGGGGCCGCAGCCGGTGACGAGCACGTCCTCGCCGACGACCGAGAACGCCAGCGCGGTGTGCACCGCGTTGCCGAACGGGTCGAAGATCGCGCCGACCTCGGGCGCGACCTCGGCGTGGTGCACCCAGACGTTCTCGCCCGGGATGACGACGTACTCGGCGAACGCGCCGTCGCGGTGCAGGCCCACGCCCTTGGTGCGGATGCACATCTGGCGGCGACCCGCGCGGCAGTTGCGGCACATGCCGCAGACGATGTGCCCCTCGCCCGACACGCGGTCGCCGACGGCGACGTCGTGCACCAGTTCGCCGACCTCGACGACCTCGCCGTAGAACTCGTGCCCCGGGATCAGCGGCGTGCGGATCTCGGACGCGGCCCAGTCGTCCCACTGCTCGATGTGCAGGTCGGTGCCGCAGATGCCCGTGCGCAGCACCCGGATCTTCACGTCGGCGGGGCCCGGTTCGGGCTCCGGCCGGTCGACGAACTCGAATCCCGCTCCGGGCGCGGACTTGTACAGGGCCTTCATCGGCGGTGCCTTCTGCGTACGGGCGCCCGCGGGGTGGGCCGGCGCCGGCTTCGTGCGCCGAGGGTCACGGCGCAGCGTCGAGGTGACCCGCCCATCGTAGTCGCGGCGGCGAGCGGATGACGCGGGGCGGGGCCTGCACCGCGCTCCCCCGGACGCTCCCCCGGCGGGTGATGCCGATCGCGCCGACACAGCACGCGAACGGATGGCGCGCGCTGCGGCGGTTGCGACATCCGCTCACCGTCGATATCGTGTTCGAATCGATTCGAGTCGAATCGATTCGACCCCGCAAATCCCACGACGAGGCAGTAATGTCGCACCAGCCGGAAACCGGATCCACCATGGCCGAGAACCTCGACCCGCACCCCTCCGTCGCCGCCGACGCCGCCCGCGCCGACGGCACGCCGACGAGCACCCGGCCCCGCCGCGAACTCGTCGCCTGGCGCAACGCGATCTTCGCGATCTTCTTCCTCTCGGGCCTCAGCCTCGCGAGCTGGGTCGCGCGCCTGCCCGCCGTTCGCGACCAGGTCGAGCTCAGCACGCAGGGCGTCGGGCTCATCATCCTCGCGGGCTCGATCGGCTCGATCGTGGGTCTCATCGCCGCGCCCGCCATCATGGCGCGCTTCGGCGCCCGCCTCGGGATGTCGGCCATGCTCGTCACCGTCGCGATCGGACTCGTGCTCGTCGGCATCGGCGGGTCCATCGCGCCCAGCGTGCCGCTCGTCGCCGTCGGCCTCGTCCTCTTCGGCTTCGGCAACGGCTCGGTCGACGTGATGATGAACGTCGAGGGCGCCGAGGCCGAGCGCGAACTCGGCAAGACGGTCATGCCGCTCATGCACGCGTTCTTCAGCTTCGGCACGGTCGCGGGCGCCGGACTCGCGGCCGCGGCATCCGCCCTGGGCCTGATCGTGGCCGTGCACCTCGGCGTCATCGCGGCCGTCATCGCGGTCGCCGTGGTCGTGGCGGTGCGCTTCGTGCCGCTGCGCGCCGAGCTCGGCGACGACACCCACGCCGACACGCCTCGCGACCCGTGGACCGTGCGCCTGAAGCGGAGCCTCTCGGTGTGGACCGACGTGCGCCTGCTCCTCATCGGCGTCGTCATGCTCGGCATGTCGTTCGCCGAGGGCAGCGCCAACGACTGGCTCGCCCTCGCGGTCGTCGACGGGCACGGCTTCGACGAGACGACCGCGGCCGCCATGTTCACCGTCTTCACCATCGCGATCACGGCGGCGCGCGTGCTCGGCGGGCCGTTCATCGACCGGTTCGGGCGCGTGGCGATGCTGCAGTCGATGGCCGCGATCGGCGTCGTCGGGCTCGCGCTGTTCATCTTCGGGTCCGAGCCGTGGGTGCTGATCGTCGGCACGCTCCTGTGGGGCATCGGCTGCTCGCTCGCGTTCCCGGTCGGCATGTCGGCCGCCGCCGACGTGCCCGACCGAGCGGATGCCGCGGCGCGCGTCTCGGCGGTCGCGATGATCGGCTACTGCGCGTTCCTCGTCGGCCCGCCGCTCATCGGCTTCCTCGGCGAGCAGTTCGGCATCCTCAACGGGCTCCTGCTGCTGCTCGGACTCATGGTCGTCGCGGGGCTCGCCGCGCCGGCCGCGCGCGAGCGGTCGCGGCAGCGCCGCGCCGGCTGACGCAAGGGGGTGCGCGCGCGGCATCCGCTCGGCAGGATGCACCCATGAGCCAACGCGACGACACCGCCCCCGACGCCCCCCTGCCCGAGCACACCCGCCCCGAGGGCACGACGGATGCCACGATCGAGGCCCTCGGCAAGTACTCCGAGGCGCTCGAGGTCATCGAGGACGCGCGCGGTTCGCTGTACCGGTTCCACCGGCTCACGGGGAAGGCCGACCTGGCGATCGGCGAGGCGGTCGAGCTGTTCCGGAAGGCGGGGCACGACGGGATCGCCGACCGGATCGAGCGCGAGATCATCGGCCGCAACGTGCTCGAGGGGCGCTGGACCTTCCAGGTCATGGAGGAGTACGACGACGGGTACTACGCCGCCGTGAAGGCCTCGGAACGAGCCGCGCGCGAGGAGCTCGTCGGCGGCCGGCGGCACATCTTCGAGGCGGAGATGAAGGAGCGCGAGCGCACGCGCGGCCTGCGCCACCACGAGGCTCGACCCGGCCCGGCCGAGTGATGCCGCCGGCGACGACGGATGCCGCTGCAGCCGCATCACCGGGCGCGAACGGCCGCACCCGTCACGTCGTGACGCGACGGTACGCGAGCCCGACCACGCCGCGGTCGTAGGTGCGCGTCTCGGCGAGCGCCAGGTCGAGCCGCGCCTCGGGGAAGGCCGGCGTGCCACCGCCGACGAGCACCGGGAACACGTGGAGCAGCACCTCGTCGACGATCCCGGCGCGGAACGCCGCACCGGCCAGGTCGGGGCCGCCGATCGCGGCGTCGCGGCCGAGCGACGGGACGAGGCGCCGCACCCCGTCGACGTCGAAGTGCCGTTCGACGCGGGTGCGCGGGGCGTCGACGTGGTGGAGCGTCCGCGAGTAGACGACCTTGTCGGCCGACCGCCAGATCCGTGCGAAGCCCACCACCACCTCGGGCAGCCCGTCGAGGTCGATCGCGTCCCAGGCGCGCATGACCTCGTACGTGCGCCGCCCCAGCAGGAAGACGCCGACACCGTGCATCCGCGCGTTCACGGCCGCGTGCACGTCGTCGCCCGGCAGCGCCCAGTCGAATCCGCCGTCGCGGTCGGCGATGCACCCGTCGAGCGAGGCCAGTGCGGAGTAGATCAATCGGCCCATCGGTCCCCCTCCGACCACGTCCCACCTCCAACGTAGACTCGCAGGGTGCGTCTCGTCATCGCCCGTTGCTCCGTCGACTATGCCGGCCGGCTCTCGGCGCACCTCCCGCTCGCGACGCGCCTGCTCATGGTGAAGGGCGACGGCAGCCTCCTGGTCCACTCCGACGGCGGCAGCTACAAGCCCCTCAACTGGATGAGCCCGCCGTGCACGCTCGAGACCGCGGTGCCCGACGACGACCAGCGTGCGGCGGGCGTCGCCGAGGTGTGGACCGTCACCCACCGCAAGACGGCCGATCGCCTGATCGTGTCGATCCACGAGGTGCTGCACGACTCGAGCCACGAGCTCGGGGTCGACCCCGGGCTGCAGAAGGACGGGGTGGAGTCGCACCTCCAGCAGCTCCTCGCCGAGCAGATCGAGGTGCTGGGCGACGGCTACCGGCTGGTGCGGCGCGAGTACATGACCGCGATCGGCCCGGTCGACATCCTGGCGACGGATGCCGCGGGCCGCTCGGTCGCGGTCGAGCTGAAGCGCCGCGGCGACATCGACGGCGTCGAGCAGCTCACGCGCTACCTCGACCTGATGAACCGCGATCCGCGCCTGGCGCCGGTCACGGGGGTGTTCGCCGCGCAGGAGATCAAGCCGCAGGCGCGCACGCTGGCGGAGGACCGCGGCATCCGCTGCGTGGTGCTCGACTACGACGCGATGCGCGGCGTCGACAGCGGTCACGCCCGCCTGTTCTGACCCAGCCCGGACGTTTCCTGAGTGTTCCTCGAACAACAGGTCGTAGGATGACTCGGTGACCTCCCCCCTTTCCACGACCCCGACCACGGCCGCACCCCCGCGCGTCTGGTCCGCCGTGCTGTTCGACCTGGACGGCACGATCGTCGACTCCGCGAGCGAGATCATGGACTCCCTCGCCCACATGTTCACCGAGATGGGCGTCCCCGTTCCGGATGCCGACACGCTGCGCTCGTACGTCGGCCCGCCGCTGCTCGACAGCCTCCAGATGACGGCCGGCTTCACCGACGTCGAGGCGTGGGAGGCGCTCAACGTCTACCGCGACCACTACGACCAGCACCTGCTCCGCTCCCCCGTCTTCCCCGGCGTCGAGGGCGTGCTCCAGCGCGTGCACGCGGCCGGCATCCCGATCGCGCTCGCCACGAGCAAGCCGGAGTCGATGGCCCGCGAGGTGCTCGAGCACAACGGGCTGACGAAGTACTTCACCGACATCGCCGGTGCCAGCGAGGATGAGACGCGCAGCACAAAGGCCGACGTCGTCGCCGAGGCGCTGCGGCGCCTGCAGGCCCGCGGCATCGACACGACGGATGCCGTCATGGTGGGCGATCGCGGGTACGACATCCTCGGCGCGGCCGCCCACGACGTGCCGACCATCCTCGTCGAGTGGGGCTACGGCTCCCCCGCGGAGGCCGGCGACGCCCTCGCGGTCGTGCACTCCGCCGACCAGCTCCGGAGCCTCCTCGTCGGCTGACGCCGACGGCGCAGGACCTGCGTCATCCGCCATCGTCGCTCGCACGACCGGCGCGCCGACGAGGCATTCCATGAGGATGTCTCGATAGCAACGATTCCGGTCGCTTCCCCGGCAGGGACTTCCCACCGCCCCCGTTCGGGGGGCAGGATTCCCCCTACGTCCGCCCACCGGCGGACGACGATCGTGTCCCCGGCCACCGCTGCGGGCACTCGGAGGGAGAACCATGGCTGGAACCAGCTCGCGCGCGCGGAAGCGCGCCGCGGCAGCCCTGCCGGCGCTCGCCCTCGTCGCATCCGGACTCGCGGCCACGGGCGCGGGCGGGATGGCGACGGCGGCACCGCAGGGGGCCGAGACGTCGATCGACGCCTCGGAGTACTACATCAACTACGTCGAGCCGCGCGCCGAAGAGGCGTTCGGCAGCGACCTGAAGGTCGTCGAGGGCGAGGCGGCGCAGAAGCGGGCCATCGAGCTCGCCGAGGAGGTCGACCAGAAGTTCGCCTCGGGCAACCCGATCGCCGCGCAGGGCCTCGCGAAGCTCGAAGCCGAGGCGATGAAGACCGGCAAGAGCCCCAAGCAGCTCAAGAAGGACAAGTACGAGAAGCGCTACAAGAAGGCGCCCTCGACGCAGGAGGCGAAGCTCCTGACGATCCTCGTCGAGTTCAACGACCAGGCGAACGACGACTTCACGGGCGTGTACGTGCCGACCGCGTTCGGCGCGACCGACTGCAAGCCGGGCGACGTGCAGAACGGCCCGCTCCACAACAACATCCCGAACCCCGCCGACGCGTCGATGCTCGACAACAACTCGATGTGGGTGCCCGACTTCTCGTCGGAGCACTTCGACGCGATGCTCTTCAGCGACGAAGGCATCACCGAGCGCGTGCGCACCGACCTCACGGGCCCCGACGGCAAGCCCGGGTTCGACATCTCGGGCTACTCGATGAAGGCGATGTACGAGGAGATGTCGCGCGGCGCCTACACGGTGACCGGCAAGACCACCGAGTGGATCACCGTCCCGCACTCCGAGGCGTACTACGGCGCCAGCCGCTGCACGCAGGACGAGAACGGCACCTGGGTCGCCGGCGCCATCCAGGACATGAAGGGCCACCCGGACAACCCGATGGGTCCGCAGCAGCTCGCGATCGACGCCGTCAAGGCGCTCTCGGAGCAGCAGCCGGACTTCCCCTTCGCCGACTACGACATCGAGGACCAGGGCGACCGCGACGGCGACGGGAACTACTCCGAGCCCGACGGCGTGATCGACCACGTCGTGCTCGTGCACGCCGGTGAGGACAAGTCCGGCGGTGGCGGCGCGGAGGGCACGTACGCCCTCTGGGCGCACTCGTCGGCCGTTCCCGGCGGCGCGGAGATCCCGGGCACGGGCCTGAAGATCTCGAACTACATCGTGCAGCCCGAGGACTCCGGCGTCGGCGTCTTCGCGCACGAGTACGGCCACGACCTCGGCCTGCCCGACCTGTACGACACCACCGGCGGCGGCAACTCCGACGTCGACTTCTGGGACCTCATGTCGTCGGGTTCGCACGCCGGCCCGATCTTCCAGTCGATGCCCACGCACATGGGCCTCTGGGACAAGTGGGTGCTGGGCTGGGCCGACCCGCTCGAGCTGAACCCGGGCGATGAGCGCCAGACCGTCAAGGTCGGGCAGAACTCGCGTCCGCTCAAGGGCACCCAGGACGGCGTCAAGGTCAACCTGCCCGACAAGGTCATCACGCTGACCGAGCCGCACAGCGGCGAGAACGCGTGGTACACCGGGGCCGACCAGGACTGGGCCGACATCACCCTGACGCGCAGCGTCGAGGTGCCCGCGGACGCGAAGTTCTGGATGTGGAACGACTACGTCATCGAGGCGGACTGGGACTTCGGCTTCGTCGAGGTCTCGACCGACGGCGGCTCCTCGTGGACCGAGCTGAAGGTCTACAACCAGGACGGCTCCGAGGCGACCACCTCCGACACGTACGCCGACCCGAACGGCAACATGGCCACGTTCGGCGGCAAGAAGTACGGCCTGACGGGTGACTCGCACGGCTGGGTGCACCAGTACGTCGACCTCGGCGCGTACGCCGGCCAGACCGTCGACGTCCGTCTCCGCCAGGTGACGGATGCCGCCTACCTCGACCGCGGCTGGTTCGCGGACGACTTCTCGGTCACGAGCGGCTCCGAGACCGTGTGGACGGACGACGTCGAGTCGGGTGCGAACGGCTGGACCGCGGCGGTGTCGTCATGGGCCGGAACGACCGGTCCCGGCTGGCGGATCGACTCGGGCACGTCGGTGAAGGCGCACTACTACCTCGTGGAGTGGCGCAACTTCGACGGGTTCGACGAGGGCCTGAAGTACGCCTACGACACGATCTACAGCACCGACGCGTGGAAGGTCGACAAGATCGCCTACAACGCACCGGGCGCGCTGGTCTGGTACCGCGACACCACGTTCGGCGACGCGAACCACGTGGCGAACAACCTCACGGCCCTGCCGAGCGCGGGCGCCAAGGGCGGCCTGCTGATCGTCGACAGCCACTTCGACCCGCTGCGCCGCACCGGCGAGGCGGCGGCGAAGGACCCGTCGACGCTGAAGAACCTGCCCTCGCGGGCGCAGTCCTCGAACGCGGCCTTCGGCCTCCAGGACACGTACCCGTTCACGGAGTGCATCACGGACGCGGCGTTCACCGAGTACTGCACGGAGATCCCGGCGCTGCCGGCGGTGCGCACGTTCACCGACGACCAGGGCTGGACGCCCGGCATCGAGTACCGCAACGGCAGCCTGTTCTGGCGTCACTCCGACGCCTCGGTCGTCGTCCCCTCGGTCGACAACCAGCCGTACTCGACGCGGGTCGTCGACGCGGACGGCAAGCCCGTGACCGACCTCTACGGCACCGACCTCGGTTGGACCGTGCTCGGTTCGGGCAACCCGAAGGACGCGGGCGTCGGCTACGGCACGGTGATCACCGTGAAGAAGGCGATGAACGGCAACCGTTCGGCGCAGATCGAGATCACCCCGCCGCGCGCGGACTGATCGCGGACTGACATCGGCGAGGGGGCGGCCCCCCCCGGGGGGGGGGGCGCCGGGGGCCCCCCAACGACGATCGGGTGTTGCGCCCTCGGCGGCGGCGGGGGTCGTCCACTCGGGCGTCGACCGGCGTGCCGGCGCCGCGTCGGCCGACGGGTCGGCGACGGTCGGGTCGGAGGTCGGGATCGCCACGGTCGCCCATGAGTCGACCGGTCCGGACGGCGCGGCCGCGGGAGCAGGGGCGGCCGCAGGAGCAGGAGCGGACGCGGCCGGGCCGCCGGTCGGGTCGGCGGACGCCGGGCCGGTCGCGGCCACCCGGTCGCTGCCCGCCGGACGCGGCTCGGTCGCCGGTGCCGACGACGGCGCCGCGGACGCAGGTGCACCACCGCGAGGCGCCGCGCCGCCCTCGGAACGGTCGGGCGCCGATGGGGCCGGGGTGCGATCGCCCATCACGCGCGGCACGAACTTGACCTGCACGCCGAGCACCTCGGCGATGGCGCCGCGCAGGAGCTCGGCCGGACTCTGGAGGCCGGTGGCGCCGCGAAGCTCCTTCACGTCGTTCTGGCTGGGGAACCCGAGGACGAGCACGGCGTCGTCGGAGCGGTAGTCGATGACCTTCGCCGTGAGCGCGGCCATCCAGGCCGTGCGCTTGGTGCGTTCGAGCACGCCGAGGATCTCGGGCCACACGTCGCGCACCTGCTCGAGCGTCACCGGCCCGACCGGGACCGCACGCGCCGCGGGCTCGACGGGCGCAGCGGGTTCGGCCGGCGGCACCGGGGTCGGCGGCACGCCCGGCGCCGACGCCTCCACCGGTGCGGATGCCACGGGCGCGGACGAATCGGCCCGGGGCGAGCTCGCCTGCGGAGCACTCGCGCGCGCGGCCGGCGCGGCGGTCGTCGGCTCGGCCGGCGCAGCGGCGGGCGCCGGAGCCGGCGGCGCGACCGAGGCCCGCCCCGGCGACGCGGCGTCGCCTGCGGCATCCGTCACGCCGACCCGGCGTTCGAGCCGCTCGACCCGGGCGAGCGCGCCCCGCTCGGTCTCGTCGCTCGCGGGCACGAGCACGCGCGCGAGCATGAGCTCGAGGTGCAGGCGCGGCGAGGTGGCGCCCGTCATCTCGGTGAGGGTCTGGTTGACCAGGTCGGCGACTCGCGAGAGCTCGGCCGCGCCGAACGCGGCCGCCTGCGCGGCCATGCGCGTGAGCTCGTCGGTCGGCACGCCGCGGAGCACCGCGGCCGCGGCCTCGGGGCTCGTCGCCGCGACCACGATGAGGTCGCGCAGGCGCTCGAGCAGGTCTTCGACGAATCGCCGCGGGTCCTGGCCCGTCTGCATGACCCGGTCGGCCGCCGCGAACGCGCCCGCCGCGTCGGCCGAGCCGATCGCATCGACGACCTCGTCGAGCAGGGCGCCGTGCGTGTACCCGAGCAGCGCGACCGCGCGCTCGTACCCGACCGTCGACCCCTCGGACCCCGCGATGAGCTGGTCGAGCAGCGAGAGGGTGTCTCGCGGCGAGCCGCCGCCGGCCCGCACGACGAGCGAGAGCACGCCGGGCTCGACGGTGACGCCCTCGTCGTCGCAGAGCTGCTGCACGTAGTCGAGCATCGGCGCGGGCGGCACCAGCCGGAACGGGTAGTGGTGGGTGCGCGAGCGGATGGTGCCGAGCACTTTGTCGGGCTCGGTCGTCGCGAAGATGAACTTGACGTGCTCGGGCGGCTCTTCGACGAGCTTCAGCAGGGCGTTGAAGCCCTGCGGGGTCACCATGTGCGCCTCGTCGAGGATGAAGATCTTGTAGCGGTCGCGAGCGGGGGCGAACACGGCGCGCTCGCGCAGGTCGCGCGCGTCGTCGACGCCGTTGTGGCTCGCCGCGTCGATCTCGACGACGTCGAGCGAACCGCCGCCCGCACGTGAGAGCTCGACGCAGCTCGGGCACGTGCCGCAGGGCGTGTCGGTCGGCCCCTCGGCGCAGTTCAGGCAGCGCGCGAGGATGCGGGCCGAGGTCGTCTTGCCGCAGCCGCGCGGACCGCTGAACAGGTAGGCGTGGTTCACGCGGTCGGTGCGCAACGCCGTCATGAGCGGCTCGGTGACCTGCGACTGGCCGATCATCTCGGCGAAGGTCTCGGGCCGGTATCGGCGGTAGAGGGCGGTGACCACGCGTCAATGCTAGTCGCGCCGTCCGACAGCGCGTCCGGCGTGGATCGGCGCCCGTGACGGCGGGCGGGCATAGGATCGGTGGACCGCATCGGCGCGGGTTCCGACATCCGCTCGACCGGTGCACGACGACGGAGGTGGTCACGTGACGGGGATCCGCAGCGCGGAGCAACTCGAGCGCTTCCGGGAGCTGCTGCTCGCCGAACGCCGGGAGGCCGAGGAGCGTCTCGCCGAGCAGAGCGAGGGCATCACGGCGGTTCGCGAAGCGAGATCCGACGGCTCGGTCGACGACGAGCACGATCCCGACGGCCCCACCATGAGCCAGGAGTGGTCGCAGCGCACCGCGGTCCTGCACGACGTCGAGCACGAGCTCGTCGACGTGGAGCGCGCGCTCGCGCGCATCGACGACGGCACCTACGGCGTCTGCGAGAAGTGCGGGCAGAAGATCTCGGTCGCCCGGCTCGAGGCGCGGCCCACGGCGACGCTCTGCATCGACTGCGCGCGCAAGGTCCGCTGAACCGCGCCGCACCCCGCGAGGCGACCGGTCAGCGCACCGCCTCGGTCGCCGCCTGCGCGGCATCCGCTGTCGCGCCGGCCTGCGCATCGCCGTCACGATCGACGACGGATGCCGCGCGCCCGGCACTCGACAGCCCGTCGAACGATCGCAGCACGAGCGGACTCGCCCCGAGCACCGCGTAGAGCACGGCCGCGCCCGCGAGCACGCCGCCCAGTCCGAACGCCTCCACCGTGACACCCGCGAGGAGCGCGCCCACCGGCATCGACGCGGCCACACCGGCCGTGAGGGCACCGAACACCCGTGCGCGCATGCCGTCGGGCACCACCGAGTACAGCGCCGTCGCGATCATCGGGTTGATGGCCCCGGCCGCGAGGCCCGACGCCGCGAGCACCGGGAACAGCACCTCGACGGGTGCCCCGAGCGCCATCGCGGCGTAGGGCGGCGCGCCGGCGAGCACGAAGCAGATCGCGAACATCGTCCGTCCCGACGCGCGGTGGCCGATGATGCCGAACAGCGCCGAGCCGGTGAGGGCGCCCGCGGCGAAGCAGCCGACCATGAACCCGAGCACCGCCGGGTCGCCGAGCACCTGCGACGCGTACACGGGCTTCAGCACGGTCATCCCGGCCGCATCGATCGCGTTGGTCAGCGTGACGAGCAGCACGATCCCGCGCGCGAGCGGGGTGCGCCAGACGAAGCGGATGCCGGCGATGAACGCCTGCACGCTCGACCCGGCGGTCTCGGCCGCCTCGTCCGGCTCGGGGACTCGGTCGCCGCGGAGCGCCGCCGGCCGCGGCACGAGGAGTGCGACGAGCAGGGCGGAGACGGCGAAGCCGGCGGCATCCGCCACCAGCGCGGTCATCGGCCCCGCGAGCGCGACGAGCGCCCCGGCCACGCCGGCCCCGACCATGGTCGCCGTGCGCTGCACCGCCGACTGGGCGCCGGCCGCGCGGGCGAGCGGGATCCGGGCCAGGGCGGCGAGATCGGGCATGAGGACCGTCTTCGCCGTGTCGCCCGGGGCGTCGAGCAGCCCGCCGAGGAACACGAGCGCGAGCAGCGCGCCGAACGAGAGCAGCCCCGCGGCATCCAGCAGCGGGATGGCGAGCACCGTCACCCCGCTCGCGATGTCGGCGGCGATGCTCGATGCGCGGTAGCCGAAGCGGTCGACGAGCACGCCGCCGAGCGCACCGCCGACCACGAGCGGTACGGTCGCGAAGATGCCCGCGACACCCGCCGCGAGCGGGGAGCCGGTCTGCTGCAGCACGATGATCGGGATGGCGACGAGGGCGATCGCGTTGCCGGCGAGCGAGCAGAGCTGCGCCGCGTAGAGCGCGAGCAGCGGGATGCGGCGACGAGGCGCCGCGGCCGGCCGCGTGGCATCCGCTTCGGAGTTCACGCGTCGGCCCTCGGGAAGACGTGGGTGATCCAGCGCACCGGACGCGCGCCCTCGCGCGGCTCGCGACCGCGCGCCCACCAGCGTTCGCGCACCGCGGCGAGCTCGGCCCCGAGCTCCTGGAACTCCTCG
Source organism: Agromyces sp. C10 (assembly GCF_023217995.1). Taxonomy (NCBI): domain Bacteria; kingdom Bacillati; phylum Actinomycetota; class Actinomycetes; order Micrococcales; family Microbacteriaceae; genus Agromyces; species Agromyces sp. C10. Next base: position 258,626 of record NZ_JALPSX010000001.1, on the reverse strand, counting down.
AGCGTGAGGTGCGCGGCGCCGTCACTCGAGTCGGAGGCGGCGACCCACTCGGGTTCGAGCCCGGACTCAGCGTCGAGCGCGCCGAGCAGTTCGCGATGGTAGGCCTCGAGCACGGTGCGGCGCAGGGCGTCGGATGCCGCGCGGCGGTCGGGATCGTCGACGAACTCCGCCGACTGCCAGCTCGTCACCTCGTGGGCCGACCGCCACCACCGCTCGCGCCGGTCGCGCGCGAGTTCGGGCGCCTCCTCGACGAAGCCGTGCTTGGCGAGCGTGGACACGTGGTAGCTGATGGAGCCCGCGGCCTCGCCGGTGCGCTCGGCGAGCATGCCGACCGTGGCCGGGCCGTCGATGCGCAGCAGGCCGAGCAGGCGCAGGCGGACGGGATGCGCGAGCGCGCGCATCGGCCCCGCGTCGTGCAACTGGATGCGGTTCGAGTCCGGGCGGCGGTCGTCCATGCCGCGAGGCTACATCTACAAGAAGTCTTGTACAAGTGTTGTTGTGAAATTGACCGCCCGCCGGCCGGCCGCTGACCCTGCCGGCCGGCGGGGTCAGCGGCCGACGACCTCGACGGTCTGGCGGGCGATCTCGAGCTCCTCGTCGGTGGGCACCACGAGCACCTCGACCCCGGCGCCGTCCGGCGAGATGCGGCGCGCTCCCCCGCGAGCCGCATTGCGCTCCGCATCGACCTCGATGCCGAACCACTCGAGCCCCGCGAGCGCCCGCGCCCGCACCGGCGCGGCGTTCTCGCCCACGCCGGCCGTGAAGACGACCGCGTCGAGCCGCCCGAGCTGCGCGGCGTACGCCCCCACGTACGAGCGGATGCGGTGGCAGTACACCTCGAGCGCGAGCTCGGCGCGCGCATCACCCGACCCGGCCGCCGCGACCAGGTCGCGCATGTCGCCGTGGCCGCCCAGCCCCAGGATGCCGCTGCGCTTGTTGAGCAGGTCGTCGACGCCGGCGACGTCGAGGCCGGCACGTCGCTGCAGGTGCAGGAGCACCGCCGGGTCGAGGTCGCCCGAGCGGGTGCCCATCACGAGTCCCTCGAGCGGGGTCATGCCCATGCTCGTCTCGACCGAGCGACCGCCGTCGACCGCGCACGCCGACGCCCCGTTGCCGAGGTGCAGGACGATGAGCTTCAACTCCTCGACCGGGCGCCCGAGGAAGTCCGCGGCCGCGCGCGAGACATACTGGTGGGACGTGCCGTGGAACCCGTACCGGCGGACCCGGTGCCGCGCCGCGACCTCGGCGTCGATCGCGTACGTGTACGCCGCGGGCGGCATGGTCTGGTGGAACGCCGTGTCGAACACGGCGACATGCGGCACCGACGGGAACGCACGCTCGGCGGCGACGATGCCCGCGAGGTTCGCCGGGTTGTGCAGCGGCGCGAGCACCGACAGCTCGTCGATGTTGATCTTCACGAGCTCGGTGATCACCGTCGGCTCGAAGAACCGCGCGCCGCCCTGCACCACGCGGTGGCCGACGGCCACGGGCGGACGTTCCTCCAGCGACGGGCCGTGTTCGGCGAACGCCCGCAGCATCCACGCGAAGGCGGCGTCGTGGTCGGGCACGTCGAGCTCCTCGCGGAACGTCGCGCCCGTGGCATCCGTGTGCCTGGCGGTGCCCGGCGGCCGCCCGATGCGCTCGACGAGGCCGGTCGCGAGCGCCTCGGCCGACTCGACGTCGACCAGCTGGTACTTCAGCGACGACGAACCGGAGTTGACGACGAGGACGATGCTCATGCGGGGCTCCCGGGTCTCGATACGCGCGCTCCGCGGGCTACTCGACCACCGGGGGCTCTCATGCGGGGCTCCCGGGTCTCGGTACGCGCGCTCCGCGGGCTACTCGACCACCGGGGGCGCTCATGTCGCGGCCGCCTGGATCGCCGTGATCGCCACCGTGTTCACGATGTCCTGCACGAGCGCGCCGCGCGACAGGTCGTTCACGGGCTTGCGCAGCCCCTGCAGCACCGGGCCGATCGCCACCGCGCCGGCCGAGCGCTGCACCGCCTTGTACGTGTTGTTGCCCGTGTTGAGGTCGGGGAACACGAACACGGTCGCCCGCCCCGCGACATCCGATTCGGGCATCTTCGTGCGCGCCACCGCCGCATCGGCCGCCGCGTCGTACTGGATCGGCCCTGCGACCGGCAGCTCGGGAGCACGCTGCCGCACGAGCTCGGTCGCGAGCCGCACCTTGTCGACATCCGCCCCCGAACCCGACTCGCCCGTCGAGTACGACAGCATCGCGACGCGCGGCTCGATGCCGAACTGGTCCGCCGTCTGCGCCGACGAGATCGCGATGTCGGCGAGCTGCTCGGCCGTCGGATCGGGAACGATCGCGCAGTCGCCGTACACCAGCACCCGGTCGGCGAGCGCCATGAGGAACACGCTCGAGACGACCTCGACGCCCGGCCGGGTCTTGATGAGCTCGAACGCCGGGCGGATCGTGTGCGCGGTCGTGTGCATCGCACCGGAGACCATGCCGTCGGCGAGGCCGAGCTCGACCATCATCGTGCCGAAGTACGACACGTCCTGAACGGTGTCGCGCGCCTGCTCGAGCGTGACGCCCTTGTGGGCCCGCCGACGCTGGTACTCGTCGGCGAACCGGTACACGAGCACGTGGTCGTGGTTCGACAGCACGGTCGCCTTCGAGATGTCGAGGCCCAGGCCGATGGCGCGCGAGCGGATCTCGATCTCCTCGCCGAGGATCGTGAGGTCGGCGACGTCGCGCGCGAGCAGCGTCGCCGCGGCGCGCAGCACGCGGTCGTCGTACCCCTCGGGCAGCACGATGTGCTTGCGCGCCTCGCGCGCCCGCGCGAGGAGGCCGTACTCGAACATGAGCGGCGTCACCACGTCGGTGCGGGCCACGTCGAGCCGGTCGAGCAGCTCGTGCCCGTCGACGTGCTTCTCGAACAGGGCCAGCGCGGTGTCGCGCTTGCGCTGCGACTCGGCGGCGAGCCGGCCGCGCGTGTGGGTGATCGCGAGCGCGGTGTCGTAGGTCGTGAGCTCGGTGCGGATGATCGGCAGGTCGGACTTCAGGCCCTCGATCAGCCGCTGCACCGTCTCGGAGATCGGGAACCCGCCGTTCAGCACGATGCCCGAGATCGACGGGAACGTCGCCGACGCGTGCGCCGTCAGCACCCCGAGCAGCACCTCGCTCCGATCGCCCGGGACGACCACGACCGAGCCCTCGATGAGCCGCGTCAGCACGTTCTCCATCGACATGGCCGCGATCACGGCGCCGAGCGCCTCGCGCTCGAGCAGCTCCGGGTCGCCCGCGTACAGCTCGCCGCGGAGCGCGTGCATGATGCTGCGCATCGACGGCGCGACGAGGAACGGGTCCTCGGGCACCGCCCACACGGCGACGGATGCCGCATCGACCGACGCACGACCGGCGGATGCCGCGGCCTCCGCTGCCCGCCGCACCGCCGCGCGCAGCGCAGCCACCACATCATCGAGCCGGTCGGGGTCGGCGCGGTTCGCGACGATGCCCAGGACGGTCGCGTGCTCCCGCTCGAGCTCCTCGAGCGCCAGCTCGGTGAGCTGCGCGAGCTCCTCGGGGGTGCGCGAATCGGTGTAGCCCAGCCGCTCGCTCGCCCCTCGGCCCTGCGGCACCCGGCCGCCGACCGCGAGGAGCACCGGGGCGCCGAGGTTGGCCGCGATGCGCGCGTTGTAGGCCAGCTCGGTGGGGCTGCCGACGTCGGTGTAGTCGGAGCCGATCACGACCACGACGTCGCAGCGGGACTCGACGGCCTTGAAGCGGCGGACGATCGTCGCGAGCGCCGCCTCGGGGTCGGCGTGCACGTCCTCGTAGGTGACGCCGATGGCCTCGTCGTAGCCGAGCCCGATCACGCCGTCGTGCGCGAGGAGCAGCTCGAGCACGTAGTCGCGCTCCTGCGTGGACCGGGCGATCGGCCGGAACACGCCGACCCTCGTCGCCCGGCGGCTCAGCGTGTCGACCGTGCCGAGCGCGACCGTCGACTTGCCGGTGTTGCCCTCGGCGGAACAGATGTAGATGCTGTGCGCCACGCGAGCCAGCCTATTGGGCGGCCGAGACGTCGAACTGGGAATCACGGGCGAGTCAGGTCGGGCGAGCGGATGCCGCGGGCCCGAGCCGGCACGGCCGCGCCCGACGCGGTTCGCGGTCGGCGCTCGCTCGGGTAGACTGTCTCAGGCTCCTCACGTGGCGCCATCCAGGCCAACTCCCCCAGGGCGGAAACGCAGCAAGGGCAACCGGGCTCTGGCGGGTGCGTGAGGAGTCCCAGGAGGATTCGCCTAGTGGCCTATGGCGCACGCTTGGAAAGCGTGTTGGGTGAAAGCCCTCGGGGGTTCGAATCCCCCATCCTCCGCTGACGAAATGAGCGCCGTGCCCGAAGGGTGCGGCGCTCGTTTCGTCGATGGACGCTGCGATTCGAGGAGGAGGGAGGGCGGAGCCCGACCGACGGGGTCCCCCATCCTCCGCGGACGAAATGAGCGCCGTGCCCGAAGGGTGCGGCGCTCGTTTCGCGTTCAGCGAGGCCGCGCGCGCGGTCTCCCGGGACCCGATCGGAGGGCGCTCTCCGAGACCGGTCCCCCTTAATGCCGATAGCGGCGAATGAGGGAACGTCGGATCATTGAGCACGATGACAACGGCACCGGTGAGCACGACGCGTGGGGACGCGGGGGACTCGTCCGCCGGTGCCGCGACGACCGCGGACCGGGGCCTCGGGGTGCTCATCCTGAGACCCCGGCCCACGCTCGCCCGCAGCATCGGACTGCCCGTCCTCGCCATGGCGGTGCCGCTGTTCGTCACCGTCGTGTGGGTGCTGGGTCCGCTCGGCCCGGCCGCCCTCGCCGCCGCGATCGCCGGCGTGCTCGTGTTCGCCGGGTTCGCGGCGCTCGCGTGGCACCGGTACCGCCGCACACGCATCCAGGTGAGCCGACTCGGCCTGGTCGAGTGCGGCTTCTTCGGCCGGCTCCAGCGCGTCGCACGCGACGAGGTCGCCGGCGTGCTGCGGCTCGACACCTACCGCGGCGACACGCTCGAGACCGTGCACCAGCTCTTCGTGGTCGATCGCGCGGGCCGATGCCTGGTCCGCATGCGCGGCACGTTCTGGGACGACGACGCCATGGACGCCGTCGCCCCCGCGCTGGGCGTGGAGCAGGCGCTGCGCAACGAACCCGTCACCCTCGCCGAGCTGCGGGCCTCCGACCCGGGCCTCCTGTACTGGTTCGAGGGGCTCGGGCTGCATCGCCCCTGACTCACGGAGCCGGCGGCGTCTCCTCGGTGACCGCGCCCTCGCGCTTCAGCTTCTCGGTCGGGGCGGGCGTCGTCGTCTCGGGCACCGCGTCGGCCGGCGGCGACTCGAGCTGCTTCGCGTTCGGGGCGAGCGCACGATCGAACACGTTCTTCAGCAGCTGCGACATCCGTGAATCGGAACCGAGCCCGAGCACGAACGTGAGCGAGCCGGCGCTGAACACGAACCCGCCGTTCGGCCGCTCCATGAACACCATGTGCGACTTGCGCGAGTGCTGGCCCTCGGCGATGGTCTGCGCCGCGGTCGCGTCGCCGCCCAGCCCGAGGCGGGCGTCGACCTCCCACCCGCTCGCCGGCCCGTTGAGGCCGCTCGAGCCGAACGTGTCGCCGACCTTGAGGCCGGTGCCCGCCCAGAGCGGATGATCGCGGGTGACCTTGAACGGCGCGTAGCTGCCCCAGAGGTTGCCGTCGTAGGCGACGCCGAAGATCTGCGACTCCGGGAGGCCGATGCGGCGGTACTCGTCGCGCGCGCCGGCGGCCCGGCGGAACGTGACGGTCTTCGCCGCGGAGTCGTACGTGACCCGCTCGTAGATGCCGTTGCCGCCGAGGTACAGCAGCCGACCGCCCGTTCCGAGCCAGGCGATGAGGTTGGACCGCATCGTCTCGGTCCAGTACTCCGGGTGCGTGGTCAGGACGAGTGCCTGGTAGCCGTTCAGCCAATCGGCGGACTCGTGCAGGTCCTGGTCCTCGTACATGTCGTACGAGATGCCGCGCTGCGTCATCCACCGCAGCAGCGTCACGTCGCTGTACCACAGGTGGTCCCGGATCCCCGGCGGGGTGAAGGGGACCTTCGCGTGCGGCGTGAGCATGGACATCGTCCGCCGACTCGACCCGTTCCCGACGGTGTACTGGTTGTGGCCGCCCCAGTGGTTGTAGGAGCGATAGGTCAGCGTGGGCAGCAGGACCGCGATCGGCGCCGTCGGCTGCGTCGGGCGCACCGTGAACGGGATGTCGCGCGTGAGCCCCTCCGCGGCCTGCAGTCGCACCGAGTAGAGCCCCGAGGGCCAGTCCGCCGGCACGTCGAAGGTGAGCGACACGGGCCAGTTGCAGCCGGCGGTGCGGTAGTTCGAGGGCAGGATGCGGATGCCGCCGTTCAGCGTCACCGGCTGCCGGACGGTGTCCGGGGAGGCGCCCGCCGGAGCGACCCGGACGACCGAGGCCTGATACGTGGCGAAGCTCGTCGACACCGCCACCGAGGCCGTGCCGCCCTGCCGGACGTCGAGCGTGGTCGCGTAACCCTGCAGCGCCGCCGTCGCCTCGACCGTGAAGCCGCTGCCGATCTGCTTGCCGCTGCCGGCGTACCAGGCGCCGCCCTGCGTTCCGGCGTTGGTCCACGTCGTGAGCCGGTACGCGAGCAGCTTGTCGTCGAGGTTCGGCACCTCGTCCTTGTCGAGCTGGACGCGGTAGAGCGCGCCGGATCCCGCGCAGATCGCGGTCTTCTGGGTCGTCTCCGCCCAGCCGTTGCCGATCGCCTTGCCGCTGCCCGTGGCCCACTTGGTGCCGTCGTAGCGGTACCACTTGAGCGTTCCCGCCATCGCGTAGATCACGCCGCCGGAGTCGCCGACGAGGTCGCTCATCGCCTGCCATCCGTTGCCCACCTTGCCGCGGCTCGTCCAGGCACCGCTGCCGGTCGTGCCATCGGTGCGGTTGTAGCGGAAGTAGTGCAGGTCGCCGTTGCCCGCGACGCCCCAGATGACGCCGTCGTAGCCGCCGAAGAGCCGGGAGAACGAGGTGAAGCCGTAGCCGATGCGCGACCCGCTGTTCGCCGCCCACGACCCGGCGCCGGTGTTCCAGTCGCTGACCACGTACCGGTACCAGATCAGGTCGCCGTTCGGCCGAAGCCCGAAGAGAGTGCCGTTCGAACCGGCGAGGACCGTCACGAAGCTCGCCCAGCCCGTGCCGATCTGACGCGCGATGCCCGAGTTCGCCCACGACGAGCTCACCGTCGCCCAGCCCGCGTGCCGGTACCAGAGCAGCCGGCCGTCGGCCTGGATCGCGTAGATGACGCCGTTGCCGCCGCCGATCAGGCGGATGAACTTCTGGCGGGGATCGATGCCGTCGATGGCCGAAGCCGATGATGCGCCGATCCCGAGGGTCGTACCGCCGATCATGGGGGCGGCGACGCCGATCGCCGCGCCGGCCTGCAGTACGGTGCGCCGGGAGAGGGTGGGTCCGCCGTCGACCTCGGGTGCGGTCGCGGTCTCGTTCGGGTTCATGAGGCCTCCTCGTCGTTCGGGTACGACGTGAGGGCCACTCTGCCACCGGCGCCCCTGCGGCGAGAGCCCCGGTTCGGGGGACGTTTCCGCCGTCTCGTCGGGCCTTCTCGCTCAGCGCGCGGCGATGCCGAGCAGCGGCGCGTCGGGCCGGCTCGACGGCAGCTCGTGGAAGCCCAGCCGCTCGTAGAACGCCCGGGCGCCCGCGTTCGCCGGGTCGAGCCCGAGGTGCAGGGCGGGGACGCCCCGCTCGGCGAGCGCGGCACGGAACGTGTCGATCAGGCGCCGTCCGAGGCCCTGGCCCTGCAGGTGCGGCAGCAGGTCGATGTGCAGGTGCGCGGGGTACCGCGCGAGTTCGGCGATCCGCATCCGTTCGGGGTCGCCGCCGTCGGCGATGAGCTGCGCCTCGCGATACGCGGGCCGGTGCGAGGTGGGCGGCCCGGGCGACGGATGCCGCTCCCGGAAGCCCGGCGCCCACGCTCGCGCGTACCAGTCGATGAAGGCGGCGGTGTCGGCGACGCCGAGCACGTACCCGCCGACCCGCCCCGCGTCGTCGACCGCGACGAAGGCGAGGTCCGGGGCGAAGGCGACGTACGGCAGCGCGTAGACCTCGGGCATGAGCGCGTCGTCGGAGTAGACGCCCCTCGCGTCGCCGCCGGCCGCCGCCGTCCTGAGGCAGATCTCGGCGACGGCATCCCGGTCGTCGGAGCGGTACGGACGGATGCCGGGCACGGGCGGCCCGCTCACCGCCGCTTGGCCATGCCGAAGATACCGGTGAGCACCTGCGTGATGACCTTCTGCGTCGACTTCGACCCGAGCACCTGCTCGAGCGTGGAGCGCTGCGGCGAGCGCGAGCGCGAGCGCGTCGTGCCGGAGGTCTTCTTGAGCAGCCGGTCGTACTCGGCCTGCGCCTTCTTCTGCGCCTTCTCCTCCTCGGCGCGGATCTTGGCCTGCATCTTCTCGTACTCGGCGGCGGCTTCTGCCTGCGCCTCGGCGGCCTCCTCGGCGTCGGCGGCGGCCGCGGCATCCGCCATGCGCTTGGTGAGCAGCTCGTGCGCCGATTCTCGGTCGATCGCGGTGCCGTACCGGGCCATGAGCGGGGATGCCGCGACGGCGCGCTCGACCACGTCGTGCGGGCTCGGCGACATGGAGGCCTGCGGTGCCCGGAGGCGGGTCCAGGCCACCGGGCTCGGCGCGCCCTTCTCGTTCATGACGGTGACGATCGCCTCGCCGGTGCCGAGGATGGTCAGCGTCTCCTCGAGGTCGTAGCCGGACTTGGGGTACGTCGAGACGGTCGCCCTGAGCGCCTTGGCGTCGTCGGGCGTGAAGGCGCGGAGCTGGTGCTGCACGCGCGAACCGAGCTGGGCGAGCACGTCGGCGGGCACGTCCTTCGGGGTCTGGGTCACGAAGAAGACGCCCACGCCCTTGGAGCGGATGAGCCGGACGGTCTGGACGACCTGGGCGAGGAACTCCTTCGACGCGTCGCGGAACAGCAGGTGCGCCTCGTCGAAGAAGAACACGAGCTTGGGCTTGTCGAGGTCGCCGACCTCGGGCAGGGCCTGGAAGAGGTCGGCGAGCAGCCACATGAGGAACGTCGAGTAGAGGGCGGGCTTGTCGGCGACGCCCGGCACCTCGAGCATGCTGATGACGCCGCGTCCGTCGGGCGCCGTACGGAGGAACTCGGCCGTGTCGATCTCGGGCTCGCCGAAGAAGACGTCGGCGCCCTGGTCGGCGAACGCGATGAGCTCGCGAAGGATCACGCCCACCGTCGCCTTCGACAGGCCGCCGAGTCCCTCGAGCTCGGCCTTGCCGTCGTCGCTCACGAGGTAGGCGAGCACGGCGCGCAGGTCGTCGAGGTCGAGGAGCGCGAGTCCGTTCTTGTTGGCGTAGTGGAAGACCAGCCCGAGGCTGGACTCCTGCGTGGCGTTCAGGCCGAGCACCTTGCTCAGCAGGAGCGGCCCGAATCCCGAGATGGTGGCACGGATCGGCACGCCCGTGCCGACCCCGCCGAGCGAGAAGAACTCGGTCGGGAAGCTGGCGGCGGTCCAGTCCTGCCCGATGCCGGCGGTCCGCTTCAGCAGCTTCTCGTTGCCCTCGCCGGGAGTCGCGACGCCGGAGAGGTCGCCCTTGATGTCGGCGGCGAAGACGGCGACGCCGTTCGCCGAGAGCTGCTCGGCGAGCACCTGCAGGGTACGGGTCTTGCCGGTTCCGGTCGCGCCGGCGACGAGCCCGTGACGGTTCGTCATCGCCAGCGGGATGCGCACGGGCACGTCGGGCCGAGCCTCCCCGTTGACGAGCGCGCCCATCTCGAGCGCGGGACCCTCGAAGGCGTAGCCGGCGCGGATGGCCTCGACGGCGGCGTCGTCGAGCGGGCCGGCCTCGGAGGTCGCCGGGTCTCCCGGTGCGTCCGTCGCCGGCGGGGGCGCCTGCTGCGCTTCGAGGGCGGCCTTCGCGAGCGCGGCCGCCTCCTCCGCCCTGCGTATGGCCTCGGCAGCCTGTCGCTGCAGTTCCTCGGCCGCGCGGGCCGCCTCTTCCGCTGCCTGCTGCGCCTGCTGGACCGCGTCATCCGCCATGTCCGGATCCTAGCCCGACCGGATGCAACACGACCGGAACGCGATTGTTACGTGCATTACATCTAGCGCACATGTAATGCAAGTTGTAACGTAACGGGCACTCAATGACGAGAGGAGTGCGAATGCGCACACCGCGGGCCGCGGCGACCATCGCCGTCGCGAGCACCATCCTGATCTCCCTCCTGGGCACCGCCGCCCCCGCGCACGCGGCGGGAAGCTCCGGCAACCTCATCCTCATCGGCGGCGCGCTGAACGAGAACGCGCAGATCCTGCAGCGGATCGTCGCCGATGCCGACCCCGACGGCAGCGGCCCCGCACGGGCGCGGATCGCGATCGTCACCGCCGCCTCCGCCCCCGCCGCGAACGCCACCGAGGCGGCCGACCCGAACGCCAGCAACGCCGCTGCGAACGGGCTCTACTACGCCGACCTCTTCCAGCGGTTCGGCGCCGACACGTACCGGGTGCCGATCGACGTCGCCACGAACTACAGCGGCGACCCCTACGTGCCGTCGAACGCGTTCAGCACCGCCGTCGCCGACCAGGTCCGCGCCTCCACGGGCGTGTTCCTCTCCGGCGGCGACCAGTCCCGCTACGTCGCCACGCTCATGCAGTGCGCGCCCGCGAGCGGCAACGCGTACACCAGCTGCACCGATACGCCGGTCCTCGGCGCCATCCGGTCGGTGCTGAACGGCGGCGGCGTGATCGCCGGCTCGAGCGCCGGACTCACCATCCAGAACGGCGCCGCCATGGTCACCGGCGGCGAGTCGTACGAGGCCTGGCGGTACGGCGCGTACGCGGGCACGGGCGTCGGATCGAAAGACCTGACGTACTCCCCCTTCGGCGGGTTCGGGTTCTTCACCGAGGGACTGCTCGACAGCCACTTCGGCACGTGGGGCCGCCAGGCCCGCATGATCGCACTCGCCGACCACGTGGGCCGCGACCTCGTCGTCGGCGTCGACGAGACCACCGCGCTCGTCTACGACCGGGCCACGCGCCAGGGCACGGTGATCGGCGCGAACGGGGTCTCGGTGCTCGACCTGTACGGCGCCGACATCGTGGGCACTCGCGCCGAGGGCGTGCGCTGGCACTACCTCGTCAACGGCGACCGCATCGACTTCGGGACCCTCGCCGTCACCGCCGGCGCGACGAAGCGCACGGGTGCCGGCACGGGTTCCGGCCCGGCCGTGAAACGCGACATCTGGGACTCGCCGTCCGGTTCCGGGGGCACCTCGTCGATGGTGATCCAGGCGAAGGCGCTCGTGAAGAGCTCCGCGTCGGTCGCGCAGGGCACGACCTGGGAGCGCCGACCCACCTACCGCACCTACCTCGACCGCGTGAGCGGCACCCGCTGGTGGTCGACCGGCGGGTTCGAGGGACTGGAGGTGTCCTTCATCCCCGAGTAGGCCGCACCGCACACCGCAGACCCGCATCCCGATCGAGAGGAACCCATGACCCCCCGCACCACCGCCGCCGCGACCATCGCGGCCACCATCGCCGTCGCCTGCCTCGTCGGCGCGAGCCCCGCCGCCGCCGCGCCGAAGCACGGCACGACGTCGGCGCCCGCCGGCAGCCTCGTGCTCATCGGCGGCAACCTGAAGGAGAACACGACGATCCTCCAGCGCATCGTCGACCTCGCCGATCCCGACGGCGACGGGCCCGCGAAGGCGCGCATCGCGATCGTCACGGCCGCGTCATCCGCTGCGAAGACCGCCGCGGAGGCCGCCGACGACACGCTCAACAACGCGTCGGCGAACGGCCTGTACTACTCGGCGCTGTTCGAGCGGTTCGGCGCCGAGACGTACGCCGTGCCGATCGACACGGCCGTGAACTTCGCGGGTGATCGGTACAAGCCGTCGAACGCGAACGACCCGAAGGTCGCCCGCGAAATCGCGAAGGCGACCGGGGTGTTCTTCGGCGGTGGCGACCAGATGCGATACGTCCGCACCCTGTTCGACTGCAAGAACGCCGCGAGCGAGGCGTTCACGTCGTGCACCGACACCAAGGTCATGAGCGCCGTCCGCGGCGTGCTCGACCGGGGCGGCGTGGTCTCCGGCGTGAGCGCGGGCACCACGATCCAGCAGGGCGCCGACATGGTCACCGGCGGCGAGCCGTACCAGGCGTGGCGCGACGGCACGACGCCCGGCTACCTCGACGACGCGTCGGCGCTCGCGCACCTGCCCTACGGCGGGTTCGGCTTCTTCCCGGAGGGCCAGCTCGACAGCCACTTCGGCACCTGGGGCCGCCAGGCGCGCATGATCAAGCTCGCCGACCAGACCGGCCACGACCTCGTCGTCGGCGTCGACGAGACCACCGCGCTCGTCTACGACCGCGCCACGCGACAGGGCGAGGTCATCGGCCGCAACGGCGTGTCGCTGCTCGACACCTCCGAGACGGTCATCGAGGGCGCGGTCGGCACGGGCACGCGGTGGTCGTACCTCGTCGCCGGCGACCGGGTCGACTTCGGCACGGGGGTGATCACGCCGGCCTCAGAGCGGCGCACTGGGGCGGGCACGGATGCCGCGCCGGCGCCGGTCGCGGACGTGTGGGACTCGATCGACAACCCCGACGCGGGCGTGTACTCGCTCGTCGACCTCGGCGTGGCGCTGGTCGCCTCCGTCGCCGACCGTGCCGAGGGCACGACCTTCGAGACCGACCCGCAGTACCGGACGGTGCTCGAGCGCACCGCCGGCACCTCGTGGTGGGACGGCGGCTTCGAGGGGCTGGCGATCACCATCTCCCCCGCCGACTGAGCGGAGGACGCGCGGACCTCGCGCAACGGCGACGGCCGGGCCCCGATCGGGCCCGGCCGTCGCCGTCTCCGCCCGGAGGCGCCCGGCGTCAGGCGAGGATGGTGAGCGGATGCTCGATCCGCGCCTGGAACGCCGCGAGCCAGCGCGCGGCGACCGCGCCGTCGAGCACGCGATGGTCGGCGGAGAGGGTCACGCTCATGACCGTGCCCACCTCGAGGACGCCGTCGACCACGACGGGGGCCCGCCGGGCGGCGCCGACCGCGAGGATCCCGGCGTGCGGCGGGTTGATGATCGCCGTGAACTCGCGCGTGCCGTACATGCCGAGGTTCGACACCGAGAAGCTGCCGCCCTCGATCTCGTGCTGGCGCAGGCCCCCGCTGCGGGCCCGTTCGGCGAGGTCCGCGATGCGCCGGCCGAGCTCCGAGACGCTGAGCGCCTCGACGCCGCGGACGACCGGTGTCACGAGCCCGTCGTCGAGGGCGACCGCGATCGCGATGTCGGCCGCCCGGTGCTGGAGCACGCCGTCGTCGCTCCACGTGCGGTTCGCCTCGGGCACGTCGGCGAGCGCGCCCGCGACGGCCTTCACGACGAGGTCGTTGAGCGAGACCTTCACGGTGCCGGCCGCGTTGAGCTCGCGACGCAGCTCGAGCAGCCGGTCGACGCGGCACTCCGCGGTGAGGTAGAAGTGCGGCACCTGCGTCTTCGACTCCACGAGCCGTCGCGCGATGGTGCGCCGCATCCGGGTGTGCGGGATCAGCTCGGCGTCGGCGCCGGGCGTCGTCGCAGGGGCGGGCGGTGCCGGCGACGTCGAGGCAGCGGATGCCGCGGGCGCCGCCTCCTGTGCGGGCGCCGCCTCGGCACCCGGAGCCGCTGGCTCGGCCGACGCCGCGCCCTTCGCGGCGATGAGCGGCTCGACGTCGCGCCGGACGATGCGCCCCTCGGGTCCCGACCCGGTCACGCCGGCGAGGTCGATGCCGTGCTCACGCACCAGGCGCCGCACGAGCGGGCTCATGAACCGACGACCCGCGTCGGGCGCCGGCCCGGTCTCGCCGCCGCCGTCGGGCGATGCGACGTCCTCCTGCGAGGCGGTCGACTCGTCGAACGCCGGCTCGGCGTCGGCGACCGGCGCCGCGGACTCGGGATCGGCGGGTGCGTCGCCGGCGGTCGCGGCCGGTGCGGGCGCGGCATCCGTCGACGTCGTCGCCTCGCCGGGCTCGCCGACGACCGCGATCGGCGCGCCCACGTCGACCAGGTCGCCCTCGGCGACGAGCAGTTCCAGCACCGTGCCCGACACCTCGGCCGCGTACTCGACGACCGCCTTGTCGGTCTCGATCTCGGCGAGCGGCTGGCCGACGGCGACCTCGTCGCCGACCGCCACCGACCACGACTGGATCGCGGCCTCGGTCGTGTTCGCGAGCACCTCGGGCATGCGGACCGTGGTGGCCATCACGCACCTCCCGCGTTCGCGCGGACCGTCTCGAGGGCCGCGACGACCTCCTCGGTGCGGGCGATCGCCGCGCGCTCGAGCACGCGCGAGATCGAGGGCGACGTCTCGGAGCCGGTCACCCGCTGCACGGGCTGGTCGAGCCAATCGAACAGCCGCCGCTGGATCTCGTCGGCGAGCCAGCCGCCGTACGACGTGCCGCGCGCGCCCTGCTCGACGATGAGCACGGCGTTCGTCTTCTTCACGCTCGCCTCGATGGTCGCCCAGTCGATCGACGCCCGGTCGAGCCAGCGCAGGTCGATCAGCTCGGCGTCGACGCCGGTCTGCTCGATGGCCTCGAGGCTGTGCCGCACCATCGAGAGGTAGCTGATCACGGTGACCTCGCTGCCCTCGCGACGGATGGCGGCGGTGCCGGGCGGGATCGCGTAGTCCAGGTCGCCGGCGATGACCGTGTCCTTCTCGTTGTAGAGGTCGACGTGCTCGATGACGAGCACCGGATCCTGCAGGGCGAGCGCCGCGTTCATGAGTCCGACGTAGTCCTCGGCGGTCGACGGGGCGACGATGCGCCATCCGGGGCTGGTGGCGAAGACGCCCGCCGGGTCCATCAGGTGCTGCGAACCGTACCCGGAGCCCATCGCGACCTTGGTGCGCAGGACGAGCGGCACCGGGTTGTCGCCGCCGAACATGTGCCGGGCCTTCCCGATCTGGTTGAAGACCTGGTCGGCGGCCACCCACATGAAGTCCGGGTACATGAACTCCACGACCGGGCGGAAGCGCCCGTCGAGGGCGAGCCCGCCGCCGAGACCGGCGAACGCGTTCTCGCTGATGGGGGTGCCGAGCACCCGGTCGGGGTAGGCCGCCGAGAGCCCCTTCGTGGCGCCGTTCGTGCCGCCCTTCAGGCGGTGCACGTCCTCGCCGAGCACGACGATGCGCTCGTCCTCGCCCATGCGCCGCTCCATGACCCCGGCGACCGCGTCGACGAACTTCAGGCCCTCGCGCTCCCGGTCGTCGTCCGTGGGCTCGAGCGCGCGCAGCGACTCCAGCTCGCTGCCGTCGCCGCGCACGCCGACGTCGACGAATGCGGGATCGGGCCAGAGCTCGGGGCGGATGCGTCGCCGCCCCTGGTGCTCGGGGTCGTCCTCGAGCAGCTCGCCCGTCGCGGCGTCCATCGCGGCGACCGCCTGCGCGCGAACTGCGTCGACCTGCTCGCGCGTGAGCCGGCCGAGGGCGATGAGTTCGGATGCCACGCGCTCGAGCGGGTCGCGTGCGCGCCACTCCTCCTCCTCCTGCTTCGTGCGGTAGCCGAACGCGCTGCCGGGGTAGGGGCCGTTCTGGTGGAAGTAGCGGTAGACCTCGGCCTCGACGATGACCGGTCCTCCGCCGGAGCGCATGACCTCGGCGGCCTCCTGCATCGCGAGGTGCACGGCGAGCGGGTCCATGCCGTCCACCCGCCACGACGGGATGCCGAAGCCCTGGCCCCGAACCGAGAGCCGGGTGTCGGCGACGGCCTCCTCGATGCGCGTCGAGACGGCGTAGAGGTTGTTCTCGATGAAGAAGCAGACGGGCAGCTTCCACGCCGCGGCGAGGTTCATCGACTCCAGGACCGAGCCGATCTGCGCGGCGCCGTCGCCGAAGTAGTTGATGGTGAGGTCGGTCGTGCCGGCGTGCTTCTGCGCCCACGCGTTGCCGGTGGCCATCGGGGCGCCGCCGCCGACGATCGCGTTGGTCCCGAGCGCGCCGGCCTCGAACCACTGCAGGTGCATCGAGCCGCCCCGACCCCGGCAGTAGCCCTGCGCGAGGCCGAGGATCTCGGCAAGGGTGCGCTGCAGCACCTCCTGCACCTCGGGCGTGACGAGCTCGCCGAGGTCGAGCCGGCCGCCCGAAACGTGCGTGATGGCCTTCGCCAGGAACTGGTGGTGGCCGCGATGCGATCCGTTCACGGCATCCGTCGACCGGAGCCCGACGATCGAACCGACCGCGCCGCCCTCCTGGCCGATCGACGAGTGCGCCGGACCGTGCACGAGACCGTCGGCGGCGAGGTCGAGCACGCGCTCCTCGAACGCGCGGATGAGGTGGAGCTGGCCGAGCATCGTCTCGAGCAGGGCCGGATCGGCGGCCTTCCAGTCGGCTGCGGTGGTCGTGAGCTCGACCCACTCGGGGGTGGGCTCGAGGCGTCGTCGTCTCGGCATGGCGGTGGTCCTCCGTCGGCGGCCCGGCGCGCGTCGGTGCGGCGGGCGATGCGGCCATGGTACGACAGAATTGGATCCAATCCAAGGGTCGAGGGCCGTTCGGTCTCGGAGAATCGCATCATCCGCGTTACGATTGCATCCAGTCACCGACGACGGGAGGATGCGACATGGCACTGCCGGGCCTCAGGGGAACCGAGCACATCGGCTTCACGGTGCCCGACCTCGACGAGGCGCACCGCTTCTTCGTCGACGTGATCGGGTGCGAGTACGTCTACACGCTCGGCCCGTTCCAGCGCGATGACGACTGGATGGCGGAGCACCTCAACGTGCACCCGCGATCCGTCATGCGCGAGCTGCGGTTCTTCCGCTGCAAGCACGGACCCAACTTCGAGATCTTCCAGTGGGAACCCGCCGACGGCCAGTCGGACCAGCCGCGCAACAGCGACCTCGGCGGCCACCACCTCGCGTTCTACGTCGACGACCTCGACGCCGCCGTCGCCTACCTGCACGAACAGGGTGTCCGCGTGCTCGGCGAGCCCACCGCGAGCCGCAACGCGAGCGAGGGACAGCGCTGGGTCTACTTCCTGACCCCATGGGGCATGCAGCTCGAACTCGTCAGCTTCCCGAACGGCAAGGCGTACGAAGCGGATGCCGCGGTGAAGCTGTGGGACCCGCGGGACCCCGCCGCATGAGCGCGACGGACGTGACGGCGCCGGTGGCCCGCGACGGCAACGCGAGCTCGAGGGTGGCTGCGGGAATCCGCGACGCGATCGCGCACGGCGAGTACCCGCCGGGCTCGCGCCTGCGCCAGGAGGAGATCGCCGAGCGGTTCGGAGCCAGCCGGGTGCCGGTGCGCGAGGCGCTGCGCGCCCTCGAAGCCGAGGGACTCGTCACCCTCGTCGCGAACGCGGGCGCGTGGGTGTCGCGACTCACGCTCGCGGAATGCGAGGAGGTCTACCAGACGCGCGAGCGACTGGAACCGCTGCTGCTCCGCCACTCGGCCCCGCACCTGCTGCCGGAGGATCTCGACCGGCTCGAGGCGCTCGCCACCGCGATGGCCGCGACCGACGACGTCGGCGAGTTCCTGCGCCTCGACCGCGAGTTCCACATGCTGAGCTATTCGCGCGCCGACACCCTCATGCTCGGCGACCTCGTCGAGCGCCTCTGGAACACCACCCAGCCGTACCGTCGCGCCTATACGATGCTCGCCGACGCCGACACCCGCCGCATCATGCACGACGAGCACCACCTCATGGTCGTCGCGCTCCGCGAGGGCGACGTCGAGGGCGCCGAGCGAACGATCGAGGGCCACATCAGGCGCACGCGGCGACTGCTGTCGCGGCATCCGGAGGTGTTCTCGGCGGAGTGAGCGCACCCCGGCCCGCCGCTACCGCGCGGGCTCAGACTCGGCGGCCTCCGGCCCCGACTGCGCGGTGCGCATGGACTTCATCGCGTGCAGGACGTCGACCGCCGACGCGATCGGCCGAGCCTCCGAGGGCTGCTCGTGGCCGAGGTCGGCGAGCGACTGGTACGACATGTCGCGTCGGCCGATCACGAACCAGATGCCGCGGGCCGGCTGGTCGGACTGGTTGACGTAGAGGTGTGGACGGCCGGAGTCGAAGCAGAAGGAATCCCCCGGCTCCAGGTCGTACGTGTCGAAGTCGATGCGGAGCGTGAGGCGCCCCTCGAGGAGCACCCCGTACTCCAAGCCGGCGTGGCGCATCATCTTGCCCTCCATGGAGCTGGAGGCGGATGGCTCGTACGTGACGATCAGCGGGTCGGCGACGGTGCTCTCGCCGACCGCCAGGCGCTCCCAGGTGACGCCGTTCTCCATCTCGATGACGGGGTTGTCCTCGCGACGCTGCACGACCCCGTCGCTGAGGCGCGACCCTGCGGGCCCCCCGTCCGAAGTCGCGTTGGCGGTCCCGAGGGGCGGCACGCCGGCCCGGCTCGTACCCATGAGCCCGTCGAGCGAGATGCCGAGGTAGTTCACGAGCGCGTACAGCGTGCTGACGGACGGCTGCGTCTTGCCCGTCTCGACCTGCGAGAGGAGGCTGGCCGACACCCCGACGGCCGACGCGACGTTGCGAAGGCTCAGCTTCCGCGATTCCCGCACGCGGCGGAGCTCCGAACCCACATCGAGCTGCATGCCGACCCTCCGCCTGTGAATCGCGGTGCTGCGTTTCAGCCCCGCTGAACATGTTCTGGTGGGCCCATGATAGCTGCACTTCGCACGAATCCGATGCGCGCAGGCGATTGCGTGTCCTTGTGTTCATCGTTACTGTACAGATGGGATGCGGCCGAGCATCCCGTGACGGGGAGGTCGCCATGGGTTCGGACGCAGGGTTCCTCGGCCTCGGGGCCATGGGGCGCGGGATGGTGGAGCGTCTCGCCGGTGAGGGCGTCGGCGTCATCGCGTGGAACCGGAGCCCGGGACCGGCGACCGAGCTGGCCGAGCGCCTCGGCACGACGGCGGCCGACTCGCCCGCCGCGGTCTTCGGCGCGGCATCCGTCGTGCACTCGATGCTCGCCGATGACGAGGCCGTGCTCACCGTCTTCGACGACGAGCTGCTCGCCACCGTGCCCCCCGGTCGTGTCCACGTGAATCACGCCACCATCAGCCCGTCCGCCGCGGCCGAGCTCGCCGAGCGGCATGCGCGGCACGGCGTCGGATACGTCCAGGCGCCCGTGCTCGGACGCTCGACGATCGCGTCGACCGGCGCGCTGCTCGTCGTCGTGTCGGGCGAGCCCTCGGCCGCCGAGGCAGCGATGCCGACGCTGGAGCGGCTCGGCCAGCGGGTCTGGAACCTCGGCGCCGACCCGCGCATGGCGAGCATCGTGAAGATCGCGGTGAACTACTCGATCGTGAACGCGCTCCAGTCCATCGCGGAGTCCGTGGTCCTCGTCGAGTCCGCGGGCATCGATGGCGAGCAGTTCACGGAGATCCTCACCCACACGGCGTTCAGCGGCTCCGTGCACCGCGGCTACGGCCCGCTCATCGCCGGCCGCCGCTACGAGCCGGTCGGCTTCTCGATGGCGCTCGGACTGAAGGACCTCTCGCTCGCCGAGGACGCGGCTGACGCGCTCGGCGCCGCGCTGCCGATCGCACCGGCGCTCAGGGAACTGTTCGAGGCGGCCCTCGCGGACCCCGAGCTGCGCGACCTGGACTGGTCGGCCGTCGCCGAGGTCACCCGTCGCCGCTCCGACCGCAGGGGGTCCGCATGATCCGCCACATCGTCCTGTTCAAGGTCGCCGACCGGTCGCCACGCGCCGCGGCGGAGCAGGTCGAGACGCTCCGCAGCGCGCTCGAGCCGCTCGCGGCATCCGTGCCGGGCGTGCTCGGGCTTCGCGTGTCGGCCGACACGACCTCGATCGCCACGCACTGGGACGCCGCGCTCGAGACCGAGCACGCGTCGTGGGAGGACCTCGCCGCCTACCAGGCCCACCCCGAGCACCGGCGCGCCGTCGAGGCGATCGATGCGGTCGTCGCCGAGCGGGCGGTCGTCGACTACGAGGTGACCTGAGCGGCGACGCCCGACTCGGACGACGCCGCCGCCTCGACGAGCCGTGCGGCGTTCTCGGGCGAGGGCGACAGCTCGCCGGCCTCCACCCGCTCGGCGAGCCGCAGGATCGCCTCGTTGACCGGCGCCCGACCGCCGATCTCGGCGCGCTTGGCGACGATGTAGCCGCTGAACGCGTCGAGTTCGGCCCGCCGCCCCTTGTCCCAGTCCTGCAGGACGGCGACGCGCGTGTCGGGCAGGGAGAAGCGCTCGAGGACGACATCGAGCAGGTCGAGCGCGTACCGGTCGGAATCCGGGATCTGCTCCGCCGTCTTGCCGAGCACGGGCAGCATGCTGATCCCGAGGTCACGGGCCAGGGCGTAGGCCTCGCGTGAGGCCGCATCCATCACCGGACGCACGCCCTCGAGCCCCACAGCGGTGAGCAGCGGGACGCCGAGGATGGCCGACGGCAGCATCTCCGGGATGTTGGCGATGAGCTTCATCCACTTCGACGCGCGGATGTCGTCGCTGACCTCGGTCACGCCGGCGTGGGCGAGGGCGGCGGCGACCTGCTCCAGCCGCTCGGTGCGGCGGCCGTCCATGGTGCCGACCGTGAACCACGTACCGGACGGCGGGACCTGCCGCACGACGACGCCCGGCTCGAACATGTTCGCCGCGATGCCGAGGACCGCGCCGATCGAGCGCTCCGCACCGAGGATCTCGGCGACGGCGTCGATCGTCATGCCGTTCTGCAGCCCGACCATGACCGAGTCGTCGCGCATCACGGGCTTCATCAGCTCGCACACCCAGCGCGTGTCGTACGTCTTCACCGACGTGAAGACGAGGTCGAAGGTCGTGCGCAGTTCGGCCACCTGGCAGAGGTGGTACGCCTCCACCGGGGTCACCTGGATCTCGTCGGGCAGGTGCACGGTCAGCCCATCGGCGCGCATCGCCTCGACGTGGGCCGGCCACTGCTCGATGAAGGTCACGTCCAGCCCGGCGCGGATCAGGTCGGCGCCGATCGACGCACCGTTCGCGCCGGTGCCGACGACGGCGATGCGGAGTCGGGTCAGGTCCATCGGGGTCCTCCTCGGTTGCATGGTTCGGGTCGTCGAGGCGACGCGATCAGGCGGATGCCACGGGTCGCCGCAGCTCGGCGATGCGAGCCTCGAGCACAGGCTGCAGGTGCGTTCCGGGCACGCGGCGCCCGGCCTCGATGTCCTGGGCGAGCTCGACCACCGCCCGGTTCACGGGGGCCGGCTCGCCGAAGCGGGCGAGCGCCTCGACGACCGCCCCGTTGATCTCGTGGACCTCCGCACGACGCCCCTTCGACCAGTCCTGCAGCACCGTCGAGCGGGAGTGCGGCAGGACGTAACCGGCCAGGAGCTCGTCGAGGACGGTCGCCACGAAGGTCTCCGGCGACGACGCCGCCTCGCCCGTCATGCCGAAGATCGGCCGGATCGTGAGGCCCATGAGCTGCGCGGCGCGGATCGCCTCGTCGCCGGCGTCGAGCATCACCTCGCGCATGCCCTCCCGGCGCGCGCAGTCGGCGATCGACAGGTCGAGGATGGCGGACGGCACGAGCTCCGCCGCGTTGAGGACGAGCTTCATCCACTTGGCGGAGGCGATGTCGTCGGTGACCTCGACGACGCCCGCGTGCCCGAGGATCGCGGCCACGGTCCCGAGGTGGTGGGCGCTCGCAGGGTCCGGCGCACCCACGGCGAACCACGAGCGGTCGTGCCCGGAGTGCCGCAGGACGATGCCCGGCTGCTCCATCGCGGCGGTGATCTCGATGACCGCGCCGACGGCGCGGTGCGGCCCCATGATGTCGACGATGTCGCCCGCGGTCATGCCGTTCTGCACGCCGACCACGACGCCGTCGTCGGCGACGTACGGCTTGATCAGCTCGCACGCCCAGCGCGTGTCGTACGCCTTGACGAGCAGCAGCACGACGTCGAAGCGGGCGCGCAACTCGGCGGCCTGGCACAGGTGCAGGACCGGGACCTCCGTGACCTCGACGTCCGTCGGCAGTTCGACGCGGACGCCCCGTTCGCGGATCGCCTCGACGTTCGTCGGCCACTGGTCGATGAAGGTCACGTCGAGACCGCCACGTGCGAGGTCGGCGCCGATGCCCGAGCCGTTGGCGCCGGTACCGAGCACCGCGATGCGCAGCCCGGCGAGGGGCGCGGCATCCGTCGCACCGCCGGTCATGCGACCACCGCCGACTCGAGCAGTTCGGCCAGGTTGTGCATCCCGGGGGTCCGGCGCCCGGCCTCGATGTCGCGGGCGAGGGCGACCACCCGGTCGTTGCACGGCGCGGCGACGCCGGTGCGCTCCGCCTCGCGGACCACGTGGCCGTTCAGCTCCTCGACCTCGGCGCGCCGGCCCTTGCGCCAGTCCTGCAGGACCGTCGTGAGCGTGCTCGGCAGCGTGTACACGTCGAGCACGATCTCGAGCAGCCGGTCGGCGTAGCCGTCCGGGCCCGCGAGGTCCGCGTCGGTCATGCCGAAGATCGGCATGAGGCGGCCCCCGGCGGCCAGCGACGTCCGCACCGCCTCCCGGCCGGTTCGAACCATGAAGTCCCGCATGCCCGGTACGCGCACCGCCTCGTCGAGCGGAAGGTCGAGGATCGCCGACGGCACGAGCTCGGCGGCGTTCACGACGAGCTTCATCCACTTCGACGAGCGGATGTCGGCCGACACCTCCGCCCGACCCGCTGCTCGCAGCACGGCGACGACTTCCTCCGCGCGAGCGTCGGCCCCCGGATGGATGCCGCCGACGGCGAACCAGGTCTCCTCGCGCGTGTTCTGCCGTTCGACCACGCCCGGCACGAACAGGTTCGCGGCGATCTCGATGACCGCACCCAGCGTCCGATGCGCGCCGACGATCTCGACGATGTCGTCGACCGTCATGCCGTTCTGCAGGCCGACCACCAGGCCGTCCTCGGTCAGCAGCGGCCGGATCAGCTCGCACGCCCACCGGGTGTCGTACGCCTTGACGACGAGGAACACCAGGTCGAACGGTTCCCGCAGCTCGGCGACCTCGCAGAGATGGTGCACCCGCACGGGCGTGAGCTCCACGCCATCCGGCATCTCGACACGGATGCCGCGTTCGCGCATCGCCGCGACGTGTGCGGGCCACTGCTCGATGAAGGTCACGTCGTGGCCGGCACGGACGAGGTCCGCTCCCACGCCGGCGCCGTTCGCCCCCGCGCCGAGCACGGCGATGCGCGGTGCGCCCGCCACCCGGTCAGACCTTCCGCGCGGCGCGCCGACGACGCTTCGACCGGGCGACCGCGTAGAGGATCGCGGCTGCGAGGATCAGGATCCCCTGCAGGATGTACTGCCACATCTGGTCGAGCCGCAGGAACACGGTCGCGTTGAGCACCTGGACGAGCAGCATCGCGCCGAACAGCGTGCCGACGAAGGTGCCTCGTCCGCCGAGGAGACTCGTACCGCCGAGCACCACCGCGGTGATGCTGGAGAGCGTGTACGCGACGCCCTGCGCCGGGTCGCCCACGCCGATCTGCGTCATGAGCATGATCGCGCCGAAGAAGGTGAGCACGGAGGTCGCGACGTAGGCGAGCACGACGGTGCGGTTGATCTCGACGCCGACGCGGCGCGCGGACTCCTCGTCCGACCCCGCCGCACGGAGCCGCCAGCCCCAGGGCGTTCGGCGAAGCGCGTACTCGAGCGCGACGACGACGAGGACCAGGACGATGAAGGCGACCGGGATCGGACCGATCTTCGTCGTGATCGCCCGCGAGATGTCGGCGTTGATGTAGCCGCCCGCGGTCGGGCGGAGGATGAAGCTCATGCCCTGGAGGGCGATGTAGACCGTCAGGGTCGCCGCGATCGCGGTGAACTTCACGTACCTGATCAGGGTGCCGTTCACGAGGCCGACCACGATCGAGGTTCCGAGCATGGCCGCGAAGCCGAGCAGGATCGAGGCGGTCGACGACTCGTTGAGGATGAAGAACGAGCCGATGACGACGAGGAACCCCACGAGTGGCCCGACCGACAGGTCGATGCCGCCGGTCAGCAGGGCGATGGTCTGGCCCATGGCGATGAACCCGAGCGCCGAGACGAGCAGGAGCATGGCGGAGATGTTGAACGCGCCGAGGTACCGGTCGTTCTGGGCGAAGATGAACGCCCCGAGCAGCACCATGACCGCGACGAGCAGCACCGCCGGGGCGTAGTCGCCCTGCACGAAGCGGCGGATCTTCGCCCGCCGGACGGCGGTCCGCTCGTCGACGTCCGCGTCCGTGATGTCCTCGACGCCCACGGTGGACGTGGTCGAGCTCACCGCGGCGTGGATCATCCGCTCCTCGGTGAGGTCGTCGCCGCGGAGCACGTCGACCACGTGGCCGCGCGACATCACGATCACGGTGTCGCACAGCCCCTCGAGTTCCTTGGCGTCCGAGGAGGCGACGATGACGGGGATGCCGGACGCGGACACCTCCCGGAGGATCTGGTAGATCTCGGCGCGGGCGCCGACGTCGACGCCCTGCGTCGGCTCGTCGGCGAGCACGAGCTCCGGCTCGGAGAGGAGCGCCCGCCCCACCATGACCTTCTGCTGGTTGCCACCCGAGAGCGACGAGACCGGGGCGTCGAGCGAGGCCGCCTTCACGGAGAGCGAGCCCAGGGTGTCGCCGACCATGCCGAGCTCGCGCTTGCGGTTGAGCAGCCGCCCGGTGCGGAACCGCTCGAGCGCGGAGATCGCCGCGTTCTCCCGGACGGTGAGCCGCATCATCAGGCCCTCGCTCAGGCGGTCGGCCGGCAGGTACGCGGCCTCGCCGAGGAGTCGCTTGGAGGTGACCTGCGTGCCGTTGATCGACACGGACCCCTCGAAGTGGGAGAGCCCGGCGAGGGCGCGGAGCAGGTCGCTCTGGCCGTTGCCGACGACGCCCGCGATCCCGATGATCTCGCCGCGGCGGGCCGTCAGCGAGACGTCCTTGAAGCCGGGACCCGTGAGCCCCTCGATGATGAAGTTGGGGGCCTCGTCGGGCCCGTCGTGCTTGGGCGGGAACGTGGAGTCGAGCTGGCGGCCCACGATGAGCGCCAGGAGCTCCCGGTCGCTGATCTCGTCGACGACCGCCGTCGCCCGAAGTCGACCGTCGCGCAGCACCGTGACGCGGTCGGCCAGCTCGCGGACCTCGGCCAGGCGGTGGGTGATGTACACGACCGAGGTGCCGCCCGCGACGAACTCGCGCACGAGACGGAACAGCATGCGCACGGCGTCCTCGCCGAGCGGCGCCGTCGGCTCGTCGAGCACGAGGAGCGCCGGCTTCACCGCGATCGCCTTGGCGATCTCGAGCAGGTGCTTCTGCGCGACCGAGAGGGTCTCGACGCGATCCGACAGGTGGGCGCGGAGGTTCACCCGCGCGAGGAGCGAGCGGGCGAACTCCTCGCGCGACGGCGCCTCGGCGAAGACCGCCGGCGGCAGGGCGACGAGCAGGTTCTCGTACACCGTCATGTCCGGCAGCACGGCGGGGTGCTGGTGGACGAAGGCGATGCCGAGGCGCGTCGCGTCGCGCGGGTCGATGCCGTCGATGGGCTCGCCCCGGAACACCATCGAGCCGGCGTCCGGACGGATGGTGCCCGTCGCGACGTTCATCAGCGTGGACTTGCCGGCGCCGTTCTCACCGAGCAGCGCGTGCACCTCTCCGGGGCGCACCTCGAGCGACACGTCGGTCAGCGCGGCGACGCCGCCGAAGCTCTTCGAGATGCCGGACATGACGAGGGTGGCGACGGTGGCGGGTGCTTCGGCGGCTTGGATGTTCACGTGAGGATCCTCACTCCGGGCTCGGGGGTCTGGTCGGTGGTTCGGGGGTCTCCCGGTCCGCTGCGGGCGCGCGGACCGGGAGACCGTGGGGCGGGCTGCACTACTCGAGCAGCGCGGCCTGCTCGTCGGCGTCCATCTCGGCCGACAGGTAGATGTCGCCCGGGAGGTCGTCACGGCACTGGACCTCGCTGGGATCGCCGTCGACCGAGTCCTCGAACTGCGGTGCCTCGAAGAGCGTGTCCTCGGGGATCTCGCCGCCCGTGGCCCGGGCCACGGCGTGCTGCACGGCGAGCCGCACGTTGTCGTTGCCGGTCGCGACCGTGGTGAGCTTGAAGTCGGGGTTGTCCGGCGACTTCTCCTGCCAGAAGCAGGCGAGCACGTTGCCGTCCGACGTGGCGAGCGCCGGGATCGACCGGCCGCTCTTCTCGAACTCGGGCAGTGCGCCGACCAGCGACGGACCGAAGTCGGAGACGATCACGTCGATCTGGTCGTACTTCGCGATCGCCGCGGTGAGGACCTGCTGCGTGAGCGCCGGGTCCCAGTTCGTGACCTCGTACGGCTGCTCGCCGATGAACTCGTACTTCGGGTCCGTGAGCACCGACTCGAAGCCCTCGCGCTCGTCGAGGCCCTGGCTGTTGCCGGCCGGACCGCTCAGGAACAGGATCTTCGCCCCGTCGGGGAAGTTCTCCTGGATCCACTCGCCCCACGCGACGCCGTCGGCGACGAAGTCCGCACCGACCCAGACGTCGTAGTCCACGCCGGCCTCGCCGCCCGGGTCGACCCGGTACGGCACGGTGACCACGCCGGCCTCGTACGCGCTCCGAAGCGCGGGCAGCATCGCCTCGCCGGCATCCGGGAAGACCACGATGGCGTCGGCGCCCGACGCGACCATGCCCTGGATGTCGGAGATCGCCTTCTGCGTGTCGCCCTGACCGTCGGCGTACAGGTACTCGACGACGCTCGGGCACTTCTCGACCTCGTCCTGGCCGGCCGCGGTCGTGACCAGGCGCCAGCTGTTCCCGCCGAAGCCGTCGAGCAGGCCGACCACGGCCTCCTCGGGGCCGCACCAGGCCGGTGCGCCCTCGACCGAGCCGCCGTCGCCGCCGCCGCCGCCCTCGCCGCCGCCGCCGTCGCCCGAGGAACAGCCCACGAGGGCCAGTGCCGAGACGCCAGCGACGGCGATCGCCGTGGTGATTCTGCGACGAATCATCTTGTCCTCCATCTCCGCGCGACCGCTATGTCGCACGTCTCTCTTGGTGCACCTCGCTCCGAAGGAGCGGGGGTCTCATGGTGTGGCTGTCGCGGCATCCGATCTCGCGACGAGCCGGCGGCGCAGTGCCGCCCAGTCGACGGTGTAGATGGCCACGCCGATGGCCAGGGCCGCGGCCTGGACCAGAGTGCGCACGGCGAAGGGCACGCCGAGGGCGAGCACGAACTGGTCGAGCTGGCTGAGGAACAGGGCCGCGACGACGGTCGCGACCGGGTAGCCGCGACCGCCCAGCAGGGACGTGCCGCCGAGGACCACGACCGCGACCGACGTCAGCAGGTAGGTGTTGCCCTGGAAGGCGGTCGGCTGGTTGGTGATTCCGGCGAGCATGATGCCCGCGGTCGCGAAGAGCAGCTGCGCCCACACGTAGGCCGCGCCTCGGTGCGTCCGGTACCGCAGTCCGGTCGCCCTCGCCGCCGCCGGGCTCGCGCCGACGGCCTCGAACCGGCGTCCCGCCACCGTCCGCTTCACGAGGATCGTGACCAGCAGGAGCACGACGAGCGCGATGAGCAGCGCGTTCGGGATGCCCATCGTCCTGCCGCCCGCGATCGAGCTGAGCAGACGGGTCGTGGTGCGCGGGATGCCGCCCGAGATGCCGAGCACCGCACCGAACAGGAGCGCGTTCGTGCCGAGCGTGGCGATGATGGGGTTGAGTCCGAGCCGGCCGACCATGAAGCCGTTCAGGGCGCCGGCGCCGATCGCCCAGGCGTACACGGCGAGGATCGCGGGAACGAGCATGGCGTCGTTCTGGTTCGGGATGTGGGTCGAGAGCACGACGGCGAGGGACACGGCGCCCGGCACCGAGAGGTCGATCCCGCCCTGCTGGACGACGAGCATCTGTCCCAGGCCGACGATGGCGAGCACGGAGGCGAACGGCAGCATCCCGAGCACGGCCCCTTGCGACACGCTGCTCGGCGCGATCGCGAAGCCGAGGATCACCAGAACGACGGTGGAGACCGCCATCGTCACGAGGCCCTTGGAGACACTGAACCGGGCGCTCGTGAGACGTCGTGATGTCGAGTCGTCGGTCATGCTCTCCCCTTCGAATGCGATGCCGATGTCCGGCTCAGCCGAACAAAGTGTTGAGCCACACTTTATGGATTTCGTCTCGTGTTCACAAGCGTTGTAGGTAACGATTCCGCGCCACGCCGCGATTCCGCCGAGATCGCGCGGCGCCCCGACACGTCCCGTCGACCGGGGGCATGCCGCGGAGAGGCCGTTCGGTCAGGGCCAAAAGTCCCGGAAACACGCCGAAGTCACGGGGCTTGCCGGAGGCAGGCTGCCCCACGGGCCCACTCGCCATCGCCTCGGGCGCTGCCGTGCGCTAATGTTTACCTCAACTGAACAATGCCGTTCGAGAGAGGTTCATTGATGAACACGGAGCAGCAGCGCCGGGCGCTCGTCGTCGGTGCCACCGGCATCGCGGGCCAGACGGTGTCCCGTCAACTGGTCGACGCAGGCTGGGAGGTGCACGGGCTCGCCCGGCGCGCACGACGCCTGCCGGAGGGCGTGACGCCGATCCAGGCCGACCTGCTGGACGCCGACGCCACGCGAGCGGCGCTCGCCGGCCTCCGTCCGGAGATCGTGATCGTCACCGCCTGGATCCGCAAGGACACCGAGGCCGAGAACATCGAGGTCAACACCCGGACGCTGCGGAACCTGTTCGCGGCGCTCGAGCCCGACGGCGGCGTGCGGCACGTCGCGCTGCTCACCGGGCTCAAGCACTACCTCGGGCCGTTCGAGGACTACGCCACGGGGGTCAAGGCCGAGACGCCGTTCCACGAGTCGGAGCCGCGCCTGCCGAGTCCCAACTTCTACTACGCGCAGGAGGACGAGCTCTTCGACGCGGCCGGGCGCATGGGCTTCACCTGGAGCGTGCACCGATCCCACACCATCTTCGGCTTCGCCGTCGACAACGCCATGAACATGGTCCTGACGCTCTCGGTCTACGCGACCATCTGCAGGGAGCTCGGCCGGCCGTTCGTCTTCCCCGGGTCGGTGGCGCAGTGGAACTTCGTGACCGACGTGACCGACGCCGACCTGCTCGGCGAGCAGCTCATCTGGGCGTCCACGAATCCCGAGGGCGAGAACGAGGCGTTCAACATCGCCAACGGCGACCAGTTCCGCTGGCGCTGGCTGTGGCCGCAGATCGCCGACCACTTCGGCGTGGACTGGGAGGGCCCGGGCGAGACGCCGCGCACGCTCGTCGAATCGATGACCGACCTCGCGCCCGACGTCTGGCGCCGGATCGCCGAGCACGAGGGCCTGGTCGAACCGGATGTCGCGAAGCTCGCCTCGTGGTGGCACAGCGACAGCGACCTCGGCCGGGAGGTCGAGTGCATCACCGACATGACCAAGAGCCGCGAGGCGGGCTTCCTCGGCTTCCGATCGACGCCGAAGAGCTTCTTCGACAAGGTCGAGCGCTATCGCGAGGCCGGCCTGATCCCCTGACCGGGTGAGCGCGCGAAGGGGGCGGGACCCGTCGGTCCCGCCCCGCTTCGTCCGCTCGGGCGTGGGCGGCTAGGCCGTGGCCGTGAACTCGATGTGCGCCTTGATGTTCTCCGCGGGCCGCTGGGCGGCTTCGAGCGCTGCGGTCGCCTCGTCCACGCTGAAGCGGCGCGTCACGAGCGACGAGAGGTCGATGCCCGCCTGCGCCATGAAGCGCAGCGTCTCGGGCCACACGCCGGGCGATCCGATGGACCCGGTGATCGTGAGCTCCTTGGACTGGATCAGGCCGAGCTTCGCCGGGGCCTCCCGCCCCACGTCGATGCCGATGTAGCCGATGCGCCCCTTGAACGCGGCGATCTCGAGCGCCCGCGCCATCACCTCCGGGCGGCCGCTCGCCTCGATCACCACGTCGGCGCCGCGGCCATCGGTCTCGGCGGCGAGCACGTCGTCGAGCTCGGCGGGGTCGACCGCGCGGTGCGCTCCCAGCGCGAGCGCCTGGTCGCGTCGTGAGGGGCTCGGCTCGGCGACGATCGTCCTGGCGCCGAGCGCCGCCGCGGCGGCCGTCACGCACAGTCCGATGGGGCCGGCGCCGAGGACCACGAGGGTGTCGCTGGCGTTGACGTTGCCGACGCGCATGAGCGCGTAGTACGCCACGCTGAACGGTTCCACGAGCGCGCCGTTCGTCCACGAGACGCCGTCGGGCAGCCGGTGCAGCCAGCTCTCCTTGGCGACGAAGAACTCCGCCGCGGCCCCGCTGATCGAGAAGCCGAAGTGGTCGTCGCCGATGACGCATTCGCCGACGACCCGGTCGCCCTTCGCGAGTCCGCTCACCTTCGACCCGGTCGCGACCACCTCGCCCGACCACTCGTGCCCGGGGATGATGGGGTACTCGAACGGGATGATGTACCGGCCCTCGAGCAGCTCGATGTCGGAGTGGCAGACGCCCACCGACCGGGCCGCGACGAGCACCTCGTCGTCGGCGATCTCGGGGATCGGCAGCTCCTCGACCGACGGCGTGCCGACGGCGGTGTACTGCAGTGCCTTCATGTTCGGATCTCCTTCGTTCACTCGGCCCGGACCAGCACCTTGACCTGGTCGCCGGTCGGCGAGAGCAGCGTCTCGAAGCCCTGCTCGACGATGTCGGCCATGTCGATCCGGGCGCTCACCACCTTCTCCACGTCCATGCGCCCGCGGCCGATCAGGTCGATGATGCGCGGCCAGTCGGTGACCGGGTAGCACCAGGTGCCCCGCAGGGTGATGTCGCGTTCGGACAGCACCATCGGGTCGATGGCCGCCGGCCGCGTGTGCAGGCCGGTCTGGGAGACGTTCCCCGATGCGCGCACGGCCGCGAGCGCCGTCTGCAGCGCGATCTCGTTGCCCGAGCACTCGATCACCGCGTCCACGCCGATGCCGCCCGTGCGGTCCTTGAGCTCGGCCGCGACATCCGTCGACCGGGGATCGAACAGCTCGCCCACGTCGAGCGATCGTGCGAGCTCCTGGCGCTTCGGGTTGACCTCGGAGAGGTACACGGTCGCCCCGAGCGACGCGGCGTACAGCGACGCGAGCGCGCCGATGGGGCCGAGACCGGTGACCAGGACGGTGTCACCGGGGCGCACGTTCGCACGGTCGACGCCGTACGCGGCCACCGCGGTCGGTTCCACGAGCGCGCCCTGGATGTCGCTCATCGAGTCGGGCAGCTTCGCGACCTTCGACTCCGGCACCACGCACTGCTCGGCGATCCCGCCCCAGGCGTCGCTGAGGCCGACGCACGCCATCGACGTGCACAGGTGGTTGAGTCCGCGACGGCAGAAGTAGCACGCACCGCAGAACAGCAGCGGCATGACCGAGACCCGATCGCCCACGCGCACCGAGGTCACCTCGGCGCCCACCTCGAGCACCTCGCCGGAGAACTCGTGCCCGAGGATCTGCGGCGCCGTCGAGCCGTTCAGCGGATGCGGCGACGTGGGGATGACGATCGGCCCGACCGCGTACTCGTGCAGGTCGGTGCCGCAGATGCCGCACCAGAACGGCTTCAGCCGCACCTCGTGCGGACCGACGGCGTCCGGTTCGGCGACGTCCTCGACGCGGATGTCCTTGGCGTCGTGGAAGACGGCTGCTCTCATGGCGCTCGGCCACCTTTCTCTGTTCGGGTTCGCACGCCGGGCATCGACCCGGCGGCGGTGGTCAGGAGGATCGGGTCGGGTCGAACAGGACCTTGCCGCGGATCTCACCGCGGGCGAGCCGCTCGATCTGGTGCGGCGCCTCGGGCAACGGGAACACCGCCTCGACGAGTTCGTCGCCGAGGTCGGTGGAGGCCAGGATCTCGAGGGCGGGCGCGAGATCCTCGGCGCAGACGTGCGCGACCGTCGTGACGATGGTCACCTCGTTCATGACCAGGCGGTGCACGTCGAGGTCCTGGTGCGCCGACGGCAGGCCGACGCCGAGGATCGTGCCGCCCTGGCGGACCAGGTCGAGCGCCACAGACAGTTGACCCGGAGCGCCGGTCGCCTCGATGACGACATCCGCCCCGCCCGGCCCGACCACCGATCGCAGTGTCGCGACGAGGTCGTCGTCGACCGGCACGGTCCGGGTGGCACCGAGCCGCTGCGCGCGTTCGAGCCGCTCGCCGGCGAAGTCGACGACCGTGATGTCCGCGTCGACGAGCGAGACGAGCCCCGCGAGGATGAAGGTTCCGATCGCGCCGGCACCGAACAGGATCACGCGGTCGCCGTCACGGGCGCCGGCGCGGCGGGCGGCGTGCAGGCCGACGGCGAGCGGCTGCGCGACCCCGGCGTCGTCGAGCGAGCAGCCCTCCGGGATCGGCACGAGGGTCGACGTCTCGACCGCCACGTACTCCGCGAGTCCCCCGTCGGCGTTGAGGCCGTGGGTGACGTAGCGGGCGCAGAGGTTGGTCCGTCCCTCCCGGCAACGGTCGCACTCGCCGCACGAGACACCGGCGCCGGATGCCACGTGGGCGCCCACGCCGAGCCCGTCCACGGGCCCGCCGGGCAGGTCGACGATCTCGCCGACGAACTCGTGCCCGATGACCAGCGGACCGGTGTGGCCGCTGTTGGGATGCACGCGGTCGATCGGGAAGATGATCGGGCCGGACTTCCACTCGGTGGCATCCGTCCCGCAGATGCCGCTGCGGAGCACCCTGACGAGCGCCTGGCCCTCGGTGGCGATCGGGATCGGCCGCCGCTCGACGCGGACGTCGCCGCGGCCGTGGTACACGACGGCGTCCATGGTGCCGATCGGCGTGGTCATCTCGCCGCTCCTCACGCCCCGGGCCGTCCCCACTCGGTGTTGAGGTGCGACTGCGAGTCACGCGTCAGGTCGAGCGGGCCGCCGACCGCGTAGTACCGCTGGCCGGCGACCAGCAGCTCCTCGGCGGGGAACTTCGTGATGACCTCGCAGCCGTCCGCGGTGACGACGACCTCCTCCTCGATGCGCGCGGCCCCCCAGCCGTCGGCCGACGGCCAGTACGTCTCGAGCGCGAACACCATGCCCTCCTCGATCACCTCCGGGTGGTCGAACGAGACCAGACGCGAGAAGATCGGCTTCTCCCAGATCGAGAGGCCGACGCCGTGCCCGTACTGCAGCGCGAAGGCGGCCTCCTCGTCCGGGAACCCGAACTCCTCGGCCTTCGGCCACACCGACACGATGTCGGCGGTCGTCGCCCCCGGCCGCACGAGCGCGATGGCCCGGTCCATGTACTCCCGCGCGCGTGTGTACGCGTCCTTCTGGGCGGAGCTCGCGGAGCCGACCGCGAACGTGCGGTAGTAGCAGGTGCGGTAGCCGTTGAAGCTGTGCAGGATGTCGAAGAACGCCGGGTCGCCGGGCCGGATGAGGCGGTCGGAGAACACGTGCGGGTGCGGCGAGCAGCGCTCGCCCGAGATGGCGTTGACGCCCTCGACGTACTCGGACCCGAGGTCGTACAGGGTCTTCGCCACCAGGCCGACCGCCTCGTTCTCGCGGACGCCCGGCCGGAGGAAGCGGTACAGGTCCTCGTAGGCGGCATCCACCATGGAGGCGGCCTGCGTGAGCAGCCGGATCTCGTCGCCGGTCTTGATCCGGCGGGCCTCCATGAACACCTGCTGGCCGTCGACGACCTCGATGCCCTCCTTCTGCAGGGCGAAGAGGATCGGCAGCTCGATGACGTCCACCCCGAGCGGCTGGTCGGCCAGGCCGAACTTCTCGAGCTCGCGCTTGATCTTCCTTGCGACGCCCTCGGCGATCTCGGCGTCCGGCGGGAACGCCCCGCGGAGCGTGGAGATCCCCGCGCGAGCGCCGCTCTCGAGACGGGGGCGCTTGGCGCCCTCGTGCGGCGCGTTCGGGTCCGCGTCCATCTCCGCGGTCGTCACGTCGAGCCACGGGTTGTACAGCTTGTGGTGCTTCGCGGCCGATCCGAAGTCCCACGAGATGGGGTCGGTGTTGCGCGTCAGGAGGCTGAACCGGATCAGCTTGTCCATCGCCCACGTGCCGATATGGGTGGCCGTCATGTACCGGATGTTCGAGAAGTCGAAGGCGAGCAGCGCGCCGAGGTCGGACCGCTCCAGTTCGGCCTTCAGACGCGCCAGCCGGTCGTCGCGCAACCGGTCCATGTCGACCCGCGCCTCCCAGTCGACCGCGTTGGTTCCCGTGGTGCCCGTGCTCTTCATGTTGATCGCTCTCTCGGTGTAGGGCCGGTCCTCGTCAGACGAGGATCATGCCGCCTTCGATGGGGATGATCTGGCCCGTGATGTAGTCGGAATCGGCCGCCGCGAGGAACACGCCGGTCGGCACGATGTCGACCGGGTCGGCGGGGCGGCCGAGCAGGATGCTGCTCGACATCGAGTCGAAGCCGTTCTGGCCCTCGCCGATCTCCTCGAGTTCCTTGTCGAGCTTGGTCCAGAGCGGCGTCGCCACGACGCCCGGAGCGAATCCGTTCACGGTGATGCCGTGCTCGGCGAGCGCGCGTGCGCCCGCCTGCGTCAGCGAGATGACGGCGGCCTTCGCGGCGCTGTACGGGGCGAAGCTCGAGAAGCCCTGTCGCCCCGCGATGGAGGCGGTGTTCACGACCTTCCCGCCGCCGCCCTGGGCGATGAACCGCCTGGCGGCCTCCTGCGTGCCGATGAGGACGCCGAGCGCGTTCACGCGCATGACGAGTTCGAAGTTCGCCTCGGTCACGTCGAGGAACTTCATGGGCGAGTTCATTCCGGCGTTGTTGAAGTAGGCGTCGAGCCGACCGAAGCGCTCGACGGCGCGCTCGATGCCGGCGCGGACCGCCGACCGGTCGGCGACGTCGACGCGTACGGCGAGCGCGCTCCCGCCCGAGTCCTCGATGCGGCCGGCGAGCTGCTCGGCGGCCGCAAGGTCGAGGTCGGCGATGACGACGTTCGCCCCTTCGTCGGCGAACCCACCGGCGAGCGCCGCACCGATACCCGATGCCCCGCCGGTGACGACGATCGTGCGACCCTCCAGTCGACCCGTCATGTGGATGCTCCTTCGCTTCCGAGTCCCGGTCCGCCGGGAGCGGCCTCCGTGCCGCCTGTTCACTATAACTGAACTTACTGCCGAGCGATCGGTGAATCAAGTGAACGGCTCGTCCACGTGCGGACGCTCGCCTCGACCGCCCATCGCGCCGAGCTGGCGCCGCTCGGGCGCGAAATTCCGGAGGACGCAGGCCGGCTGGTGGCACCCTCGGCCCTTGCCAAGGGCGGCATCCGTGGTGTTGAGTCTGAATGGAAACCGTTCAGTGCTACCGAGCGCTGGCTGCGAACGGAGCGACACGAAGGAGTGGAGATGACGTTCACCATCGACGGCGTGCATCACGTCGGAATCACGGTCCGCGACATGCGGCGATCGTTCGACTGGTACTCGCGGATGTTCGGGTTCGAGCCGGGACCCGTCAACCACGGTGCCGGGCCGGAGCTCGAGCGGGGCGTCCAGGTCGAGGGCGCCGAGCTGTCGTTCGCGATGATCCGCGTGGGCAACGTCAACATCGAGTTCCTCGAGTACCACCAGCCCGAGGGGAAGGACTGGGACCGCGCGAACGGCGACGTGGGTTCGGCCCATATCTGCTTCGTGGTCGACGACATGCAGCGCGCCTACGACGAGCTCATCGAGCGCGGCGCCGTCTTCAACGGGCCGCCGACCACGATCACCGACGGCGACCTGGCCGGGTCGCAGTGGGCGTACCTCCGCGACCCCGACGGGATCCAGCTCGAGATCTGGCAGTACCCCAAGGAGTGACGAGGCCCGGCTCCCGGGCGCGGGGGAACCGGCGCGCCCGGGAGCCGGCCGGTCAGTCGTCTTCCTTGTACTGGTACGGGTTGGCGATCGGCTCGTCCTCGGGGATCTGCGGGTGCATCCACTCGTCCCACGCCTGCTCGCCGAGGCTGCTGCGCACGTACTCGACGGATGCCGCGACCTTGTCGCGCACGGGCGCGAGCGGCAGGTCGATCCGCTTGCCGTCGTACTTCACCACCCTGCCGTTGACGACCACGGTGTGCACGTCGGCCGTGCCCGCCTGGAACACGACGTGGGCGTACGGGTTCAGGATCGGCGTCATCGCGGGCGACTCGTCGTTCTTGATGAGCACGACGTCGGCCTTCTTGCCCACGGTGAGCGATCCCAGCTTGTCGGTCATGCCGATCGTGGTCGCCCCGCCCATCGTGGCCTGCCAGACCACGTCCTCGGCGCGGAGCCGGTTGACGTTGACCGTCTCGCCCTTCGACTGCATCTCGAGGTGGTCGCGCGAGCGGAACGCGCTGAGGGTCGCGCGCATCGCCGAGAAGAAGTCCGCGCTCCACCACACGCTGGTGTCCATCGAGAGCGACGTCGGGATCCCGTACTTGCGGACCGCCCACGTCGACGGATAGCCCTGGCCCGCGCTCTGCTCGCTCTCGGTGGCCACCGAGACCGTGCCGCCGGTGGCCGCGATCTTCTGGTAGCTCTCCGGGCCGAGCGATGCCGCGTGCACGTAGGTGACCTTGTCGGTCATCCACCCGCCGTCGTACATGTGGGAGATGCTCTGGTCGGTCGTGGCGCCCCACACGCCCGCGTGCGTCGTGACCCGGAGGTCGAGGTCGCGGGCCGCCTGGAAGGCGGCCTGCTCGGGGAAGTCCTCGCTGGCCGGAACGTCGAACGCCAGTTGCAGGCCCAGCATGTCGTCGGGCGCGTTGAAGTTGTCGGTGACGAACTTCCGGAACTCGGGACTGTTCGCCCATTCCCATGGCGCCCCGAGGTAGTTGCCGTAGGCGAGCACGAACCGGCCGGGGATCTCACGGAACGCCTGCAGCGCCGCCTCGCCGTATTCGGGCGTGCGGAGCGCGTGCGACCAGTCGAGAGTCGTAGTCACGCCCTGGTCGATCGACTCGAGCGCGCTCAGGAGGTTCCCCGCGTAGATGTCCTCGGGCCGGAACACCTCGCCCCACGTCAGGTAGTAGAAGACGAAGTACTGGCTGAGCGCCCAGTCGCCGCCGTACCCGCGGAGCGCGGTCTGCCACATGTGGCGGTGCGTGTCGATCATGCCCGGCATGACGATGCCGCCCGTCGCGTCGATCTCGAGGGTGCCCTCGGGCACCTCGAGCCGGGGTCCGACGCCGGCGATGGTCTCGCCGTCGATGAGCACGTCGGCGTTCTCGAGCACGCCCTGGGAGTCGACGGTGATCACCGTCGCGTTGCGGAAGACGACGGGACGGCCGGAGGCGAACTCCTCCGGGCGTGGCCGTGCTGCGGCGTCGGTCATTGGTTCCTCCTCGTTGGGTGTTCCGGCCTCGCCCGGCCGGTCAGGTGATGCGCCAGCCGCGGTCGACGCACAGGTTGGTGCCCGAGACCCCGCGGTTCTCGAGCAGGAACATCGTGGCGCCCACGATGTCGGCCATGGTGGCCAATGCGCCGCCCGGCGTGCGCGACTCGTACCCGGCGAGCACGCCCTCGGGTTTGCCCGCCCAGAAGGGGCTGTCGCCCACGATCCCCGGGTGCAGTCCGTTCACCCGCATGGGCGCGAGCTCGAGCGCCAGGCTGTGCACCAGGCCCTCGACGCCGCCGTTGATCGTCGACACCGTGGTCGAGCCCGGGTACGGCGCGTCCTTGGCCCGCCCGCCGAACAGGACGATGCCCGTGTCGTTCGATTCCTCGAGGCGTCCGAGCAGCGTGTGCACCGTCTCGGTGTAGCCGACGAGCTTGAGGGTGACGAGCCGCTTGGCGCGAGCGATGTCGTAGTCGCGGACGGTGTTGGCGTCCCGCTCGATCGCGGCGAGCACCAGGCCGTGCACGGCACCGATGCCGGCCAGGCTCGCCGCGATGGTCTCGGGCTCGGAGATGTCGACGGCGACGCCGGTGGCTCCTTCACCGACGGATGCGGCGACCTCGCGGGTGCGCTCGGGGTCCCGCCCGGTCAGGACCACCCGGTCACCCCGACGCACCACCTCCTTCGCGATCTCGAGGCCGATGCCGGACGTGCCCCCGACGACCACCACGGTGCGTTCGCTCACGACTCCTCCTCCAGTCGCTCGGCGAGGTAGTCCCAGTCGCGCACGAACCGGTAGGCATGCCGTGCCGGCATCTGGGGCGACTGCGTCTCGAGCCAGCGCACCGGCGCACCGGTGGCCTCGAACGAGTGGATGCACCCCACGCCGGCCCAGGCGATGTCGCCCGGGCGGAGCCGGACGGTCTCGCCGTCGAAGCTCGCGTCCACCTCGCCCTCGAGGATCAGGTAGGCCTCTTCCAGCGGATGGTCGTGCGGCCCCGCTCGCCCGTTCGGCTCGTACTGCACCATGAACATGGTCGACAGGGTGGAGCCGAGGTCCGAGTCGACCATCATCTTGAGCGAGATGCCGCTGTAGACGAGCAGCGCCGTGCGCATGCTCGCCGACTGGGCGAGGAGCTCCTGGGACTGCCTGCCCGGGTCCATCTGCTCGGTCGTGATCGCGCCGAACGAACGCGTCCGCGGGTCGCGCGGGTCGACCGGGATCGGCTCCCGGGCCGGCAGTGCCGGGACGCGGTAGGTGTCGGAACCGTAGCGCTTCCGGGGCGGCGGCGCGAAGATGTCGGCCCATACGGCCTCCGCATCGCCGGAGGCGTGCCACTCGTGCGGCACGCCGACGGGGATGACGCCGTAGTCGCCCGCGACCAGCCGGACGGTGGCCTCCGGCGTCGCGAGGATCACCTCGCCCTCGAGCACGTGGAACGACTCCTCGAAGGAGTGGACGTGCGCGGGCACCGACCCGCCCGGGGCGAGGCGGGAGATGCCGAAGTCGGTGTGCGCCGACCCGTCGTCGTACCCGACCGCGCACCAGCGCGTGAGGCCCTCCGACCCGGGCGCGAGCCCCTCGGGGACCTCGTACTCTGCGGAGTCGGCTCGACGGACGAGATGGCGAACGGTCATGTGTGCCTCCGGCTGCTGAACATCTACGTTCAGTTACGGTGAACATTCCATCCGGATGCATAGAGCTTGTCAAGGGCCCTTGGGCACTTCACAGCCGCGTGCCGCACCGATCTCCACGGACGGCACCAATCCGCCGGTTCACTCGTGGCGAATGGCGACCAGCCTCACTGCACGATCGGCAGCCCCGTGGCATCCGCCGCCTGCTGCATGGACCCGGCGTCGGTGACGTCGAGCCCGGCCTCCTCCATCAGCTGCGTCGCCTGGGCCGACCGGTTGCCGGACTTGCAGTACACGACGTACTCGTCGTCGGCGTCGAGCGCGGGGATCTCGGCGGCGAGCTCGCCGGAGGTGAGGTCGAGGTTCACGGCACCGTCGAGGTGGCCGGCGGCGTACTCCCCGGCGGTGCGCACGTCGATGACGACGGTGTCGGAGGTGAGCTCGATCGGGTCGGCGGAGGCGCACCCGGTCAGGGCCAGCGCCGTGGCGCCGGCGAGGGCGACGAGGGTGGAGCGGAGTCGTGACATGCGGACGATAATACCCCAGGGGTATCATCTGCTAGAATCGAGGCATGGCTTCCGTGAACATCACCCACGACACCATCGAGTCCACGATCAAGGACAACGACATCGTGCTCCTCGACTTCTGGGCCGAATGGTGCGGCCCCTGCCGCATGTTCGGCCCCATCTTCGAGCGCGCTTCGGAGCAGCACACCGACGTCGTCTTCGGCAAGGTCGACACCGAGGCCGAGCAGGCCCTCGCCGCCGGATTCCGCATCACCTCCATCCCGACGCTCGTCGTCTTCCGCGAGGGCATCATCGTCTTCGCGCAGCCCGGCGCCCTGAACGGTGCGCAGCTCGAGCAGGTGATCGAGGCGACCAAGTCCCTCGACATGGAGGACGTGCGCCGGCAGATCGCCGAGCAGCAGGCCGCCCAGGCCCAGCAGGCGTGAGCCTGCCGGGTCGTTCGGCGGGCGCGCGTTCCTGCGCCGTGGGCCGCGGCGAACGCGGCATCCGCGCCGTCATCGCCGTGTTCCTCGCGGCCTTCGCGCTGAACAACCTCGACAACCCCTGGTGCGCGATCCCGGCGGGCGTGTGCTCGGGCTTCCTCATGATCGGCGCCGTCACCGGATGGTGCCCCACCGACCTCTTCGCCCGTGCACCCGCGGCGACCGAACCGAACCTGCTCGGCTACCCCGAGGCGCGTCAGCCGCAGCTCCTCCCCTGATCCGCGCGTACGCTGGGCGCATGACGGATGCCGCCACGATCGGACCGGTGACGGCGCCGAACGTGCACGTCATGTCGTTCAACATCCGACGACGCATCCCGTCCGCCCGCCGCGGCGGCCCCGACCGCTGGTCCGCGCGCCGACCGCTCGTGAAGCGCCTGCTCGCGGCGGAGCAACCGACCATCGTGGGCGTGCAGGAGGCCCTCGCCGACCAGGTGCACGTCATCGCCGAGGGCCTCGGCCCCGCGTACCGATGGGTGGGAATGGGCCGCGACCCCTCCGGGCGCGGCGAGCGCTGCCCGATCTTCTACGACGCCGACCGGCTCGACCTCACCGCGTGGCGCCAGCGCGCGCTCTCCGCGACGCCGGACCTGCTGGGGTCGCGCACGCGGTCATGGGGCAACGTGACGCGACGCATCCTGGTCTCCGCCGCGTTCGCCGACCGGGCGACGGGCGCGCGCATCGTCGCGTTCAACACGCACCTCGACCACCTCTCGTGGCGGTCGAGGCTGCAGTCGGCGCGCCTCATCCTCGAGCTCGCCGCGGCCTCGCACGCCGCCGACCCGGACGCGGCGATCGTCGTGACGGGCGACTTCAACGCCAACGAGCGCTCCGCGGTGTACCGCGCGCTCACCGCCGACGGGATGCTCCGCGACACGTGGGAGGCGGCCGCCGAGCAGCTCACCCCGCAGTGGGGCACCTATCACGGCTATCGTCGACTCCGCCGGGGCGGTCCGCGCATCGACTACGTCTTCGCCGGGCCCGGCGTCGAGGTCGAGAGCGTGGCCATCAACGCCGCGCGCTTCGACGGGCGCGCGGCATCCGACCACGAACCGGTGCAGGCGGTCATCCGACCGGCCGCACCCGACGACCAGCACGAGGAGGCCTGATGCGGGAGCTCTGGGAGGGCGTTCGCCGTCGCGCGCACGGACCCGGCGAGGTGACCGCCGACCTCATCCGACTCGTGGGGGCGATCTGCATCCCGATCGCCGCGATCGGGTGGGGGCCGCTCGGCGGCGTCAGCCTGGCGTTCGCGACGGGCGGCATGGTCATCCCGCGGGCACTTCGCGTGCGACCCGCCCTCGACATCGCGTTCGGCATCGTCACCCTCATCGCGGTGTGGAGCAGCGTCACCGACCTCTACGTGACGGTGAAGTGGTGGGACCTCCCGGTGCACGCCGTGCTCAACGGGCTCGTCGCCGCGATCGGCTACCTCATGCTCGTGCACTTCCGCATCGTGGCGGATGCCGCGACGCTGCCGCGTCCGAGGCTCTCAACGGCGGTCGTCACCACCGCGCTCGGCTTCACGTTCGGCGTGTTCTGGGAGATGTTCGAGTGGTTCGGCAAGAACTTCATCGACGACGCGATCTACGTCGGGTACACCGACTCGATCGGCGACCTGCTGTGGGGCGGCATCGGCTCGCTCGTCGCGGGGCTCGCGATGCCGTGGCTCGCGGCCCGTCCGGGCGAGCGGGCGACGGATCCCGCGGCGGAGCCCGGCGCCGGGGCCGGCTCCCGCTCGGGGCGCGACCTCAATCGCGGCTGACCGTCACCGGCGGCCGCGCCGCCCAGTCGCGCACGAGCTCCTCGCGCACGTCCACGCCCGTGCCCGCGGCATCCGGGACCCGCAGCCGGCCGCGGTGCTCGCCGTCGCCGAGCACGAACGGCTCGGTGAGGTCCTCGGCGAAGTACCGGCCCGATGCCGACGTGTCGCCGGGGAGCACGAACCCGGGCAACGCGGCGAGCGCGACGTTCGCCGCTCGTCCGACGCCGGTCTCGAGCATGCCGCCGCACCAGACCGGCACCTCGCGCGCCAGGCACGCGTCGTGCACGCGGAGCGCCTCGAGGTAGCCGCCCATGCGGCCGGGCTTGATGTTCACGATGCTCGTCGCGCCGCGCTCGATCGCATCGACGGCGGTGGTCGCGTCGAGGATCGACTCGTCGAGGCAGACGGGCGTCGCGCTCGCCTGGGCGAGGCGCACGTGCGTGGCGAGGTCCTCCTCGGCGAACGGCTGCTCGACGAGCAGCAGCTCGAACGGGTCCAGGCTCGCGAGCAGCGGGATGTCGTCGGCGGTGTACGCCGTGTTCGCGTCGACCTGCAGCATCGCGTCGCGGCCGATGAGCTCGCGCACCGCCGCGACCGGCACGAGGTCCCAGCCCGGCTTGATCTTCAGCTTGATGCGTCGATAGCCCTCCTCGAGGTAGCCGGTCACCTCGTCGAGCAGTTCCTCGATCGTCGGGGCGATGCCCACCGAGACGCCGCAGTCGACCCACTCGCGCACGGCGCCGAAGCACTCCCCCATCGATCGCCCCTGCGCGCGCAGCTCGGCATCGAGCACGGCCGCCTCGAGCGCGCCCTTGGCCATGCGGTGGCCTGCGACGAACGCGAGGGCGGGGCCGACGGATGCCGCGAGCGGCACGCTCGCGATCGCCGCAGCCGCGCGCCCGGCCGTGGCATCCGCTGCCGGATCGTCGACGTGCTGCTCGCGGTCGTCGACCCAGATGCCCGCCGAGTGCGCCGGATCCTCGATGAGCACGCCGGACACGCGCCCGTC
Source organism: Agromyces sp. C10 (assembly GCF_023217995.1). Classification (NCBI taxonomy): domain Bacteria; kingdom Bacillati; phylum Actinomycetota; class Actinomycetes; order Micrococcales; family Microbacteriaceae; genus Agromyces; species Agromyces sp. C10. The sequence goes on along the minus strand of NZ_JALPSX010000001.1, from coordinate 216,014 downwards.
GTCGACGATGCGGGGTCGCGGCGCGCGAAGCAGCGCCGGCGCCAGGTACCGCTCGATGACGGATGCCGCCCCGTCGACGTACTCGGCCGAGTAGAACGGGTCGCGACCGGCCACGCACTCGCCCCAGCCGTCGCCGCGGTCGGTTCGCACGCGCACGAGGAGCACCTCGCGGGCCGTCTCGCGGCCGAACGAGGTCTCGAACGGGCGCACGAGCGGCACCTCGAGCCGGTGCAGCTCGATCGCCTCGATGGTGGGCGTGGACTCGTTCATCGTGGCTCCCCGGGCGTCGTCGGCACTCCCAGTCTGGCGCAGGCCGGCACGGACCACGGGGTGGAACCAGGTTCTCGCCGTCGAACCGGGATGGGATGCGGTTCCGGGGCCGGAACCTGGTTCCGGTCGGAGGCGGTCACGCGGCCCGGTCGGGATCGTCGGCGGTGAAGACGTAGTCGCCGGCGCCGTCGAGCTCGGGACGCAGGCGTCCGTCGTCGAGCGCGGCGAACGCCTCGCGCGACGCGTCGCGCAGGGCCACGGCGGCCCGCGGGTCGGCGGCGCGCACCGCCTCGAAGTCGGCGACGAGCGGCAGGCCGCCCTCGCGGCGCCAGTCCGGCTGCGGCATCCGCTCGAGCGCGCGCTCGACCCTCGGCGACGTCAGCCGCCAGCGCACCTCGAACCGGTCGCTGCGGTCGCCGCCGGAGATCGCGTCGCGCAGTTCGCCGTAGAAGTCGGGGTGGTAGGCGACCACCTCGGCGCCGAGGCGCACCAGGTTCATGCGCGCGTTGCGGCGGATGAGCGGGTCGTAGGTCCATCGCACCTCGTCGATGCCGTGCTCGAGGCAGAGGGCGCGTTGACGCAGCTTCAGCGCGACGCCGACCCCGCGCCCCCGCGCCCGCGGGTCGACGGCGTTCATGTGCGAGTGCACGTGCAGGCCGCCCGCCCAGCCGAGGAACCCGAGGGCCGCCCCGATCGGCGGGTCGCCGGGTGCCGCGAGCTCGGCCGCGGCATCCGCTCGCCCGGGTTCGGGCACCGCCACGAGGACCGTGTTGCCCGCGTGCGCGATCGCCGTGAGCGATGCGAGGTCGACCGTGCGGCCCTCGCCCCAGGTCGCGTCGAACCGGGCGAGGGCGCCGGCCAGCTCGTCGGGTTGCGCCTCGCGGGTGCGGATGCCGCCGCGTCGGTCGGCCTCGTCGGCGAGCGCGTGCGCACGGGCGAGGGTCGCGGCATCCGTCATGGCATCGGACCCTATCGCGCGGTCGCCGACGACGCCCGCCCCGGTGGAGTCCCACGGCGCGGCGTCGCGGGCGGCTCAGCGGGCGAGTCGGTCCTCCATGCCCCACGGCTGGCCGTACCCGCCGTCGGCCTCGGCGCGCGCCATGAGCTCGAGGAACGGCTGCGCGTCGAACGCCTCGGGGCCGAGCACGCCGACGCCCTGCCAGGCACCGGTCGCGAGCAGCTCGAGCGCGATCACGGGGTTCAGCGCGGTCTGCCAGACGACGCACTGCGCCTCGTACTCGCGCATCGTCCACTCGTTGTCGCTCACGTGGTACAGGTACACCTCGCGGGGCGCGCCGTCGGTGCCCGTGCCGGTGACCCACAGCCCGGCGCAGGTCTTGCCGGTCATGCGCGGGCCGATCGTCGCCGGATCGGGCAGTGCGGCGGCGACCACGTCGCGCGGCGCGACCTCGACCGGGCCGTTCGCGCTCCGCACGCGGATCGGGGTGGTCGAGTCGAGCCCCAGCAGGTGCAGCGTCTTCAGCACGCCGATGAACTCGTCGCCGAGGCCGTACTTGAACGTGACGCGCCTGGCGTCGACCCAGCGCGGCATGAGGAGCACCTCCTCGTGCTCGACGTTCACGCACTCGACCGGGCCGATGCCCTCGGGGAACTCGAACACCTCGGGCTCGCTGAACGGCGGGGTCGTGTACCAGCCGCGGTCCTTCTCCCACACGACCGGCGGGTTCAGGCACTCCTCGATCGTCGTCCAGATCGAGAACGAGGGGGCGAAGATCTCGTTACCGGCGTCGTCGCGAACGACGAGGTTGGCGCCGTCGCGCGTGCCGAGCTCGTCGATCTCACTGAAGAGGTGGTCGGCGGCGTACCGGGCGAACACGTCGGAGAGCCCGGGCTCGACGCCCATGCCGACGAGCGCGAGCCGGCCGGCCGTCTCCCAGTCGTCGGCCTGCGCGAACTGGTCGTCGCCGAGCTTCACGCCGGTCTCGGCGTACGGGTCGGTGGGGTGCGGCTCCGACAGGCTCATGGCCATGTCGAGGTAGTCGGCACCCGCGGCGAGCGCGCCGCGGAAGATCGACGGCACGAACTTCGGCTCGACGGCGTTCATCACGTGGGTCGCGCGGTGCTCGCGGGCGACGGATGCCACGACCTCCGGGTCGCTCGCGTCGACCTGCGCCGTGGCGAACCGGGCCGCCACGGCGTCGCCGTGCTTCGCGGCGATCCAGTCGACGGTGCGGCGGGCACGGGACTCGTCGTAGTCGCTCACGACGATCAGCTCGAAGAAGTCGCGGCGGGCGGCGATCTTGGCGATGGCGTCGCCCACGCCCCCCGCGCCGATGAGGAGGATTCGCATGGTCGGTACGGTAGCCGGATCCGCCACAATTGTCCAGATGGACAACGGGCCGTGGAGCGGCGAGCGGGCGCACCGCCCGGCGTAGACTCGCGGCAAGGGGGTGCGGATGCAGCACATCGTCGTGACCGTCCACGGAGTCGAGCTCGCGGACGGGGAGGTGGCCGCCCACACGACGACGCTCGACTGGCTCCGCGCGAAGGGACTCACCGGCGCCAAGGAGGGCTGCGCCGAGGGCGAGTGCGGGGCCTGCTCGGTCCTCGTCGCCGCCCCCGACGACGACGGCGGCACCGCGTGGACGGCCGTGAACGCGTGCCTGCTTCCCGCCGCGGCGCTCGACGGGCAGGAGGTCGTGACGGCCGAGGGCCTCGGTACGCCCGACGCGCCGCATCCGGTCCAGGCGGCGCTCGCGGCCGACGGCGCCTCCCAGTGCGGGTACTGCACCCCCGGCTTCGCGTGCAGCATGGCCGCGGAGTTCTACCGCCCGGGGCGCGCCGACCACGACCACCACGCCCCGAACGGCTTCGACCTGCACGCCCTCTCCGGGAACCTGTGCCGCTGCACCGGATACCGCCCGATCCGCGACGCGGCCTTCGCACTCGGGCAGCCGGACGCCGACGATCCGCTCGCCGCTCGCCGCGCGAGCCCGCCGCCCGCTCCGCGCCGCACGCACGTCGAACACGACGGCGAGCGGTTCGTCCGCCCGGCCGACCTCGCCGAGACGCTCGGACTGCTGCGCGACGAGCCCGACGCGACCGTCGTCGCCGGCTCCACCGACTGGGGCGTCGAGGTCAACCTGCGCGGCCGGCGCACGCCGCTCACCGTCGCGATCGAGCACCTGCCGGAGCTTCGCGAGGTGCACGTCGACGAGTCCGCGATCGAGATCGGCGCCGCGCTGAGCCTCGCCGAGGTCCAGCGCCGGCTGGGCGGCCGGGTGCCGCTGCTCGAGGCGCTCTTCCCGCAGTTCGCGTCGCCGCTCATCCGCAACCGGGCGACGCTCGGCGGCAGCCTCGGCACCGCCTCCCCCATCGGCGACGCGGCGCCCGCGCTGCTCGCGCTCGAGGCGCGGCTGCGGCTCGCGTCGGCCGACGGCGAGCGCGAGGTCGACCTCGCCGAGTACTTCACGGGCTACCGGCAGACGGTGCGCCGGCCCGACGAGCTCATCCGTTCCGTCCGCATCCCGCTGCCGCTCGCGGACCTCGCCGCGTTCCACAAGGTGGCCAAGCGCCGCTACGACGACATCTCGAGCGTCGCGGTCGGCTTCGCGATCGACGTGGGCGATGACGGCACGGTGGTCGCCGCGCGCATCGGACTGGGCGGCGTCGCGGCGACGCCCATCCGCGCCCGGGCGACCGAGGCGGCCCTGACCGGACGGCCGTGGGACCTCGACACCGTCCGCGACGCGGCGTCCGTCATGGGTGGCGAGGGCACGCCGATGTCCGACCACCGTGCGAGCGCCGAGTACCGCGCGCTCATGCTGAACCGGGCGCTGCTCAAGCTGTACCGCAGCACGGCACGTGAGGAGGTGCGGGCATGAGCGAGCTCGCCGCACGCCCCGCCGGCGCCGTCGTCGGTCAGCGGATGACGCACGAGAGCGCCGTCCAGCACGCGACCGGCGTCGCGACCTACACCGACGACCTCGCCGCCCGCCGCGCGGGGGTGCTCACCGCCTGGCCCGTGCAGTCCGAGCACGCGCACGCCCGGATCCGGCTCGACGTGGCGCCCGCACTCGAGGTGCCCGGCGTCGTGCACGTGCTGACGGCCGACGACGTACCGGGCGTGAACGACGCGGGGACCAAGCACGACGAGCCGCTCTTCCCCGACGAGGCCCGGTACCACGGGCACGCGCTCGCGTGGGTGCTCGGCGAGTCGGCCGAGGCCGCCCGGCGCGGCGCCGCCGCGGTCCGCGTCGAGTACGAGCCGCTGCCGTCGATCGTCACGATCGCCGAGGCGATCGAGGCCGGGTCGTTCCAGGGCTTCGCGCCGACCGTGCAGCGCGGCGACGCGGCATCCGCCCTCGCGACCGCGCCGCACGTCTTCGAGGGCGAGAGCGTCGTCGGCGGGCAGGAGCACTTCTACCTCGAGACCCACGCGTCGCTCGCGCACGTCGACTCCGAGGGGCAGGTGTTCCTCGACTCGAGCTCGCAGCACCCGTCGGAGACGCAGGAGATCGTCGCGCACGTGCTCGGGGTGCCCTCGCACCGCGTCACCGTGCAGGTGCTGCGCCTCGGCGGCGGATTCGGCGGCAAGGAGATGCAGCCGCACGGGCTCGCGGCGGTCGCCGCGCTGGGCGCCGTGCGCACCGGCCGACCGGTCCGGCTCCGGCTCACGCGCACGCAGGACCTCACGATGACCGGCAAGCGCCACCCGTACCACGCGACCTGGCGCGCGGGCTTCGACGACGACGGTCGCCTCCTCGCGCTCGAGGCGACCCTCACGGCCGACGGCGGCTGGTGCCTCGACCTCTCCGAGCCCGTGCTCGGCCGGGCGCTCTGCCACGTCGACAACGCCTACTGGATCCCGGACGTCGCGGTGCACGGCCGCATCGCGAAGACGAACAAGACCTCGCAGACCGCGTTCCGCGGGTTCGGCGGACCACAGGGCATGTTCGTGATCGAGGACATCCTCGGCCGGGTCGCGCCGCAGCTGGGCCTCGACGCCGCGACGATCCGCGAGCGCAACCTGTACCGGCCGGGCCAGACGACGCCGTACGGCCAGGAGGTGCGCCACGCGGAGCGGCTGCACGAGATCTGGCAGCGGCTCCGCACCGAGAGCGCCTTCGACGAGCGCCGCGCCGAGATCGCCCGGTTCAACGCCGGCAGTGCCGACGTGAAGCGCGGCCTCGCGATGACCCCGGTCAAGTTCGGCATCTCGTTCACGTTCACCGCCTACAACCAGGCCGGCGCCCTGGTGCACGTCTACAAGGACGGCTCGGTGCTCGTGAACCACGGCGGCACCGAGCTCGGGCAGGGCCTCCACACGAAGATGCTGCAGGTGGCCGCCACCGCGCTCGGGGTGCCGTTCGCGGCCGTCCGCCTCGCGCCGACGCGCACCGACAAGGTGCCGAACACCTCGGCCACGGCCGCCTCGTCCGGCGCCGACCTCAACGGCGGTGCGGTCAAGCACGCGTGCGACCAGATCCGCGACCGCCTCGCGGAGGTCGCGGCGGCGCACCTCGGCGGCGACGCCGGCGACATCCGCTTCGCCGGCGGGGTCGTCGTGTCATCCGCCACCGAGCGGGCGATGGCGTTCGCCGAGCTCGTCGAGACGGCGTACCACGAGCGCGTGCAGCTCTTCGCGGCGGGCTTCTACCGCACCGAGGGCCTCGGCTGGGACCCGGCGACCATGCAGGGCACGCCGTTCAAGTACTTCGCGTACGGCGCCGCCGCGGCCGAGGTCGAGGTCGACGGGTTCACGGGCGCCACGCGCCTGCGCCGCGTCGACATCGTCCACGACGTGGGCGACTCGCTCTCGCCGCTGGTCGACCTCGGCCAGGTCGAGGGCGCCTTCATGCAGGGGGCCGGATGGCTCATGCTCGAGGAGCTCCGCTGGGACGAGACCGACGGCCCCGGCCGTGGGCGCCTGCTCACGCAGTCGGCGAGCACCTACAAGCTGCCGAGCTTCTCGGAGTTGCCGGACGAGCTCAACGTGCACTTTCTCGAGCGGGCGCGCGAGGACGGCGCGGTGTACGGGTCGAAGGCCGTCGGCGAACCGCCGTTCATGCTCGCGTTCAGCGTCCGCGAGGCGATCCGCGACGCGGTCGCCGCGTTCGGCCCGACCGGCCGCAGCGTCGAACTCGCCTCGCCCGCGACGCCCGAGGCGACCTTCTGGGCGATCGAGGCGGCGCGCGCGGCGGGCGCCCCGAGCGCGGCGCGCCACGAACCGACGTCCGAGACGACGGATGCCGCGGCATCCGTCACCGCGGGGACCTGACCGGAGCGACCATGGACTGGCTCGACGCACTGCAGCGGCTGCGGGAGACCCGCACGCCCGCGGTGCTCGTCACGCTCGCGACCGTGCGCGGACACGCGCCCCGCAACGGCGGCGCGAAGATGGTGGTCGCCTCCGGCGACGCGTTCGGCAGCGTGGGCGGCGGCAACCTCGAGGAGACCGCCGTCCGGCGCGCCCGCGAGATGCTCGACGCCGGCGCGGTGGAGCCCGAGCTGCTGACGCTCACACTGAGCGACCGGGCCGTCGTCGACTACGGCGTGCAGTGCTGCGGGGGCGAGGTGACCCTGCTGCTCGAACCGGTGCCGGTGGTGCCGGTCGTCGCGATCTTCGGCCTCGGCCACGTGGGGCTGGAGCTCGCGCGGGTGCTCGCGCGGCATCCGCTGCGACTCGACCTGGTCGACTCGCGCGCCGAGATGCTCTCGCCCGACCGGATCGGCGTGCCGGGTCGGACCGGGCCCTTCGCCGACGCCGTCGCCGACCTGCGGCGGCACCACCTGCCGGTGCCCGAGTCGGCGCTCGCCGACCTGCCCGGCGGCGCGCACGTGCTCGTGATGACGCACGACCACGCGGAGGACCTCGCGATCTGCGACATGGCGCTGCGCACGCCCGCGCTCGGCTCGATCGGGCTCATCGGCTCGCGATCGAAGTGGGCGCGGTTCCGGACGCGACTGCGCGAGGCGGGACACGGCGACGCCGCGCTCGAGCGCATCACGACGCCCATCGGCATCGACGGCATCCGCTCGAAGGAACCCGCGGCGATCGCGGTGAGCGTCGCCGCACGGGTGCTGCAGCTCGTCGAGGGGGCGGCGGTCAGGACGCCGTCGCGCGAGGGCGCGCGGGCGGAGTGACGTGCGCCTCGGCGCGCAGCCGGTTGCGTTCGGCGATCCTCGCCGCCCGGTCGAGCCGTTCGCGCTCGAGGCGACGGGCGAACAGGGTCCAGACCAGCAGCGCCACGCCCGCGCCGATGAGCGCTCCGCCGATCGTGTCGGTGAACCAGTGCACCCCGAGGTAGGTGCGGCTGATGGCCATGAGGATCGTGTAGAGCGCGCCGACGATCCACACCCAGAGCTTGGGCACGATGATGCCGATCGCGACCGCGATCGTCGCCGCGTTCGCCACATGCCCCGACGGGAATGAGCCGAAGTCGGATGCCACGAGCATGTCCTCCGGACGTGCCCGGCCGAAGAGGTTCTTCAGCAGCTGCACCACGCCCGCGCTCGCGACCGACGCGACGATGAAGAACAGCGCACCCCACGGCCGCCGGGCGATGAGGAGGATCACCGCGGTGACGATCGGCACGACGAACACGCCCACGATGCCGCCGCCGAGCGCATCCATGCCGAACGCGAAGATGTTCGCGATCCCGCCGCGCAGGGCGAAGATGTCCTCCGCCCACTCCTCGTCGATCTCGAACAGCGAATCGGCGCGGAGCGCGAGGATCAGGCCGAGCAGCGCCGCGATGACCACCGAGGCGATGCCGACCGCGAGCGGGGCGAAGCGGCCCACGTACTCGGTGCGCGCCTCGCGAGCGCGGGGGTTCAGTTCGTCGGCGCGCGCCGCCGCCCGTCCCTCGGTGACCGCCGCGCCCTGGGCGCGCCAGCCGAGCCGGCGGTGGGGGTTCGGGGCGTCACCCGGGTCGGGCGAATCGGTCGGGTGCTCCGCGGTGCGGTCCGGTGCGCTCATCCTCCAACGCTAGTCGGCGACCCGGGGACGACCTGAGAACGGATGCCGCGTGCCACGTCGCCGCATCGAGGGGCCCGCGGCATCCGTCGCCGTCGCCGTCGGTCAGAGCTCGCGGAGGTAGAACAGCATGCGGTAGTCGGTGCCCGGCTCGATGTTCGCGAAGCCGTGCCGCTCGTAGAACCGCCGGGTGTCGACGTCGACCTCGTCGACGTTGATGTGCATCTCGATCGCGCCGCGGCCGCGCACGTCGGCGAGCGCGCGGGTGAGCAGCCGGGTGCCGATGCCGCGGTCGCGCAGCTCGGGCCGCACGTAGAGCTCCTCGAGCTGGGCGAGCGGTCCGTCGCCGTACGGTGTGGGGCGCAGCGTCAGGTACGCGAACCCGACCGGCTCCGGGTCCTCGGCGAGGAGGACGATCACGTCGTCGCGCTCGAGGAGCGTCGCGAAGCGCGCCGCGAACGCCTCGGCCGACGGCGTCGGCGATTCGAACTCGGTGTTGAAGTCGAACAGCAGGCCGCCGACGACCGCCGCGTCCGCCGCCGTCGCCGCCCGGACCTCGCATCGTGCCGATGAACCCACTGCGCCGCTCCGCTCCCCTCGGCTGCGAGCGTAGCGCGCTCCCGCGTCAGTCGGACAGGGCGGGGACCGTCGACGGCCGCACGAGCAGCCACACCGACGCGACCGCGATCACCGCGGCGCCGGCCATCACGACGGCCATCGGCACGGCGGTGCCGACGCCCATCAGGCCCGCGAGCGGCGAGAGCGCGCCGGCGAGGCCGAAGTTCAGCGCACCCAGCAGCGACGCGGCCGTGCCGGCCTCGGCGCCGTGGTTGGCGAGGGCGAGCACCTGCACGGCGGGGAAGGTGAACCCGCACGCGGCGATGTAGATCCAGAGCGGGACGGCCGTGCCCCAGAAGCCCGCGCCGGAGCTGTCGAGCACGATGATCGCGGCCGCCATCGCCAGGTGGATGACCGTCGTGCCGGCGATGATGTACTGCGGCGGGATGGGCCCGCGGATGAGCCGCGACGACACCTGCACGCCGATGACGACGCCGATCGAGTTCACGGCGAAGAGGATGCCGTACTCCTGCGGTGAGAAGTCGTACACCTGCTGGAACAGGAACGACGAGGTCGAGAGGTACGCGAACAGGCCGGTGAACGTCATGCCGCCGACGAGCGCCGCACCCAGGTAGACCCGGTCGCGGAACAGCGCGCGGTACCGCTCGCGCATCGACGAGTGCCCGGCGACGTGCCGACGCGACTCGGGCAGCGTCTCGACGATGAGGAACATCACGGCGAGCACGACGACGAGGCCGTAGGCGCCGAGCACCCAGAACAGGCCGCGCCAGTCCATGACCTGCATGAGCTGCGAGCCGACGACCGGTGCGACGACGGGCGCGAGGCCGACCACGAGCGCGAGCCGCGACAGCATGCGCACGAGCGGCTTGCCGCCGAAGAGGTCGCGCACCATGGCCATCGCGACCACGCCGCCCGCGGCGGCACCGAAGCCCTGCAGCAGGCGGAACGCGGTGAGCCAGGCGATGTCCGGCGCGAGGGCGGCGGCGACGGATGCCGCGATGTGCACGATCGTCGAGAGGATGAGTGGTAGGCGGCGACCGACCTTGTCGCTCCACGGGCCGACGACGAGCTGGCCGAGGCCGAAGCCGATCATCGTGCCGGTGATGGTCACCTGGATGGCGGCGGCGTTGACGCCGAGCTCGGCCTCGAGCGCGGGGAACGCGGGCAGGTACAGGTCGATGGTGAACGGCCCGAGCGCGGTGAGCGCGCCGAGCACGATCACGTAGACGAGCCGCTGGCGGCGGCTCAGGAGGTCGCCGGGGTGGCGGCCGGGGCTCGCGGCATGGTCGTCGGGGCGGACGATGGGGATGGAAGCGGTGGACATAGGCGGTTCCCGTGCGTGCTGGATGGCGGTCGTGCGGTGCGGTCGGGTGGGCTGCGCGGCGCGCGCCGTCGGGCGCCAGCGAACGGAAACGGCGCCCGCGGGCGCCGTTCTCGGGAATCGCGGCCGGCTCGAAGCCCGGCTCGAATCGATTCGACTCGGAACAGTCTAACCGCGCCCCCGGGGTTTCGCGCAAGCGGGAACTTTTCCGCCCGCCGCTCGTAACGGGTCCTAGTCGACCGCCGCCGGGTGGGCGGCGGCGAGCGGGTCGGCGAGGAGCGACGCGAACGCCGCCTCCGCCGCGCCGATCATGAGCCGGTCCTCGCCGAGGGCCGCGACGACGAGGTCGACGTCCTCGGCGGCGGCCGGCATCGCCTGGGCGGCCACCGCGGCACGGAGCGCCTCCGGGTCCTGGTCTGCGAGCGTCGCGAGGAACCCGCCGAGGATGACCAGCGACGGGTTCAGCACGTTGACCGCGTTCGCCAGCGCCGTGGCGAGGATGCGACGCTGCCGGTCGAGCTCGTCGGCGATGGCCGCCCCGCGCTCGCCGTCGGCCGCGAGCGCGTCGCGGATCGCTGCGGCGAGCGTCGGCTCGTCGGCAGTGCGCAGTCCGACGGCCTCGAGCAGGCGCGTGCGGCTCACCTCGTCCTCGAGCACGCCGCCCACGGCGCGACGGTCGACGGATGCCGCGATGCCGGGCCGGTTCTGCCCGAACTCCCCCGCGTACCCGCTCGTGCCGCCCACGGGCCGGCCGTGCACGATGAGCCCGCCGCCGATGCCGCTCGCGCCGCCGTTGAGGTATACGAGGTCGTCGACGCCGCGCCCGGCGCCGAACAGGTGCTCGGCGATCGCGCCGAGGCTCGCGTCGTTGCCGACCGCGGCCGGCAGTCCCGTGGCCTCCTCGACGAAGGCGCGGACCGGCGCGTCCCGCCATTCGAGGTGCGGCGCGAACCGGACGAGCCCGTCGGCGGCGCGCACGAGACCGGGCACGGCGAGGCCCACGCCGGCGAACCGCGCGTCGGGCAGCTCGCGGCTGCGCCATCCGTCGATCGCGTCGGCCGTGAGGCGCGCCACCTCCTCGGGCGACACGAGCCCGTCGACGTCGATGCGGCGGCGGGCGGAGATGCGGCCGCCGAGGCCCACGGCCGCGAGCGTGACCGCGTCGACCTCGGGATTCACGGCGACGGCGACGAGCGCCGGGTGCGGGGCGACGACGGGCGACGGCCGGCCCACGCGGTTCGTGGGGTCGGGTGCGCGCTCCTCGACGAGGCCGAAGTCGACGAGCTCGCCGGCGAGTGCCGCGATCGTCGACCGGTTGAGTCCGGTCAGCGCGGTGAGGCGCGCGCGGGAGAGCGGCCCCTCGAGGTGCACGAGGCCGAGCACGCGCGCGAGATTGCGGCGATGCACGCCGTCGAAACTTCCGTTCCGGTCTGACACGGCATCCACTCTAGGGACGCGGCCGTCGCTCGGGCAGAGGACGCGCGATATTTGTTGCGCTTGACCCCAAATGGTCGCCAGCGTATATTCAAGACGTCCAGATCACTTTCGACGTTGTGGTCGAAACTTTCGAGAGGTTCAATGATGAACAGACGCAGCACCATGAGGCTCGTCACGCTCACCGCCGCGACGGGTCTCGCACTCGCCTCGCTCACCGCCTGCAGCAGCGGTGACGGCGGCGGCGGCGAGGGCGGCGGTGACGGCGAGGTCACCATCACCTGGTGGCACAACGGCACCACCGGCCCGCTCCCCCAGGTGTGGGAGGAGGTCGCGCAGGAGTTCGAGGCCGACCACCCGGGCGTCAACGTCGAGCAGACGGGCTACCAGAACGAGGAGCTGCAGCGCACGCTCATCCCGAACGCGCTGGCCGCCGGCGACCCGCCGGACCTCTTCCAGGTCTGGCCGGGCGGCGAGCTGCGCGACCAGGTCGAGAACGGCTACCTGATGCCGCTCGACGACGAGATCCCGGACACCATCGAGAGCGTCGGCGCCGCCGTGAACCCCTGGCAGGTCGACGGCGAGACCTACGCCATCCCGTTCACCTTCGGCATCGAGGGCTTCTGGTACAACACCGACCTGTTCGAGCAGGCGGGCATCGACGCGCCGCCGGAGACGTTCGACGAGCTCCTCGACGTCGTCGAGCAGCTGAAGGACGCCGGCATCACCCCCATCGCGGTGGGCGCCGGCGACAAGTGGCCGGCCGCGCACTGGTGGTACCAGTTCGCGCTCAAGTCCTGCTCGCCCGAGGCGCTCGAGGCCGCCGAGGCCGAGAGCGACTTCAGCGACGACTGCTGGGTCGAGGCAGGTGAGCAGCTCGAGGAGTTCCTCGCCATCGAGCCGTTCCAGGAGGGCTTCCTCGGCACCCCCGCCCAGCAGGGCGCGGGCAGCTCCGCGGGCCTCATCGCCAACGGCCAGGCCGCGATGGAGCTCATGGGCCACTGGAACGCCGGCGTCATCGGCGGCCTCACCGCCGACCAGCAGGTGCCCGAGTTCCTCGGCTGGTTCCCGTTCCCGGGCATCGAGGGTGCCGCGGGCGACCCGACCGCCGCACTCGGCGGCGGCGACGGCTACGGCTGCTCGTCGGAGGCCCCGCCGGAGTGCGCCGAGCTGCTCGAGTACATCATGAGCGAAGAGGTCCAGGCGAAGTTCGCCGCGAGCGGCTCCGGCATCCCGACCGTGCCGGCCGCGACCGAGTCGCTCGAGGACGAGAACCTCAAGGCCGTCGCCGACGGCCTCGCGGAGGCCTCCTTCGTCCAGCTCTGGTTCGACACCGCGTTCGGCACGACCGTCGGCAACGCCATGAACGAGGGCATCACGAACCTCTTCGGCGGCTCCGGCTCGCCCGAGGACATCGTGACCAAGATGCAGGACGCCGCGGCGACGCAGTAGCACCATGACCACCGTCCTGAACCCGGCCGGGCCCGCGACTTCCGCGGGCCCGGCCCCCGCCCCGGGCCGTTCGCACCGGCGCTCCGGATCCGTGCGCCAGCGCATCGAGATCGCCGTGCTGATGACCCCGGCACTCGTCCTCTTCCTCGGCTTCGTGATCCTGCCGGTCGTCCTGGCCGCGGTCTACAGCCTCTACAACCTGCCTCCGGCGTTCCGCTGGGAGCACCTGGCCGACCCCGAGCGCTTCGTCGGCCTCGCCAACTACGAGCGCGCCTTCGGCACTCCCGAGTTCGTCCGCGCGATCGGCAACAACTTCTTCATCCTGATCGCGTCGCTGCTCGTGCAGGGCCCGCTCGCGATCGGCATCGCACTGCTGCTGAACCGCCCCATGCGGGGCCGGTCGGTGCTGCGACTCCTGATCTTCGTCCCGTACGTGCTCGCCGAGGTCATCGCGGGCCTGTCGTGGAAGCTGCTGCTGCAGCCGCAGGGCGGCGTGAACGCCGCGCTCGAGGCGATCGGCCTCGGCGAGTGGCGGCAGAACTGGCTCGCCGACCCCGACATCGCGCTGTGGACGCTCTTCTTCATCCTGACCTGGAAGTACCTCGGCTTCGCGATCATCCTGATGCTCGCCGGCCTGCAGGGTGTGCCCGAGGAACTCGCCGAGGCCGCCGCGATCGACGGCGCCAGCTGGTGGCAGATCCAGCGGCACATCACCATCCCGCTGCTCGGCCCGACCATCCGCATCTGGGCGTTCCTGTCGATGATCGGCGCGCTGCAGCTGTTCGACATGGTGTGGGTCACGGTCGCACCGACCGTGCGCAGCATGTCCACCGAGACCATGGCGACGTACATGGTGCAGCAGGGTCAGTTCGCCGGCCAGCCGGGCTACGGCAGCGCCATCGCCGTCATCCTCTTCTTCATCTCGCTGATCGTGGCGCTCGTGTACCAGCGCTTCGCCCTCCGCCGCGACCTCGCCGGCGCCATCACCCGAGGAGTGCGCTGACATGACCGCCACCACCGCCATCACCACGGGCCGGCCGCCCGGCGACCTGCCCGAGCGCCGCCCCGCCGGGCGACGGTTCGACCTCGGACAGCCCTTCGTCTACCTCGTCGCCCTCGTGGTGGCCGCGGTCGCGATCGGCCCCGTCGTGTACGTCTTCCTCGGCGGGTTCCGCACGACCGCCGACCTGAACGCCGACCCCGCGGGCCTGCCCGACCCGTGGACCCTGCAGAACTGGGCGACCGTCCTCGGGGCGCCGCGCTTCTGGGGCAACGTGTTCGCGAGCATCGTGCTCGCCGGAGGCACCACGCTCGGCGTCGTGATCGCGGGCATCATGGCCGCGTTCGTGATCGCCCGGTACGACTTCCGCGGCCGTCAGGGGCTCTACACGCTGTTCACCGCGGGGCTCATGTTCCCGCTGACCGTCGCCGCGCTGCCGCTCACGCTGCTGCTGCGGACACTGGGTCTGCACGGCACGTACCTGGGCGTGATCATCCCGTCGATCGCCTTCGCGCTGCCGACCACGATCATCATCCTCGTGCCATTCCTGCGGGCGATCCCCGACGAGCTCGAGGAGGCCGCGCAGATCGACGGCGCGTCGCGCCTCGGCTTCTTCTGGCGCATCCTGCTGCCGCTGTCGATGCCGGGCCTCGTGACCGTGGGCGTGCTCGCGTTCGTCGGCAGCTGGAACGGCTACCTCCTCCCGCTGCTCGTGATCAGCACCGGCACGCTGCCCCAGGACCTGTGGCCGCTGCCGCTCGGGGTCACCCAGTTCTCGACGCAGTACTCGCAGGACACGGCCGCCGTGCTCGCCTACACGTCGCTGGCCATGATCCCGGCGCTCGTGTTCTTCCTCGCCGCCGAGCGACGCATCGTCGGCGGCCTGCAGGGGGCGGTGAAGGGATGACGCAGCACGACGTGACCGCGACGACCGCGACGACGGATGCCGCGTGGCGCGACGCCGCCCGCCCGGTCGACGAGCGGGTGCAGGCCCTCATCGCCGAGATGACCCTCGACGAGAAGCTCGCCCAGCTCTACGGCGTGTGGGTGGGCGCCTCCGACGACGGCCACGCCGACGTCGCCCCGCACCAGCACGACCTGAACGACGACGTCGACCTCGACGCGCTGCTTCCGTCGGGGCTCGGCCAGATCACCCGTCCGTTCGGCACGGCCCCGGTCGACGCCGCGGTCGGCGCGCTCTCGCTCGTGCGCATGCAGGAGCGGATCGTGGCGGCCAACCGCTTCGGCATCCCCGCGATCGCGCACGACGAGTGCCTCGCCGGGTTCGCCGCGTGGGGCGCGACCGCCTACCCGGTGCCGCTGTCGTGGGGCGCGACGTTCGACCCGGCCCTCGTCGAGCGGATGGCGGGGCGCATCGGCGCCGACATGCGCTCGGTGGGCGTGCACCAGGGCCTCGCGCCCGTGCTCGACGTCGTGCGCGACGCGCGTTGGGGCCGCGTCGAGGAGACCATCGGCGAGGACCCGTACCTGGTCGCGACGGTGGGCACCGCGTACGTGCGCGGGCTCGAGTCATCCGGCATCGTGTCGACCCTGAAGCACTTCGTCGGGTACTCGGCGTCGAAGGCCGGACGCAACCTCGCACCCGTGTCGGTCGGCGCGCGCGAGCTCGCCGACGTGCTGCTGCCGCCGTTCGAGATGGCCGTGCGCGAGGGCGGCGCCCGCAGCGTCATGAACTCGTACTCCGACCTCGACGGCGTGCCGTCCGCCGGCGACCGCTGGCTGCTCACCGAGTTGCTGCGCGAGACGTGGGGCTTCGACGGCACCGTCGTCGCGGACTACTTCGCGGTCGCGTTCCTGAAGCTCCTGCACGGCGTGGCCGACACGTGGGCGGATGCCGCGGCCGGCGCGCTCGAGGCCGGCATCGACGTCGAGCTGCCCACCGTCAAGGCCTTCGGCGAACCGCTGCGGGCCGCGGTCTCAGCTGGCGCGGTGCCGATGTCGCTCGTCGACACGGCGCTCGAGCGCGTGCTGCGGCAGAAGGTCGAGCTCGGCCTGCTCGACGCCGACTGGTCGCCGGTCCCCTCCGCGCTCCAGGGCGTGGGGGCGACGGATGCCGCGGCGGTCCGCGGCACGATCGACCTCGACCCGCCTGGCAACCGCGAGGTCGCCCGCGAGCTCGCCGAGCGAGCGGTCGTGCTCGTGCGCAACGACGGCACCCTGCCGCTCGGCGGCGGCGCGGACGACGCGGACGGTCCAGCCGCGCCCTCCGTCATCGCCGTGATCGGCCCCAACGCCGACGACCCGTACGCGATGCTCGGCTGCTACTCGTTCCCCACCCACGTGGTCACGCAGCACCCGGGCGTGGAGATGGGCATCCGCATCCCGACGCTGCTCGACGCGATCCGCGCCGAGTTCCCGGGCAACGACATCCGTCACGCCCTCGGCACCACCGTCGACGGGGGCGAGACCGAGGGCCTCGCGGATGCCGCGGCGCTGGCCGCCTCGGCCGACGTCGTCGTGCTCGCGCTCGGCGACCGGGCCGGCCTCTTCGGCCGCGGCACGAGCGGCGAGGGCTGCGACGCCGAGTCGCTCGCCCTGCCGGGTGCGCAGCAACAGCTCGTCGACGCCGTGCTCGACACGGGCACGCCCACGGTGCTCGCGCTGCTCGCCGGACGGCCCTACGCCCTCGGGCGCGCGGTCGCGGAGTCGGCCGGGATCGTCCAGGCGTTCTTCACCGGCGAGGAGGGCGCGGGCGCGATCGCGGGCGTGCTGAGCGGCCGGGTCAACCCGTCGGGCCGGCTGCCCGTGTCGATCCCCTCGTCGCCGGGCTCCCAGCCCACGACCTACCTGGCGCCGCCGCTCGCGCGCGCGAGCGACGTGTCGAACCTCGACCCGACTCCGGCGTACCCGTTCGGTCACGGGCTCGGCTACTCGAGCTTCGACTGGCCGGCGTTCGAGGCCGAGGAGGACGCGATCGCGACCGACGGCGCCGCGAGCGTGCGCGTGCGCGTGCGCAACACGGGCACGCGGTCCGGGACGGAGGTCGTGCAGCTGTACCTGCACGACCCGGTCGCCTCGGTCGTGCGGCCCGTGCAGCGGCTGATCGGCTTCGCGCGCGTCGACCTCGACCCCGGCGCGGCCGCCGACGTGTGGTTCACCGTGCCCGCCGACCTCGCGTCGTTCACGTCGCGCTCCGGCGAACGCATCGTCGAGCCCGGCGAGCTCGTCCTGAGCGTGGGCCGCTCGAGCGGCGACCTCGTGCACGCGCACACCGTGCGGCTCGAGGGTCCGGTCCGCGTCGTCGACCACACCCGGCACCTGCACCCGCTCGTCGACGTCGACCTCTCGCCCGCCGAGGAGGCCACCACCGCGTGACCGCCGCGTCCGGCTGAGCGGCCCCGACGGCCGCGCACGCCACCGCCGGCAGCGCGACGGCGTCGCTCGGCGACGGTCGCCGTCCCGGCGGCCGCGGGGCGTCCCACGCCCTGACGCCGAGCGCACGAACCGCGAGGCGGTCGACCGGGTGGAGCGGTCGACCGCCTCGTCGGGCGCGCCCGTCGCCGAGCGGAGCGCCGGCGACGGTCCGGTCGGGCGGACCGGTGGCGGATGTCGGTGCGGGAGTGCAGACTCGCGGGTGAGCCGAGAGGATGCCTCATGCCCGACGTGATCCCGGTCGACCCGAGTCCGCTGCCCCGCAGTCCCGCCTTCGCGCAGGGCATGATCGCGCCGGCGGGTCCGCTGCTCTTCGTCGGCGGCCAGAACGGCACGGATGCCACGGGCGCGCTGCTCCGCGGGCTCCGCGCGCAGACCGAGCAGGCGCTCCGCAACGTGCTCGCGGTCCTCGCCGAGGCCGGCAGCGGCCCCGAGCACGTGGTCAAGCTGAACATCCACCTCGCGCCCGGCATCGACCCGTCCGACGCGTTCGCGGCGAGCGCCGCCGTGTGGGGTTCGCGCCGCACGGCCGTGACGGTGCTCGTCGTCGCCCCCGCGAAGCCCGGCGCCCTCGTCGAGATCGATGCGGTCGCGGCGGTACCGGGAACAGGCGGCGCGCCCGACCGCCCCGAGGGAGAGGAGCACTCACGATGACGAAGTACCTGATCTCGTTCCCGAGCTCGGCGATGGAGGTCTCGCCGGACGAGCTGCCCGCCGTCTCCGACGCCTCGCACGCCGTCGTGCAGGAGGCCAAGGACGCCGGCGTGTGGGTGTTCGGGGGCGGCATCGACGAGAGCGTGCCGCCGGTCATGGTCGCCGCCGACGGCACCGTCACCGCGGGCACGTACCCGCAGACGTCGCGCCTCGATGGCGGCTACGCCGTGCTCGACCTGCCCTCGGCGGAAGCCGCTCACGCGTGGGCGGCGAAGCTCGCCGCCGCGTGCCGATGTGCGCAGGAGGTCCGCGCGTTCGGGTACGACCCCGACAGCTGACCTCCCGGCCGACCTACCAGATGGTGCCGCCGCCGACCGAGATGCCGCCCCAGGTCAGTGCGATGAAAATCGCGGCGAAGACGACGGGGGCGATGCCCTTGCCGTCGCGCGCGAGCCCCTTGAGCAGGGCGATCACGGCGAGGATCGCGGCGACGATCGAGAGGCCGCCGCCGAGGATCAGCCCGATGAACAGCGGGATGGGCATGAGCACGAGGCCGGCGAGCGCGACCCAGAACGCGGCCCAGGCAGTCGGATTGGAGCGGCGTTCGACGGAGGAGGTCATACCCCATTATCCCGTGGCCGCAGCGCGGCGCGGCGCTCAGCCGGCCGGTGGGGCCGTGCTCTCGCGCACCACGAGGCTCGTGGCGAGGTCCATGCGCGGGGTCGGCGCACCGGCGTCGAGCGGCGACTCCGCCAGGCGGATGGCGAGGCGTGCCGCCTCCTCCCCCATGCGGCGCAGGGGCTGGTGCACGGTCGTGAGCTTGGGCGTGAGCCACGCCGCGATCGGGATGTCGTCGTAGCCGACCACCGACAGGTCCTCGGGCACGCGGATGCCGCGCTCGCGCGCCGCCTCGAGCACGCCGAGCGCCTGCATGTCGCTGCCGGCGAAGATCGCCGTGGGCCGCTCGGGCGCGTCGAGCAGGGCGCGGGCGCGGTCGCGTCCGCCGGAGACGTGGAAGTCGCCGAACCGGATCCACGACTCGTCGATCGGCAGGCCGGCCGAGTTCATCGCGGAACGGTATCCGTCGATGCGCGCGAGCGAGCACATCATGTCCTCGGGGCCGGTGATCGCGGCGATGCGGCGGTGGCCGAGCTCGATGAGGTGCCGGGTCGCGGCGAGGCCACCCGACCAGTTCGCCGAGCCCACCGACGGGGCGTCGGCGGACGGGTCGCCCGCCGGGTCGACGATCACGAACGGGATGGCCCGCGCGTGGAGCTGCTCGCGGTACTCGGGCGCGAGGTCGCTGAACACGAGGATCACGCCGACGGGCCGGCGGCGCATGACGCCCTCGACCCAGTCGGGGTCGGGCGAGTGGCGGCTGCCGCTCACGGTGAGCACGACCGACAGTCCGTGCTCCTTGGCGACCGACTCGACGCCGTCGATGAGCTCCATCGACCAGATGCGGTCGAGCTCGTGGAAGACCAGCTCGATGAGCTCCGCGCGCGCCTCGGACCGCGCGGCCCCGCGACGGCGGTACCCCCGCTCGGCCATGACCTGCTCCACGCGGGCGCGGGTGGCGGCGGCGACATCCGCTCGCCCGTTCAGGACCTTCGAGATCGTGGAGAGGGAGACTCCGGCCTCGTCGGCGATCTCGGCGAGCGTGACGCGCTCCGTCGCGGCATCCGTTGACATGTTTCGAAGTCTAGCCACGAAAATTGCGAACGGATGTCGCGCCGCGCCTTGCACCGCGACCGGAGCATCAGTTATGTTGGGCGTGCCAACAAATCGACGACGATGCCCGAAAGGCCCGCACATGGCAGTGACGCCCACCCGCGACGACCAGTTCTCCTTCGGCCTGTGGACCGTGGGCTACAACGGCACCGACCCCTTCGGCGGCCCGACCCGCAACGCGCTCGACGTGGTCCACGTGGTCGAGAAGCTCTCCGAGCTCGGCGCCTACGGACTGACGTTCCACGACGACGACCTGTTCGCCTTCGGCTCCTCGGACGCCGAGCGCCAGACGCAGATCGACCGCCTCAAGCAGGTGCTCGCCGACACGGGCGTCATCGTCCCCATGGTGACCACGAACCTCTTCTCGGCGCCCGTCTTCAAGGACGGCGGCTTCACCTCCAACGACCGCCAGGTCCGCCGCTTCGCGCTCCGCAAGGTGCTGCGCAACATCGACCTCGCCGCCGAGCTCGGCGCGAAGACGTTCGTCATGTGGGGCGGCCGCGAGGGCGCCGAGTACGACGCCGCCAAGGACATCCGCTCGGCACTCGAGCGCTACCGCGAGGCCGTCAACCTGCTCGGCGACTACGTCACCGACAAGGGCTACGACCTGCGCTTCGCGATCGAGCCGAAGCCGAACGAGCCCCGCGGCGACATCCTGCTGCCGACCGTCGGACACGCGCTCGCGTTCATCGACTCGCTCGAGCGCCCCGAGCTCGTCGGCCTCAACCCCGAGGTCGGCCACGAGCAGATGGCGGGCCTCAACTTCGCCGCGGGCATCGCCCAGGCGCTGTACCACGGCAAGCTCTTCCACATCGACCTCAACGGCCAGCGCGGCATCAAGTACGACCAGGACCTCGTGTTCGGCCACGGCGACCTGCACAACGCGTTCGCGCTCGTCGACCTGCTCGAGTTCGGCGGGCCCAACGGCGGCCCGGCGTACGAGGGCCCGCGCCACTTCGACTACAAGCCGAGCCGCACCGAGGACGAGAACGGCGTCTGGGAGTCGGCCGCCGCGAACATGCGCACCTACCTGCTGCTCAAGGAGCGGGCCGCGGCGTTCCGCGCCGACCCCGAGGTCCAGGAGGCGCTCGAGGCCGCGAAGGTGCTCGAGCTCGCGCAGCCCACCCTCGGCGACGGCGAGTCGTACGACGACCTGCTCGCCGACCGCTCGGCGTTCGAGGACTTCGACGCGTCGGCGTACCTCGGCGGCAAGGGCTTCAACTTCGTGCGCCTGCAGCAGCTCGCGACCGAGCACCTGCTCGGCGCGCGCGGCTGACGCGTCGCGCTCGCCGCTCGATCGCCCACCCCACCCATCCGGTGGTCGAGTAGCGACGAAGGAGCGTACCGAGACCTCTCCCCCGGTCTCGATACGCGCTTCGCGCTACTCGACCAGCGGAAACGTCCGAAGGAGGACACCGTGGCCCTCGTCGCCGGCGTCGACTCGTCGACGCAGTCGTGCAAGGTCGTGATCCGGGATGCCGCGACCGGGGCGCTCGTGCGCTCCGGCCGGGCACCGCATCCGGACGGCACCGAGGTCGACCCCGCCGCGTGGTGGGGCGCGCTGCTCAGCGCGTTCGCCGACGCCGGCGGGTTCGACGGCGTCGAGGCCGTGTCGATCGGCGGACAGCAGCACGGCATGGTCGCGCTCGACGCCGAGGGGCGCGTCATCCGCGACGCCCTGCTCTGGAACGACACGCGCTCGGCGCAGGCCGCCCGCGACCTGATCGCCGAGGTCGGCGCCGACGAGTACGCGCGTCGCACCGGCGTCGTGCCCGTCGCGTCGTTCACCGCGACGAAGCTGCGGTGGCTCCGCGACGCCGAACCCGAGAACGCGGCCCGCGTCGCCGCGGTGGCGCTCCCCCACGACTGGCTGACCTGGCGCCTGCGCGGCTACGGTCCCGAGGGCGAGTCGCCGCTCGGTCCCGTGCTCGAGGAGCTCACGACCGACCGGTCCGACGCGAGCGGCACCGCCTACTGGGGCGCCGACGGCTACGACCGCGAGCTGTTCGTCCGGGCGCTCGGCCACGACGCGGTCCTCCCGCACGTGCTCGGCCCCGGCGAGGCCGCCGGTCGCACGCCCGACGGCATCCTCGTCGGGCCCGGCGCGGGCGACAACGCGGCGGCCGCACTCGGGCTCGACGCGGCATCCGGCGACGTGGTCGTCTCGATCGGCACGAGCGGCACGGTGTTCGCCGTGACGGATGCCGCCGTCGCCGACGTCTCGGGAACGGTCGCCGGGTTCGCGGATGCCACGGGGCGGTTCCTGCCGCTCATCGCCACGCTCAACGCCGCGCGCGTGCTCGACGCCACCGCGACGCTGCTCGGCGTCGACCACGCGGAACTCGGTCGCCTCGCGCTCGATGCCGAGCCCGGGGCATCCGGTGCCGTGCTCGTGCCGTACTTCGAGGGCGAGCGCACGCCGAACCTGCCCGACGCCACCGCATCGTTCACCGGACTCACGCTCGCGAACACGACGCGCCCGTCGATCGCGCGCGCCGCCATCGAGGGGCTCCTCTGCGGGCTCGCCGACGGGCTCGACGCCGTGCGCTCGCAGGGCGTCGAGGCGCGCCGGGTGCTGCTCATCGGCGGCGCCGCGCAGAACCCGGCGGTGCGGCGCATCGCCGCGCAGGTGTTCGACGCGCCCGTCGTGGTCCCCGCGCCGGGCGAGTACGTCGCCGACGGCGCCGCCCGACAGGCCTCGTGGGTGCTCCGCGGCGAGCGGCCCGCGTGGCCCGTCGAGATCGCGGACGAACTCGCACCCGACACCCGGCCGACGATCCGATCGCAGTACGCGGTCGCCGCCGCGCGCGCCGCCGAGGAGGCCGCCGCATGACCACCACCGCCCGAGTCGCCGCTGCCGGCGCCGGCCCCGAGCATCGCCTCGGCACGACGACGCTCCAGGTGACGGATGTCACGGGCGCCCCGCTCGCCGACACCGAGGTCGTCGTCGAGCAGACCCGCCATGCGTTCACGTTCGGCAACATCGGCTTCGACCTGGTCGGCCTCGCGAACGGCCGCGGCGAGGCCGGCGACGAGGAGCTCGGCGAGCGCTACGTCGAGGTGTTCAACGCGGCGACGCTGCCGTTCTACTGGCGCGACTTCGAGCCCGAGCCCGGCCGGCCGCGCACCGACGAACTGCGTCGAGCCGCCGAGTGGTTCCGCGACCGCGGCGTCGCGGTGAAGGGGCATCCGCTCGCCTGGCACACGCTCGCGCCGCAGTGGCTCCTCGGCCGACCGCTCGACGAGGTCGAGCAGACGCTGCGCGAACGCATCCGCCGGGACGCCGGCGGGTTCGCGGGCCTCATCGACACGTGGGACGCGATCAACGAGGTCGTGATCATGCCCGTGTTCGAGGCCGAGGAGAACGCGATCACGCCCCTCGCGCGCGAGCGCGGACGCATCCACATGATCCGCCTTGCCTTCGAGGAGGCCCGCGCCGCGAATCCGAAGGCCACCCTCCTGCTCAACGACTTCGACCTCTCGAGCGCGTACGAGTGCCTCATCGAGGGCGTGCTCGAGGCCGGCATCCGCCTCGACGCGATCGGCCTGCAGACGCACATGCACCAGGGCTTCCGCGGCGAGGAGGCGCTCGTGAAGATCGCCGACCGCTTCGCCCGGTACGGCCTGCCGCTGCACTTCACCGAGACCTCGCTCGTCTCGGGCGACCTCATGCCCCGGCACATCGTCGACCTCAACGACTGGCAGGTCGACGAGTGGCCGTCGACGCCCGAGGGCGAGGCCCGCCAGGCCGACGAGCTCGAACGCCACTACCGTGCCCTCGTCGGCCACCCGGCCGTCGAGTCGATCACCTACTGGGGCATCACCGACCGGGGTGCGTGGCTCAACGCCCCCATCGGGCTGCTGCGGGCCGACGGCACGCCCAAGCCCTCGTTCGACGCGCTCCGCGACCTCGTGAAGGGCGAGTGGTGGATGCCGCCGACGACGACGCGAATGGATGCCGCGGGGCGGGTCGCCGTCCGCGGCTTCGCCGGCGACTACGCGGTGCGGCCGGCCCGGTCGACGGATGCCGCGGTCGCGACGTTCACGGTCGCGCGCGGCGCCGACGCCGAGGCATCCGTCTCGCTCTGACCGCGGACGCGAGCGCGCGTTCGCGCGACGAGTGCGCGGCCGTTGGGGCGCGCGCTCGTCGCGCCTCCGCGCACTCGCGGCGCTCCGCTCAGGTGAGGGCGCGGGCGAGCGCGGCGCCGGCCGCCTCGAGCCAGCGGAGCGGCTCGGCCATCGCGGCCGTGCCGCCGCCCGCGAGGTCGGTGAGCGACGCGGCGGCGGCGAAGCCGGAGGCATCCGCGTCGATGGCGCCCGCGACGAGCGCGACCGGCACCCCGGCGGCCGCGGCGCGGGTCGCGACCTCGCGCGGCGCCTTGCCCGCAGCGGACTGGGCGTCGAAGCGGCCCTCCCCCGAGATGACGAGGTCGGCGCGCTCGAGCGCGGCGTCGAGTCCGATCGCGTCGGCCACGGCGCCCGCGCCGGCGGCCATCGTCGCGCCCCACGCCAGCAGCCCGAAGCCCGTTCCGCCGGCGGCCCCCGCACCCGGTGTCGCGGCGAACGCCTCGCCGCCCGGGATCGCGTGCGCGAGCCGCGCGAGATGCTGATCCACCGCATCGATCATCGCCGGCGTGGCGCCCTTCTGCGGCCCGAACACCGCCGCCGCACCGCGAGGGCCGAGCAGCGGATTGGTCACGTCGCCGAGGATCAGCGCGCCGCCGGGCGGGAGCCGGCGCAGCCCGGACAGGTCGACGTGCGCGATGGCGCCGACACCGCGCGCGCCGGACGCCACCGGCTCGCGGTGCCCGTCGAGGAACACGCCGCCGAGCGCGGCGAGCGCGCCCACGCCTCCGTCGGTCGATGCGCTCCCGCCGATCGCGAGCAGCAGCCGCGCGGCGCCCGCGTCGAGTGCCGCGGCGATCGCCTGGCCGAAGCCGAACGTGTGCGCGTCGAGCGGTCGCAGCCGGTCGAGCAGCGTGATGCCGCTCGTGAGCGCGAGTTCGACGACGGCGGTGCCGTCGGGCAGGCGCAGCCACGCGGCATCCGTCGGCCGGTCGTCGGGCCCGCGGACCGTGACGGGCACCCGCTCGGCACCCGGCACGGCCGTGGCGAACGCGTCGAGCGTGCCCTCGCCGCCGTCGGCCATGGGCTTCGCGACGAGCTCGTCGGCGGGCGACACCGTGCGCCAACCGCGTGCGAGCGCCCGCGCGGCATCGGTCGCGGTCGCGGTGCCCTTGAACGAGTCGGGGGCGAGCACGACCAGCCGCCAGGCGCTCACGCCGGCGACACGCCCGTCCACCCGCCCGTCGGCGCCGGCACGTGCGAGAGCCAGTCGAGCGCCCGGGCGAGGAGCGCGCGGTGCTCTGCGGAGTCGTACGACCGGGTGTCGTGGCCGAGCGCGTCGTACACGAGGCGGGACCGCCCGAACTCGCGCGCCCACACCAGCGGGTAGCGGAACCCGCCCTCCTCGTGCTCGGCGATCGGCTCGATGACGTCGTGCAGGCGGAGGCCGGTGTAGCGCTCGTCCTCGAGGGTGAAGTCCTCGAGCCCCTCGCGGATCGGGTGGTTGCCGATGAGGTGCACGCGCGCCTCGCCGAACGGCGGATGCCACGACACGTCGTCCTCCCACCGACCCCCGAGCGCGCGGTGGAACGTCGGGTGGTCGCGAAGGCTCGACGCCGCCGAGTGCACGGCGAGGATGCCGATGCCGCGATCGACCGCGGCCGCGAGCGCGGTGTCGTCGACGGCGGCACCGTCGGACGCCGCGGCGTCGACCCCGTCCGGCAGGGGGCTGTCGGGGTCGCCCGCGTTGACCACGAGCAGGCGCACGTCGTCGCCGAGCGTCGCGAGCGCGGCATCCACGTCGTCGCGCACCTCGACGTCGAACCCCGCCTCGCCGACGATGGCCGCGAGCCGCTCGGTGGTGTCGGGGTACGGATGCCACGGGTCGGCGTACCGCCCGCTGCCGCTCAGGATGATCGCGCGCATGGGAGCCGCCTCGGTCGGCGAGTCGACGGTGGCCGGACTCACGCGGCGGGCTCCTCGATGAGGGTGAGCAGGTTGCCGTCGGGATCGACGAGGTGCCCGGCGCGCAGGCCCCAGTCCTGGCGACGCACCTCGTGCAGTCGCGGGAAGCCCTGCTCGGCGACGGCCACGCCGGACGCCGCGATCGCGTCGGCGAGCTCGTCGACGTCGGCGACCCGGATCGTGCAGCGGCTGGCGCTCTCGGCCGGGTCGAGCTCCGGGAACGGGAAGAACTCGAGCTGGAGCTCGCCGCGGCGGAGGATCAGCCAGCCCTCGTCGCGGAAGCGCCGCTCGAATCCGAATCCGGCGTAGAACGCCTCGGTCGCGTCGAGGTCGCGCGACGGCAGGTTGGGCAGGGCTCGATCACGCGCGGCGGTGTGGGTCATGAGACGCATCATGCCCGTGATCGGGCCCCGCGGCCACCGTCCGGCGCCGGAATCACGCCCGCGCTCGCAGGACCGCGTCGAGGTGGCGCAGGAGCTCGCCCACGCGGCCGCCGCCGCCGGGAGCCGGCGGGTACCGGCGGAGCACGTCGACGACCGCGTCGGGCACGTCCGGGAGCTCCTCGTCGAGGAACGCCTCGCCGACCCCTCGGACGTCGTCGGCCTCGAGCTCGACGGCTCGAGCCGCGCGAGCGGCGGAGCCGAGGATGTGCTTGACCTGGTCGGCGTGCGCGAGCGGATGCAGGAAGGCCGCGCCGGCGGCGGCACTCGCGGCGTGGGCGGCCTCGGCGGCGACGGGCGAGTCCACCGACTGCGTCGCCCGGTAGGCGCCCCAGGCGCTCGTGCGCAGGGCGTTGGTCCGCGCGCCGCCCTCGGCGAAGGCCCAGGCGGCGTCGATGGCCTCGCGCGGTCGCGGATCGTCGGGCGCGTCGCGTTCGAAGAAGGGCAGCACCTCGCTCGCGCACCGTGTCGCGAAGCGCGCCACCTCGCGGAGGTCGTCGTCAGTGAGGTCGATCGCATACGAGTCCCTCATGGCACCATCCTGCACCGCGGACATCGGGATCGGCTGGGCGGTGCGGCGGTCAGCGCGACGGTCAGCGCGACGTTCCTCCCCGCCACCGCGCGACGACCGCCTGTGCCGGGCCGGTGAGCACCATGACGAGCAACGGCGAATAGCCCAGCGCCGGGAACGCGAGCGCCAGCAGCAGGGCGACCGCGAACAGCCCGGCGGTGATGGCTTCTGCGGCGATGCCCGCGGCCATCATCGACGGCGGGATCCGATGCAGCTCCGGATGGGCGCGCAGGAAGAGGCGAACGAGGAGCGAGCAGAGGCTCAACGCGATCATGCTGCCGATGTAGACGATCTTCGCAAGCGCGTCGTCGTCCATCTGCCCGGAGATCGCCGTCGCGACCGGAAGCCAGACGATTGCGAGCAGCCACGGCATCGTCACCCACAGCAGTCCCGGCGAGGCGGCGTCCACGCGCGCGAAGAGCCGGTGGTGGTAGATCCAGAACACCGCGATGAGCGCGAAGCTCACCACGAAGCCGAGCAACTGCGACCGATGCTCGGCGAACCAGTGGGCCGTGTCGCCGTCGCCGCGTGCGACCTCGCCCACGCTCTCGAGGAGCGGGAGGATGAGGAGCGTCATCGCGATGGCGACGACGGCGTCGATGAAGGCGCGCAGGCGCCCGATGTCGACCGACGTGCGCCACTCGTCGGCCCGTGCGCGCCCACCCTCGCTCACGCGTCCCATGCTAGGGCGTCGCCTCCCGGCGGGACCATCGACCCAACGGTGCGGCGGATCCCCGTCGAGACTCGGCGCATGCCCTCCCCACGCAGCGTCGCGCCGACCGTCCTCGCCCCGATCGCCGTCACCGCGCTCGCGCTGCAGTGGTTCGGCCGGACCTACGGGTCGACGGCGGCCGAGCGACACGCGCGGCTTCCGGGCGACGAGGTGGTCGCGCATCCGCAGATCGTGGCGACGCACGCCGCGACGCTGCCCGCTCCGCCCGAGCGGATCTGGCCCTGGCTCGTCCAGGTCGGCTGGCAGCGCGGGGGGTGGTACACGCCGCGCTGGGTCGACGCGCTGCTCTTCCCCGACAACTGACGGGCGACCCGGCTCGTGTTCCGCTGGCGCGCGCGCACCGCGCCGTGCTGGCTCACCGTCGCGGCGCACCTCGTCATCGTCCCCGCCGACTTCATCATGTCGAGGGGGATGCTGCGGGGGCTGCGCGACGGCGTCCGCGAGACGCCCTCGTCCTGGGCCTGAGTCGGCGCCGGCCCCAGGTCGGGCCGGCCGGATGCCGCCGCCTCACCGGGCGCGGCGTACGCTTTCCGTGCGGGCAACGGATGCCGCCGCATCCGCTCGACCACGGAGGAACCATGACCCACACCGCCGCGTCCACCGAGTGCGCCTGAGTGGGCGTCGCCACCTACCTCACCGCGGCGACCCCGCCCCGGCTCGCCGTCGGCGGGATCACCGTCGCGGTCCCCGTGCTCGCGGTCGACCAGCTCGGCGACGTCGCGCTCGGCGGACTGCTCGCCGCGGCCGCGCTCGGCCCGTCGATCGTCGCCGCGCCCGTCGCCGGCGCGATGCTCGACCGCAGCCGCCGACCCGGAGTGCTGCTGGCGGCCGCCGGGCTCGTGATCGCGACCGCCTACGCGATCGCCGCGTTCCTCGGACCCGTTCCCGCCTGGGCGGTGGCGATCGCGCTGCTCGTCGCCGGTGCGGCGACGCCCTTCGTGTTCGGCGGGCTGTCGAGCTTCGTGACCGAGCGGATCCCCGACGAGCGGCGCGCGTATGCGATCGACGCGCTCGCCTACAACCTCGGGGCCGTGGCCGGGCCCGCTGCCGTCGCGGCGGCCGCCGCGCTCGGATCGGCGCGCGTGGCGACCCTGCTCATGGCCGCGGCGGCGCTGCTCGGTGCGCTCGGCACCATCCCGCTGCGCCTGCGCCCGGTCGCGAGCGACCACGACCGCGGGTCGATGCTCGGCACGATCGCCGCCGGCTTCCGGCACATCGCCACGCACCGCCCGCTCGCGATCATCACCGCGAGCGGCACGCTCAGCCAGTTCGGCTCGGGCGGGCTCGCCATCGCCGCGGTCGCGCTGGCGGTCGCGCGCACGGGCGATGCCGCGGAGGGCGCGATCATCGTCACCGCCTTCGCCGTCGGCGGCCTCCTCGGGGCGCTCTGGAACTCCGCGCGGCCGAGCCGCATGCGGCCGGAGGTCGAGATGGGCCTCGGCTTCGCGGCGACCGGCGCGTTCACCGTCATCGCCGCGGCCGACCTCGGCCCGTGGTGGGCGGTGTTCGCGATCGGGGTCTCCGGCGTGTTCACGGCCGGCAGCGCCGCGGCGATGCTGCTCATCCGCAAGCAGCAGAGCCCGCCCGCACTCCGGTCGCAGGTGTTCACCGTCGGCGCGGGCCTGCGCGCGGCCGCCGCCGCCGCGGGCGCCGCGGTCGCGGGCCTCGCCGCGGGCGCGGGCGCCGAGGTGCTCATCGTCGCGATCGGCGTGGTGTGGATCGCCTCGGGCGCGATGCTGCTCGCCTACCCGAAGGGCGCACCGGCGATCGACGGCTCCGCCGTATCCGGCGCTACTGCGCCACGTTCGTGAAGACCACCGACTCGTACTGGAACGACGGCGCGGTCTGCATGGTCAGCGACGCGGCATCCGCGACCGACCACGCCTCGCGCCACGTGATCGACTCGCCCGGCAGGATCGCCGTCGTCGGGGGGATGCCGACCTGGCCGCCCTCGGCGCCGACGTCGAAGATCCGGGTCGCCTCGGTGCCGCCCGACGACAGCGTCGACAGCACGACGGGCTGCACGTTCTCGGTCGAGTCGTTCGTGATCGTGAGGGTGAACACGAGGTCCTCGGCCTGGTCGGCACCGGCCGACAGGTCGGAGGGCGTGTACGACTCCGGCTCGGAGACCGTCATCGAGACGCCGTCGTCCCAGATCATCGTGTCGCCGAACGCGAGGCCGTCGACGGTGCCGGCGTCGGGTGCCTCGCCCTCGTCCTGCGTCGGGACGGGCGTGCCGAACTCCTCCTCGAGCTCGCGCTCGATCTGGTCCTGGATGACGCCGGAGTCGGCGATCTGCCCGAGCACGCCGACCGTGACGAACGCGAACACGAGCGCGCCGACGATCCCGCCGAGCACCGACACGACGAGGCCCGTGATCGCCGGCCACTTGCGGCCCTCGAGGAACAGGGCGACGAGCGAGAGCACGAAGGCGATCGGCAGCACGATCCAGGCGACGACCTGCACGAACGGGATGCAGGCGAGGATGAAGCCCACCACCGCGAGGGCGAGGGCGACGATGCCGAGGACGTTGACCTTCCGCGGCTCGGTCCCGGGCCCACCGGCGGGACCGCCCGGGGCGCCGGCGGCGCCGTACGGCGCGTACGGGTCGGCGGCGCCGGCGCCGCCGACCGCACCCGCCCCGGCGCCGACGGCGCCCGGCGCGATGGAGTACGGGGTGGTCGCGGCGTACGGGTCGGTCGAGCGCTGGGTCTCGTACGGCAGCGTCGCCGACTGGTCCGCCGCGGCGGTCGCCGCCGCGCCCGGGTCGTAGGCGCCCGCGCTCGCGAGCGGCGCGGTGTGCTCGGTCCACTGCGTGCCGTCCCAGTAGCGACGCTGTCCGCGGCCGTCGTCGTACCAGCCGGCGGGAGGGTTCGTGGCATCCGTCATGCGCGCGATCCTCCCACCGCCCGGGCGGTGCGGTGGGGCCGAAAGGCCCTCGTGCAGCGGATGCCGCGGCATCCGCTCGATCGCGTCGGCATGCCCGGCGTTCCGACGTCTTCGGATTCCCCGGGCCGAACGACCCAGCCGGACCCCCGGTCGGGCAGTAGCATCGAGGCGCCCGACCGGGCGCGACGAAGCGGAGGAACCATGGCCGGCGCAGCACACAGCACGCAGGGGGCCCCCGCGACGCTCCACGACGTGGCGCGCGAGGCCGGCGTCTCCCTCGCCACCGCCTCGCGATCGCTCAACGGCAGCACCCGCAAGGTCAACGAGGAGTACCGGCAGCGCGTGCTCACGGCGGCCGCGAAGCTCAACTACTCCCCGAACCTGTCGGCCCAGGCAGTCGCTCGCGGCACCACGACGACCGTCGCCCTGCTCGTCGCCGACATCGCCGACCCGATCTTCTCGCAGATCGCCGCGGGCGTCGTTCGCGAGGCCGACCGCGAACGGCTCATCGTGACCGTGGCGGCCACCGACCGCGACCCGGAGCGCGAGCTCGAGCTGGTGCGCACCATGCGCGGCCAGCGACCGCGCGTGCTGATCCTGGCCGCCTCGCGCCGCGAGGACGACCCGCACAACGCGGCGCT
Source organism: Agromyces sp. C10 (assembly GCF_023217995.1). Lineage (NCBI taxonomy): Bacteria > Bacillati > Actinomycetota > Actinomycetes > Micrococcales > Microbacteriaceae > Agromyces > Agromyces sp. C10. The sequence continues at coordinate 184,937 of NZ_JALPSX010000001.1, read as the reverse complement.
CGAGGCCGAGCTGCGCGCCTACGAGGCCAACGGCGGGCGCGTCGCGTTCGTCAGCGCGACCGACCTCGACTTCCGCACCGTCCGGGTCGACAACCGCATCGGCGCCGAGGCGCTGGCGCGCGAGCTCACCGGCCTCGGCTACCGCCGGTTCGCGGCGATCACGGGCGACGAGGGCATCCGCACGGCCGACGAGCGCCTCGCCGGCTTCCGCGCCGGGCTCGAGGCGGGCGGCGGAACGCTCGAGCGCGTGGCGCGCCACGACTTCACCCGCGACGGCGGCTACGAGGGCATGCGCCGGCTGATCGAGCAGGGGCTCGACGGCATCGAGCTCGTCTTCGCCGCGAACGACGTCATGGCGGTCGGCGCGATGTCGGCCGTGCGCGATGCGGGGCTCACCCCCGGCACGGATGTCGCGGTCGCCGGGTTCGACGACGTGCCAATCGTGCGCGAGCTGACGCCCCCGCTCACGACGGTGCGCACCCCGCTCGAGGAGGTCGGCCGCCGCGCCCTCCGCCTCGCGCTCGGCATCGCCACCGAGGAGGACGAGGCGCCCGTCCGGACGGAGGTCGTGCTGCGCGCGTCGACGCCGCGTCGCGGATCGACGCGCGACGCCGAGCAGGTGCCGACCGCCTGACGACGTCACCGGTGCCGAGCCGCGTGCCGGTGCCGGACCGCGTGTCAAGGAAGGGTCGTTGCGCGTCGATCGATGCGATCATTCGTGGACACTCGCGTTCCCGATCGCACTGAGAGAGCCATGACGCAGACCGCCCGCATCACCGTCCACCCGTCCTTCGTCGTCGGCGAGATCGACCGGCGCCTCTTCGGCTCGTTCGTCGAGCACCTCGGCCGGGCGGTGTACACCGGCGTCTTCGAGCCCGGCCACCCGACGGCCGATGCCGACGGCTTCCGCCGGGACGTCATCGACCTCACCCGTGAGCTCGGCACGAGCGTCGTGCGCTACCCGGGCGGCAACTTCGTCTCGAACTACTTCTGGGAGGACGGCATCGGCCCGGTCGACGAGCGCCCCACGCGCATCGACCTCGCGTGGCGCACCATCGAGCCGAACACGTTCGGCACCGACGAGTTCATGCGGTGGGCCCGCACGGCGGGCGTCGAGCCGATGCTGGCCGTGAACCTCGGCACGAGGGGGGCGGATGCCGCGGCGAACCTGGTCGAGTACTGCAACGTCCCGGGCGGCACGACGTGGAGCGATCGGCGTCGCGCGAACGGCGCGGAGGAGCCCTACGGCGTGAAGCTCTGGTGCCTCGGCAACGAGATGGACGGCCCGTGGCAGATCGGCCACAAGACCGCCGAGGAGTACGGCCGGCTCGCGAGCCAGGCCGCGCAGGCGATGCGCCGCGTCGATCCGACGATCGAGTTCGTGGTGTGCGGGTCCTCGGGCCGCGAGATCGCGACCTTCGGGGAGTGGGAGCGCGTCGTGCTCGAGCACACCTTCGACGACGTCGACTACGTCTCGGTGCACGCCTACTACCAGGAGCGCGACGGCGACCGCGCGTCGTTCCTCGGCTCGGCGGCGTCGTTCGAGGCGTTCCTGCGCGAGGTGATCGCGACGGCCGACGCCGTCGCCGGGCGTCGGCACTCCGACAAGCGCATCCGGCTCTCCGTGGACGAGTGGAACGTCTGGTACGTCGACGAGTTCGCCGGCGAGGAGAACCTCGACCTGCGCGAGCAGCCGCGACTCATCGAGGACGTCTACTCCGCCCTCGACGCCGTCGTCGCGGGCGACTTGCTCGCGACGCTCGTCCGCAACGCCGACCGGGTCGCCGTCGCGTGCGTCGCGCAGCTCGTCAACGTCATCGCGCCCATGCTCACCGAGCCCGGCGGCGACGCGTGGAAGCAGACCACGTTCCACCCGATCGCGCTCACCGCGGCGCACGCGCGCGGCGTCGCGCTCGACGCGCGCATCGAGGGGCCGTTGCTCGCGACCGCGAAGCACGGCGACGTGTCCGGCGTCTCCGGCACGGTCACGTGGGATGCCGGGTCCGGTTCGCTCGTGGCGCTGCTCGTGAACCGCACCGCCGAGCCCGTCGAGGCGCGGGTCGAGCACCTCGGATTCGCCGACGTGGCCCTCGCCGAGGCATCCGTGATCGTCGCCGACGACAACGTGCGCGGGGCGTCGTCGACGGATGCCGCGGCCGATCTCGCCGCTCGCGGCGCCGCCGCCGCACCGCAGCCGCTCGACGGCGTCACGACCGACGGCGACGCCTCGTCGATGGTGCTCCCCGCCGAGTCGTGGTCGCTCGTGCGCTTCACGGCTCGACTCGCCTGACGTTCCGCCTGCCCGGTCGCGGCTCGATAGTCTGGATCGATGGCGTTCGAACCCCGCTCGATCCCGATCGACCCCGATGCGAAGGCGGCCCTCGCCCACCGGGGCCTCGAGTACCGCCTCATCGATCCCGGCGACCCCGCCGCGCTCGACGCGTGGATCGACGCCGACCACCGCGGGTTCCACCACGCGCGACCGCGCGACGTGGGGCGTGAATACGACCGGGCCGTCATGTCGGAGCGGCGCGTGCACGGCGTCTACGACGCCGGCATCGCCGAGCCCGACGTGCCCGTCGCGACGGTCTCGAGCTGGCCCGCCGGGCTCAGCGTCCCGGGCGGGCGCAGCGTCGACGGCTGGGCCGTGAGCTCGGTCACCGTCTCCCCCACGCATCGGCGCCGGGGCATCGCCCGGGCGCTGATGGAGGCGGAACTCGCCACCGCCAAGCGCGCGGGCGCGGCAGTCGCGATGCTGACCGTGACCGAGGCCACGATCTACGGGCGATACGGGTACGCGCCGGCGGCGAAGTCCGCCACGGTCGAGGTGGACCGCCGCCGCGCCAGGTGGACCGGGCCCGACGCACCGGGCCGGGTGCACTTCGTCGAGCCGTCGAGCCTGCGCGAGCAGGCCGCCGCCATCTCACGACGCGCCGTCGCGCGCACCCCCGGCGAGATCGATCGCTGGCCGGGTGCACTCGACCGCATGCTCGGCCTCGTCGATCCCGAGTCCGATTCGTCGCGGTCGCTGCGCGCGCTCCGCTACGACGACCAGCACGGCCAGCCGCAGGGATTCGCGACGTTCCGCGTCACGCGCGAACCGAACGAGCCCGGGTGGGCCGAGTTCGACGTGCTCGCCGCCGCGACCGACGACGCCGAGCGCGCGCTCTGGCGCGTGCTCGTGGAGCAGGACTTCGTCGCCGGCGTGCGCGGCCTGCTGCGCTCGGTCGACGAACCGCTCGAGTGGATGCTCGAGGACCCGCGCGCCGTCACCGTGCGCGACGTCGCCGACCACCTCTGGGTGCGCATCATCGACCCGGCCGCCGCCCTCACCGCCCGCCGGTACGGTGCCGCGGGCGAGCTCGTGCTCGACGTCGACGACCCGCTCGGCTACGCCTCCGGGCGCTACACGCTCCTCGCCTCGGCCGACGGCAAGGCTGTCGTGCACGTGCCGCGCGGCGACGCCGCGACCCCGGAACCGGCGGCGCCGCAGCGCGAACGCGCCCGCGCACGCGCGGGCGGCGAATCCGGCGGACGGGCCGCGCGTGCCGCCGAGCCGCGATCGATCCGGCTCGACGTGCGCGACCTCGCGTCGATCTACCTCGGCGGCGTGCGGCCGTCGGTGCTCGCGCGGGCGGGCCGCATCACCGAGGCGTCCCGCGGGGCGATCGAACTGGCCGAGCGCATGTTCGCCTCGGCGCGCACGCCGCACCTCAGCATCTGGTTCTGACCCCTACGCGGCGTCCTGCCGCGGGAACACGACCTTCTCGACGACGATGATGAGCGAGGCGGCGACGGGGATCGCCACGAGCGCGCCCAGGACCCCGCCGAGCGTGCCGCCTGCGACCGCCGCGATGACGACGAGCGCCCCGGGCACGGAGACGGCGCGGCTCATGATGCGCGGGCTCAGCACGTACGCCTCGACCTGCATGTAGATCAGGTAGTAGATCGCCGCGGCGATGCCCGTCTCGGGCGAGGCGGTGAGGCTCACGAGCGTGATGATCACCGCACCGGTGAGGGTACCGACGAGCGGTACGAGCGAGCAGAGGAAGGCGACGAACGCGAGCAGGAACGGCGCGGGCGCGCCGATGATCGACAGGAACACGAGGCTGAGCACGCCGTTCACCGACGCGAGGCTGATCTGGCCGATGACGTACCGGCCGACTGATCCGGTGATCTCCTCGGAGACCTCGGTGAAGCCGTTTCGCGAGGACGCCGGGACGAACCGCGCGGCATAGCGCTTCATGGAGTCGAGCGAGGCCAGGAAGAACAGGGTCAGGATCAGCACGATCGTCGCGCCGGTGAGCCCGCCGAGGATCCCGGCGCCGACGGCGAGCAGGCCGCCCGTGAGGTTGGCGATGTTGCCCGGGTCGCCGAGCCAGGCGCCCACCGAGGCGATGCCGTCCTCGATCCACGACGAGCCGCCGGCGAGGCCGCCGATCCAGGCGACGAGGTCGCTGTCCCGGACGTCCTCGACGATCTGGTCCCAGTTCTGGACGATCTCGGTGACCTGGGCGACCACGAGCGGCACCGCGGTGGCGATGATCGCGACGAAGGCGCCGATCACCACGACGACCACGAGGAGGATCGACAGCCACCGCGGCATCCCGCGGCGCTGCAGCCAGCTGACCATCGGGTCGAGGCCGAGCGCGAGGAACAGGGCGAGCGCGATGTAGAGGATGACGGTGCTGAGCTGGGTGATGATCCCGCCGAGGAACAGCGCGAGCAGCACGCCGAGCGCCCCGACGAATCCCATCCGGAAGGCCCGCACGCGGACCTCGGGCGTGCCGGGGGGCGCCTCGGCGGTGAGCTCGGCGTGCACGGGCGCCTCGGGCTGCCGGACCACTCCGGCGACACGTCTCCACATGCCAGTGAACCTACGCGCGCGCGGAGGGCCGCGCCGATCGGCACGCCGCCGACGCGCGCGACGACCCGATCAGCCGAACGCTCCGGACGCGGCGGCGAGCCCGACGGCGATCGCCACGACCATGCCCGTGACGCCGACGGCGAGGCCGCCCACGGCGAGCAGCAGACGCTTGCGCGAGGTCTGCTCGGCCTCGTCGCCCATGCGCACCCACGAGGGCGCGCGTCCCTTGCGCATGGCGCTCTCGGCGAGCATGATGCGGATGATGTCGCGCATCGTGCTCGCGACGTCGTGGGCGGTCGGGCGGACCGCGGGGTCATCGGCCGTCATCGCGGCGAGCAGCGCCCGCCACTCGGGCGTGAGGTCCTCGGGGATCTCGGGCGACCGGTGGAGGCGCGCCAGCGCGGCCTCGATGGGCGTGCCCAGGTACTCCCGCTCGCCCTTCAGCGATTCGAGCAGCACCAGGCCGAGCGAGTAGATGTCGGTCGCGGGCGTGACCTCTTCGCCGCGCGCCTGCTCGGGCGAGATGTAGGCGGCGGTGCCCATGATCGTGCCGTGGCCGGTGAGCCGGGTGCCGTCGACGAACTGCGCGACGCCGAAGTCGGCGAGCCGGGTGAGCAGCGTGTACCCGAAGGTCGGCACCTCGCTCACGAGGATGTTCTCGGGCTTGATGTCACGGTGGATGACGCCCTGCCCGTGCACGTAGCTCAGCACGTCGGCGACCTGCGCGCCGATGTCGGCGACCTGGCGGGGCTTCAGCGGACCGTCGGCGAGCTGGTGCGCGAGCGACAGGCCCTCGATGAGCTCCATGACGATGTACCGACGCTCGACGCCCGCGTGGATCAGCGTGCCCGCGTCGTACACCGGCACGAGCCCGACGTGCGTGAGTCCGCTGAGGAGGTGGATCTCCCGCTCGCGGCGCTGCCGGTCGGCGACCGTCTCGTCGCTCTCGCGGAACAGCTTGATGGCGACGTGCCGTCCGAGCTCGTTGTCGCGGGCGCGGTAGACGTCGGCCATGCCGCCGGACCCGATGTGCTCGAGGAACTCGTACCGCGGGGTGGAGTGGTCCTCGGCGCCGTAGGGCGGGGCCTGCGCCGCGTACTCCTCGGCGGCCGTGGGGATCGGCGTCTGCGTGGGCGCCGGCACGTACGGCATCGCGCGGGGATCCGTGCGGCGGGAGGGGTCCGTCTGGAGCGACGGATCCATCCGGGATCCGTGCCCGCCGCGGAGGGTGGGATCGGTTCGGACACCGACGCCGTCGATTCCTCGCGGCCCGGCGTGGCGCGGCTGACCAGGGGGTGACGCCTCGCTCATTGCGGCCTCTTCTCTTCGGCCTGCTGGGGACCGATTCCACGCCGGCGATGGTCTCGAGGCGTGTACCTAGTTTATCTAACTAGTTTTATTGTGGAACGACACTTCACTAGATTCTTCCGAATTCGGATACACGGGGCAAACCTGTCCCACCGGGCTTGACTCCCGAGCACCGGTGTGCCTCGGCGAAGTGCCGTCAGGAGGCGGAGCGGGCGCTCTCGATGGGCGAGACGGTGGCGCCGGACTCGGGCTCGCGGGGCACCTCGACGGTGGCCTGCTCGCTCACGCTGTCGACGGCGTCGCGCATGCGCTCGAGGAAGTAGAGCACCGTGCCGGCCTGCTCGGCCTCGAGCCCTTCGGCCACCTCGATCATGCGGCGGTGCATCTCGCCGAGCGTCGCGCGGACCTCGTCGTCGCTCGCGATGGTGGGCGCGATGACCAGCGCACGCCGGTCGGTGGGATGGGGCCGTCGCTCGACGTGCCCCGAGCGGACGAGCCGGTCGATGAGGACGGTCGTCGAGGCCGAGGAGATGCCGAGGTGCGCGGCCAGGTCCTTGGGGCTCACGGTACGGCCCTCCCCCTCGCGCTTGAGGAGGAAGCGGATGGCGAGCAGGTCGGTCTCGCCCATCCGCATCGCGGATCGGGTCCGGCGGCGCATGGCGGCCTCGGCGGCGCGGTAGTCGCGCAGCGCGTTCAGGACGGCCACCCCCCGGCGCGTCCGATCGTCGGAATACCAGTACCCCGAAGATCGCTCGTCAGCCATTCTTCAAGCCTACACGAACTCGATACTAGACAGTCTAGGGATCACACCGGCGGCCCGGCGTGCTCAGAACGAGCGCTCGTACTCCCACGGCAGCCCGCGCATGACCAGGCGGTGCCGGGGGCCGTCATCCCCCGCCGCCTCGTCCGCGAACGCGGCGTCCTCGCGCCAGTAGAGCACCCGGCGGTCCTCGCCGAACCGGCCGACGTACACCTGCTCACCGCCCTCGCGCAGCCCCGCGAGCACCGAGTCGACGGATGCCGCACCGCGGAGCCCGTGCAGCGTGACCCACGTCGGCGGGTACAGCGTCATCGTGCCCGCGGCGTGCCGGTCGAGCGCCGCCTCGGGCCGCAGCCACGCGGCGGCCACGAGCTCGTCGGCGGCGAGCACGTGCTCGCCCTCCGGGGCGCGCGCGGCGAAGAAGCGGGTCCGCAGCCGCTTGGGCACGCCCTCCGGCGGGCTCCACAGCGCGAACCCCACGAGTTCGTCGTGGTCGAGGCGGAGCCCGACCTCCTCGAGGGTCTCGCGGACGGCGGCGCGCCGTGCGGCGGGCTCGGAGTCGATCGGGTCGCCCGCGGCATCCGCTTCGTCGACCGCCCCGCCGGGGAACACCCACGCGCCCGCGAACGAGCCGCGATCGCTCGGCCGCTCGGCCAGCAGCACCTCGACGCCCTCGACGCCGTCACGGAGCAGCACGACGGTGGCGGCGGAGGCATCCATGCCGGCCAGCCTAACCCCGCGGGTACACTGCCGAGCGTGCCCGACACCGCCGACGCCACGCAGCCCGCCGACGCCCGACCGCCCGTCGAGGCGACGCTCGTCCGGGCGCCCAACCCGGGCCCGATGACGCTCGACGGCACCAACTCGTGGATGCTCCGGGGCCCGCACGCGCGCGGGGCCGTCGTGGTCGACCCGGGGCCGACGGATGCCGCGCACCTGGAGCGCCTCGCCGAGGGCGGGGTCGAGCTCGTGCTCATCACCCACCGCCACCCGGACCACACCGAGGCGGTCGACGCGTTCGCCGAACTCACCGGCGCGCCCGTCCGGGCGATGTCCGACGAGTGGTGCCGCGGCGCCGAACCGCTCGTCGACGGCGAGCGCCTCACGGCCGGCGGCGTCGACCTCGAGGTGCTCGCGACGCCCGGCCACACGGCCGACTCCGCGTGCTTCGCGCTGCGCCGCGGCGACGCACCCGAGCCGGTCGCGGTCCTCACCGGCGACACCGTCCTCGGCCGTGGCACGACGATCATCGCCCACCCCGACGGAGCGCTCGGCCCCTACCTCGACGCCCTCCGGCGGCTCCGCGCGATCGGCGCGGCCGGCGGCCCCGTCACGGTCCTCCCCGGGCACGGCCCGGTCCTCCCCGACCTCGCCGCGATCTGCGACGCGTACCTCGCCCACCGCGCCGAGCGACTCGACCAGGTCCGCGACGCCCTCGCCCGCCTGGGCGCCGAGGCGTCCGCCGAGGCCGTCACCGACCTCGTGTACGGCGACGTCGACGCGGGCGTGCGCTTCGCCGCCGAGGCATCCGTTCGCGCGCAGCTGGCGTACCTGCGCGACGAATGAGCGAGGGGCGGATGCCACGCGGCATCCGCCCCTCGGGAACTGCTCGGCCCGATCAGCGATCGACCGGCTGGACCTCCTTGACGGTGCCGGTGTCGTCGACGTACTGCTGGTGCAGGTGCACGGGCTCCGTCGGCTTCACCGCGGCCCGCTTGCGCTTGCGCGCGGCCGCGGCGAGGTTCAGCACCTCGACGAAGATCGCGAACGCCATCGGCATGTAGATGAGCGCCTTGTCGATCTTGAAGCCGAAGCCGTCGGCGATCAGGAACACGCCGATGAGCAGCAGGAACGACAGCGCCAGCATCTTCACCGTCGGGTGCTTGTTGACGAACGAGAAGATGTAGCGCGCCGCGAAGAGCATGATGCCGAACGACAGCACCACCACGGTGATGATCACGATCATGTTCTCGGTCATGCCCACCGCGGTGATGACCGAGTCGAGCGAGAAGACGATGTCGAGCACGAGGATCTGCGCGATGACGGCGCCGAAGGTCGCGGTGCCCGCGCCGGTCGTGTGCTCCTCGTCGCCCTCGAGCTTGTGGTGGATCTCGGAGACGGCCTTGTAGACGAGGAAGAGCCCGCCGGCGATGAGGATCACGTCGCGGCCGGAGAAGCCCATGCCGAAGAGGGTGAACAACTCCTCCTTCAGCGAGATGACCCAGCCGGCGGCGAACACCAGGCCGACCCGCATGAGCATCGCCAGGGTGAGGCCGAGGTTGCGGGCCTTCGCCTGCTGCTCGACGGGCAGCTTGGCGGCGAGGATCGAGATGAAGATGACGTTGTCGACGCCGAGCACGACCTCGAGCACGAACAGGGTGAGGAACACGGCCAGCAGATCCGGCGTGAACTCGAGTGAGAAGTCCATGGCGGACATTCTCACCCACGCGGGCCCCTCAGCGCGTATCGACCTCGCCCAGCGTGATCGGCGGGATCGCGGTGCCGAGCGGATGCCGCATCCACACGTGTCCCGTGCGCCGGTGCTCCTCGCGGGTGGCGAACGTGAACAGCTCCGTGCGCGCCCGCACCGCGCGGGGCCGCTCGCCGTCGAACGGGTCGTGGGCGAGCAGCCGCAACGTCGCGGCATCCGCTTCGAGGAGCTTCTCGAGGAACCGGAGGAACCACACCTCGTGGAGGCGCCCGAGCGGCAGGAACCACATCAGCCAGTCGAGCCGCAGGTGGTACGGCGCGAACTGCCGCGGAACGCGCGCCGGGTCGCCGGGCTTGCCCTTGAAGCCGTACTCGCGCCACCGCGCATCGCGGTCGCGCGGGTCGTCGACGGTGCCCTCGACGATGATCTCCACGCGCTCCTTCGTGACCGTGCCGAAGGCGCCGTAGGCGTTGACGAGCATGAACCGGTCGAAGCTCGCGTTCATCAGCTGCCGCTTCGAGAACAGGTTCATGAGCGGATGCCGGCTGAGCCAGACGATCAGGACGGCGACCGCCAGCACGATCGCGATCCACCACGGCGGGCTCGTGGCATCCGCCGGCGTCTGGATCGCGTCGAGCGGCAGCCACGGCAGCAGCCACTGCACGGCCTCGTCGCCCACCGCGCCGAACGCGAGGACGATGGTGATCCAGTTGAGCCAGGCGAAGTTGCCCGTGATCACGAGCCAGAGCTGCGTCGCGATGATGATCGCCGCGGCGATCGTGCGGATCGGCTGCGGCGCGAACAGCAGGAACGGCACGACGAGCTGGGCGGCGTGGTTGCCGAGCACCTCGAGCCGGTGGAACCACGCCGGCAGCAGGTGGGCCCGGCGGCTCAGCGGTCCGGGCATGGGCTGGGTCTCGTGGTGGTACATGAGCGCGGTGAGGTCGCGCCATTCGCGACCGCCGCGGATCTTGATCATCCCGGCGCCGAACTCGAGGCGGAACACGAGCCACCACACGAGCACGATCGTCGGCAGCGGCGGGGGCACCTCGCGCGACCCGAGGAACGCCACGAGGAACCCGGCCTCGCAGAGCAGCATCTCCCAGCCGAAGCCGTAGAACGTCTGCCCGACGCTCACGATCGACAGGTACAGCGCCCACAGCGCGAGGAAGGCGAGCATCGGCACCCACGGCGGGCCGAGCTGGGGCAGGCCGACGACGACGGATGCCGCGAGGCCCATGCCCACCGCGCAGACGGCGACGAGCCTCGCATCGCGGTACCCCCAGCGACGGAAGATCGTCGGACCGAGGTAGCCGAGTCGCCGGGTGCGCCGGAGCAACCCCACCGGGCGCCCGGCGCGTTCCTCGCGGTCGCGGGCGCGCTGCTCCGCGCCGCGCACCGCCTCGAGGAGCTCGGGCACGGGAAGCAGGCCGCGCTCGCCGAGGAGCGGGCGGAACTGGTTCAGCGTCGACAGGAATGCGACGAGGAAGAGCGCCGCGATGCCGCGCTGGAGGACCTCGCGCGCCAGGTCGGCGTCGCGCGCGTCGAACCACGAGAACCAGTCGCCCCAGTCCACGGCGTCACGCTATCCCCGGACCGGCGCGGGGCGCGGGCCGTTCGGCCCGCACCCCGCACGTCCTCCGGAGACCGGTCGGCTCAGGCCGGCGGGTTCTCGGGATCGAGGGTCTCGATCGTCTCCTGCTCGACGGCGTTGTCGGCCTCGAGGTCGTTCGCGTCGGTACCGCGGTCGCTCGGCTTCGGCTCGGGGCCGGTGTCGCCGACGCCGCCCGCGGCGGTCTGCTCGGCGTCGCGCGCCTCGCGGTCGGCCGTGTCCGAGTCGAGCATCGCGTCACCGTGCCCGCCGCCGCTCGTCCCGCCGATGGTGCCGCCCGTGTCGCTCATGCGTCCTCCGCTGATGGTGTTGATCGCGCCGGTGAGATCCGGCGTCTTCTCGTTGAGGTCGCCCGCGGGGCCGAGCCGATCCCGGCTCTCCCACGGGTTGAGGGGATCGCTCATCCCACTGCACCTCCTGTGGTTGTACGGGTTCCACGCTCCTCGCGCGGCCGCGGCGCGTCAACGGGTTGACACCCCGACACGCCGACGCGCCCCGGACCTGGCGGCTCGGGGCGCGTCGCGCGGCGGCGGGTCAGGCGACGAGCGCCACGCCCGCGTTCCAGCCGACCTTCTCCTGCACCGCGAGGGTGAGCTGCAGGAACCCGACCGACTCGAGCTCGCGCGCACGGGCGAGCGAACCGGCGTCGACGGCGTTCAGCCCGCCGGCGCGCACGACCTCGAGGAGTGCCTGCTTGGCGAGGTCGTCGTCGCCCGCGACGAGCACGGTGGTCGGCTGCGCGCCGCCCACGGTCTTCGCAGCGAGGGTCGCGGCGAAGTTGGTGTTGAAGGCCTTGAGGACGCGCGAGTCGGGCAGTGCGGCGGCGAGCTCGGCGGCGGCCGACGAGTCGGCGGGCACGACGAGCGAGTCGAAGGTCGCGAAGTCCAGCGGGTTGGTGATGTCGACGACGACCTTGCCCGCGAGCTGCTCGCGGCGCGCCTCGACGATCGCAGCGACCGAGGGGTAGGGCACGGCGAGGATCACGATGTCGCCGGTGACCTGCTCAACTGCGTCGCGGCCGACGTACTCGACGGTGTTGCCGCCCGCCGCCACGATGCCGCCGATGGCGGTGCCCATGTTGCCGTTTCCGATGATGCTGACCGTCGTCATGAGGTTCCTCTCCGCGCCGGATGACGCGATTACTTGTATCGACAACCAACACCGTAGCGTCGATCAGTTGTCGCGTCAACCAAGTGTGCGAGAATGAGGGCATGACGGAGGACACACGCTGGCTCAGCACCGAGGAATCGGCCGCCTGGGTTCGCCTCGTCGCGCTCACCGAACTGCTGCCCGGCGCCCTCGACGCCCAGCTGCTCCGCGACGCGCAGATCACCCACTTCGAGTACGTCGCGCTGATGGCGCTCGCCGCCGCCCCCGACCGCACCATGCGCATGACCGCGCTCGCCGCGCGCACCAACGCCACCCTCCCCCGCCTCTCCCACGTCGCGCGCCGCCTCGAGGACCGCGGGCTCGTCCGCCGCTTCCCCTGCCCCGAGGACCGCCGCGCGACCAACGCGACCATCACCGACGCCGGCATGCGGCTCATCGACGACGCCGCGCCCGGCCACGTCGAGACCGTCCGCCGCAACGTGCTCGATGCGCTCACGCCCGAGCAGCTCCAGCAGCTCTATGACATCGCCGGCGCCGTCCTCACGCTCCTCGATCCCGACGAGCGGCTCACCGCGACCGCCTGCCAGTTCAGCGAGGGCCCCGCGATCGCGCGCGCCGGCTGACCCACGGCCGGCACCCCCGCCCGGTGCCTCCGCCGAGGGCAGATCTGCCCGCGGCAGCATCCGCCCCGCGGCATCCGCTCGAGGCGCAGGCTGGACCGCATGAGCGATCGAGAGACCCCACCCGTCCAGCCCATCGACGCCGAACTCACCCGGCGGCTCTTCCACGAGCGCATCATCGTGCTCGGCGACGAACTCGACCAGGCCGGCGGCAACCGCATCTGCGCCCAGCTCGTCGCGCTCGCCGCCGACGACGCGCGCCGCGACATCCGCTTCTGGATCAACTCGCCCGGCGGCTCGGTGCCGGCGATGCTCGCGATCCACGACGTGATGCGCGCCATCCCGAACGACGTCGCGACCATCGCCGTCGGCATGGCCGCGAGCGCCGGGCAGTTCCTCCTCACGGCCGGCACCCCCGGCAAGCGCGCCGCCCTGCCGCACTCGCGGATCCTGCTCCACCAGGGATCCGCGGGCATCGGCGGCACGGCGGTGGACATCGAGCTGCAGGCCGACGACCTGCGCCACACGCGCGACACCGTCCTCGGGCTCATCGCGCGCTACACCGGCCAGGCCGTCGAGCGGATCGCGCAGGACTCGCTGCGCGACCGGTGGTACACCGCCGAGCAGGCCGTCGAGTACGGGTTCATCGACCACGTCACCGAGCGGTTCGACGAGCTCTTCCCGCTCGAACCGCGCGCCGTCGCCGGACTGGGGGTGCCCGCATGACCAGCTACACGATCCCGTACGTCGTCGAGAAGCGCGGTGGCGTCGAGCGGTCGCTCGACGTGTACAGCCGCCTGCTCTCCGAGCGCATCGTCTACCTCGGCACCGAGATCGACGACGGCGTCGCGAACGTGCTCATCGCGCAGTTCCTCCACCTCGCGTCCGACTCGAGCGAAGCGCCGATCAGCCTCTACGTGAACTCCCCCGGCGGGTCGCCGAGCGCCGCGCTCGCGGTCTACGACACGATGCAGCACATCCGACCGGAGGTCGCGACCACCTGCGTCGGCCGCGCCGGCGGGCCCGCCGCCGTGCTCCTCGCGGGCGGTACCCGCGGTCGACGCTCGATGCTGCCGCACAGCACCGTGACGCTGCACCAGCCGTCCACGCAGGGACGCGGGGCCGTGCCCGACCTGATCCTGCACGCCGACGAGGTGCTGCGCGTGCGCGGCGAGCTCGAGGCGGCGCTGGCCGCCGACACCGGCCGCTCGGTCGAGGCGATCCGCACCGACACCGACCGCGACCTGATCCTGCCCGCGCACGCCGCGGTCGACTACGGCCTCGCCGACCAGGTGCTCGCCGCCCAGGCCGTCGCCGCCCTCGCCCCCCGCTGACCTCGCCCCGCCCCGCCCTCCCCGCCCGCCCCGCCCGGGCCGCGAGATGACGCGAACGGTCGCTCGACCGACTCGCACGGACGATTCGCGTCATCTCGCGGGCCGGCGGGCGGCGGGCGGGTGGGCGGGGCGGGTCGGCGACCCGGCGGGGTCAGGCGGCGAGGAGGAAGACGTCGGCGACGCCGGCCGACAGCGTCGGCGCGGGGAGATGGATGTCCTGCGCGGGTCCGGGGAGCGGCGCGGGGGTGAGCACGACGTGGGCGGGCGCGGGGGCGAGCACGTCGTGGGCTGGCGCGGGGGCGTGGATGTCGCGGGCGGGTCCGGGGACCGGCGCGCGCACCGGCGCCGGGACCGGAGCGGACACCGGCGCGGACGAACCCGTGTCGGCCCGTGCGGGCGTGCGACTGCCGAGGCGCCCCGCGACCCGGCCGACGACGTCGGCGAGCTCAAGCCCGAGCGCGTCGGCGACGGCGCCGAGCACCTCGGACGAGGCCTCCTTGCGGCCGCGTTCGACCTCCGACAGGTACTGCGGCGACACGCCCGCGGTCGCCGCGACCTCGGTGAGGATCCGGTCCTGATCCAGGCGTTCACGGCGGAGCACCTCGCCGAGCGCGTGCCGCCACAGCGGCCGCGCGGCGCGCGACGGTTCGGCCTGCGGGAACTCGATCAGCCTGCCCATGTGCCGAGGCTACGCACGCCCCGGCTCCGGCGACAGGTCGATCCGCTCACAGCAGAACGCCCGCGCCCGGCTCCGCGTGGGGTCAGCGGGGCTCGTACGTCAGGCAGTCCGCGTCGACCGCACCGGGCCCCACGCGCACGGCCGTCGCGGTGCACTCCAGCGAGTCGTTGTGCACGCACTCCGACCGCTGGCACGCGCCGACGTGGGAGATCACCTTGTCGAGCCCGCCCTTCGTGCCGAGCGGGATGAACGTGGCGCACTCGGCGTCGCCCACCGAGCCCGCGATCGTGACCGCGGCGGCGTGGCAGCTCGAATGGTCGTTGTACGAGCACCCGGTCACCGAGCATTCGGCGACGGCGGGCAGTTCGTCGAGGGTCATGCTCATGGTGACCTCCTGAGGTGGTGTCGACCGGCAGGTGCGGGCGATGCTACTCCGCAGGACGACGAGCGACTAGACCCGGTGCGCGCGTCGCGCCGGAATCGAGGTCGCCGGTCAGAGCAGCCAGGGGTCGATGCCGAGGTCGTCGGCCCGCGGCGGGTCGGCGATCGCCGGAGGCGGCGGCATCCGTCGTCGCGCCGCGGCCGCCGCACGCCCCTGCACGACGCCCTTCGCGCCGGTCGCGCCCGCGCCGAGCCGGACGAGGTCCCTCGTGCGCGGGCCGGTGGGCAGGTCGCGCGGGAGCGCGCCCGCGGCCACGATCCACCGCGGCAGGCCGAGCAGGCCGAGCACGCGAGCCAGCCGCTCCGACTCGTAGACGCTGTCGGTGTCGAGCTCCTCGCCGAGCACCTCGGCGAGCTCCTCCGCGGCATCCGCTCGCCCCACCGCGTCGGCGAACGCCTCGGCGTGCTCGACGCCGAACGGCTCGGCGAGCACCTCGTCGTCGGCGCCGGGTTCGCGCGACGGGTCGCTCGAGTAGCGCCCGAGCTCGTCGGTGCCGCGGAACGCCGCGAGCACGAGCTGCCGGTCGAGCCGCACGCGCGCGACGACGACCACGGTGTGCAGCGCCGCCGCGAGCGCCGCCCCCACCTCGAGGACGCCGCTGCGCGCCGTCGCCACCGTGCCGTCGCCGGGATCGCCGAGCGCAACGACCCAGCCCGACTCGGCCGGGGCGACCCAGCCGGTGAAGCGGATGCCGCGGAGCGCGTCGACCACGAGCGACTCGTCGCCGATGCGCACGAGCGCGGCGCCGTACGTCTCGCCGATGGGTCCGCCCCCGTCGGGCGTGCTGCCCGGGATCGCGTACGTCACGCCGACCTCCCGTTCGCCATGTCCCGATGCTCGCACGGATGGCGCGCGACCGCAGCCGCAGGCCCGTGCCGCGGGCGTCCTGGGGGGAGGGACGTCCGCGGCACGGGCTGCACTCAGGCGGGCGCTACTCCGCGACCGGGATGGACTGGGCCTCGAGCGCCTTGATGGTCGACTCCTGGCCCTTCTCGAGGGCCTCCATCAGGGTGCTGCTGCCCGATGCGGCAGCCTTGAACCCGTCGGAGACGTCAGCGTAGGTCTGCGTCATCGTCGGACCCCAGACGAAGTCCGGGCTGACCTGCGCCGCCGCCTCGGCGAACACGTCGTAGATGGGCTGGCCGCCGTAGAACTCGACGCCCTCCTTCAGCACGGGCAGGTCGAGGCCCGCCTCGGTGGCGGGGTAGATCTGCGCGGTCTCGTTGAGCGAGGTGAGCGCCTCCTCCGAGGTGTTCAGCCACAGCGCGAACTTCGCCGCCTCGTAGAGGTGGTCGGTGCCGTTGAAGACGGCGATCGAGGAGCCGCCCCAGTTGCCGGCGACCGCGTCGCCCTCGTTCCACTGCGGCGCGAGCGCGACCGACCAGTTGCCCGCCGTGTCCGGCGCGCCCGACAGGATCGAGTTGGCACCCCAGACGGCCGAGTTCCAGGTCCAGACCTCGCCCGAGTTGTACGCGTTGTTCCACTCGTCGGTCCAGGCCGGGTAGGTCGAGACGAGGTCGTTCTCGATGAGGTCCTGCCAGTACTCGGCGACCGTCATCGACTCGTCGCTCGTGAGCTCGACCGTCCACGCGTCACCGTCGTTGGCGAACCACTGGCCGCCCGCCTGCCAGACGAAGCCGGCGAACTGGTTGATGTCGGTCTGCGAGAAGTTGGTGATGTAGCCGCCCTGCTCGCGGATCGTCACGGCCGCCTCGCGGTACTCCTCCCACGTGGTCGGCACCTCGATGCCGGCCTGCTCGAAGAGGTCGCTGCGGTAGAACAGGGCCATGGGGCCCTGGTCCTGCGGGATGCCGTAGACCTCGTCCTCAGTGCCGAGGGTGACCTGGCCCCAGGTCCAGTCGAGGAACTGGTCCTCGGCGGCGAGCACGTCTTCGCAGGCGCCGAGGTTCACGAGGCCGTCCTGCACGCGGAAGTTCGGCAGCGCGTCGTACTCGATCTGGCCGAGGTCGGGGGCATTGCCCGCCTCGAGCTGGTTGAAGAAGTTCTGGTAGGTGCCGGCGTTGCCCGAGGGGCCGGTCTGCACCTCGACCTGGATGTCGGGGTTCTCCTCGTTCCAGATCGCGACGGCGTCCTCGATGCCGGGGATCCAGCTGGTGAAGGTGAGCGTGACGTCCTCGCCCGCGGGCTCGCAGGATGCCGCGGCGTCGCCGCCGCCGCCCCCGGAGCTCGCGCCGCCCGCGGCGCACCCGGTCAGGGCGAGCGCGGCGGAGGTGAGCAGGGCTGCGGTGACCGCTCGTTTCGTGTGACGCATGGTTTCCTCTTCTCGGTGTGGGGTTGGTGCCCGGATGCCCCGGGCGGGCTCTACTTCAGGGCTCCGGTGCCGAGGCCCGTGCGCCAGTAGCGCTGAAGCAGCAGGAAGGTGATGATCAGGGGGATGATCGACAGCAGCGATCCGACGAGCACGTAGGTGCGCAGCTCGGGGAACTGGTTGACCGTGGAGTTCCAGGCGTAGAGGCCGTAGGTGACGGGGAACAGCTCCTCGCTGCGCAGCATGATCAGCGGCAGGAAGAAGTTGTTCCAGATGGTCACGAACTGGAACAGGAACACCGTGATGAGCGCCGGGAACATGAGGCGGATCGAGACGGTGAAGAAGGTGCGGATCTCCCCCGCGCCATCCAGCCGGCTCGCCTCGAGCAGTTCGTCGGGCACGGATGCCTCGGCGAACACGCGCGACAGGTACACGCCGAACGGGCTCACGACGCTCGGGAGGAACACCGCCCAGAACGTGTCGGTGAGCTGGACGCGGCTGAACAGCAGGAACAGCGGGAGCGCGAGCGCGGTGGCGGGGACGAGGACGCCGCCGAGCACGATGTTGAAGATCGTCTCGCGCCCGGGGAAGCGGTACTTCGCCAGGGCGTAGCCGCACATCGCCGCGAGGATCGTCGCGACGACCGCGCCGAGGCCCGCGTACAGGAGGCTGTTGAGGATCCACTTCAGGTAGACGCCGTCGCGGTGGGCGAGGAGCGCGCCGATGTTCTCGAACAGCCGGAAGTCGGCGAACCAGAGCGGGTTGGTGCTGAACAGGTCGCCGCGGCTCTTCGTCGAAGCGACGAGCAGCCACCAGATCGGCACGAGGAAGTAGAGCGTGAACACGGCCATGACGAGCATGGCGCCGGTGCGCGAGAGGATGCTCTCCCGGGGGCCGCGGCCGACCGACGGCATGTCGCCGTGGCGGTCGACACCGCGCGGGTTGACCGCGGGCATGGCCGAGGTCGCGTCGGGGCCGATCGCGGTGCTCATGCGTCCGCTCCCTTCCGTCGGGTGAGTCGCAGGAACGTGAACGAGAGGATGAACGTGGCGAGCGCGAGCACGACCGAGAAGGCCGCGGCGAGCGAGACGTTCGGGATCGAGCTGGTCGCGTAGATCGTCATGTTCGGCGTGTACGTGCTCGTGACCGCCGAGCTGAACGACCGGAACGTCTGCGGCTCGGCGAGCAGCTGGAGCGTGCCGATGATCGACAGCACGGCCGTGAGCACGAGTGCGGGGCGGACGAGCGGGATCTTGATCGACCAGGCGATGCGCGCCTGGCCCGCGCCGTCGATCCGCGCCGCCTCGTAGATCTCCTGCGGGATGGCGAGCAGCGTCGAGTAGATGATGAGCATGTTGTAGCCGACGAACACCCAGGTGACGACGTTCGCGATCGCCCACAGCACGAAGTCGGCCGACAGCAGGTTGACCTGGCTCGTGAGCGCCTGGAACGGCGACAGGTTCGGCGAGTACAGGAAGCCCCACATGATCGCCGCGATGACGCCGGGGACGGCGTACGGCGCGAAGAACGCCAGCCGGAAGAACTTCTTGCCGCGGATCAGCGGCGAGTCGAGCAGGAGCGCGAACAGCAGCGCGAGCGCGAGCATGACGGGCACCTGCACGATGCCGAAGAGCAGCACGCGGCCGACGGACGTCCAGAACGCCTCGTTCTGGAAGACCAGCTCGTACTGGCGGAGCCCGCCGAAGACCTCGGTCGCGGCGCCGTACGTGCCCTCGCGCTCGACGACGAGCAGCGACTGCCAGACGGCCACGCCGATGGGGATGAGGTAGAACAGCACGAACATCGCCGCGAACGGCCCGACGAAGGCGACGATCGCCCACGGGTGCTGCACGCGCCGTCGGCGCGTCGGCGTCCGGCGGCCGCGTCCCTCCTCGGCGGCCAGTCGCGCCGCGGTCGCGGGGGTGGCGGATGCGGTCATTCCGCGTCCTCCTCTCTGATCACCCGGACCGCGCCGGCGGGCACCGCGAGGCGCCCGTCCGCGACGGTTCCGGTCACGAGTTCGGTGCCGCGCACGTCGACCTCGACGGCGTCGGCGCCGTGGTTCACGACGAAGGTGTACGCCCGGCCCTCGGCGATGCGGCGCGTGATCTCGACGTCGGCGCCGGCGGCGGGGGCGGATGCCGCGCCGGCACCCTCCACGACCCGGCCGACGAGGTCGAGCAGGTCGTCGCGCTCGAGCAGCGTGGCGAGGTACCAGGCGTCGCCCGCGCCGGAGCTGCCGGCGCGGCGGGTCACGGCGGGGCGGCCGGCGGCGGGGCCGTCGGCGAAGCGGTCGAGCACCGCGGCATCCGTCGCCTCGACCCGTTCGGCCCACAGCGAGGCGGCCGCGCCGGACTCGAGGACGAGCGGCGTGCCGGGGAGCACGGGCGTGAACTCCTCGACGCGGACGCCGAGCAGGTCGCGCCAGGCGCCGGGGTACCCGCCGGGTCGCACCCGGTCGTGCTCGTCGACGATGCCGCTGTAGAACGTGACGAGCACGTGGGTGCCGGATGCCACGGCCGCGTCGAGCGCGGCGGCCTCCTCGTCGCCGACGAGGTAGAGGCCCGGCACGACGACGAGGCGGTACCCGCTGAGGTCGGCGCCGGGCCGCACCACGTCGACGCTCACGCCGAGGTCGTGCAGCGCACCGTACAGCGCGTGCACCTGGTCGAGGTACTCGATGGCGTGGGTCGGCCGGGTCTCGGCGTCGGAGGCCCACCACGACTCCCACGAGAACAGGAGTGCGACGTCGGCCTCTACGCGCGTGCCCGCGACCTCGTCGAGCGCGCCGACGATGCGGCCGAGCTCGACGACCTCCCGCCAGAGGGCGGAGTCGGTGCCCGCGTGCGGCACCAGCGCGGAGTGGAACTTCTCGGAACCCTGCAGCGAGGCCCTCCACTGGAAGAAGCAGACGCCGTCGGCGCCGCGTGCGACGTGGGCGAGCGAGTTGCGCAGCAGCTGGCCGGGTTCCTTCGCGAGGTTCACCGGCTGCCAGTTGACCGATCCGGTGGAGTGCTCCATGAGCAGCCAGGGCTCGCCGCCCGCGAGGCCGCGCGTGAGGTCGGCTGCGAACGCGAGCTCGGTGCGCGGCTCGCCGAGCCGGTGGTCGAGGTAGTGGTCGTTCGCGATGACGTCCATGTCGGGTGCCCACGACCAGTAGTCGAGGTTCCGGATGTGCGCGGTGACCATGAAGTTCGTCGTGATGGGCAGGTCGCTGCGGCGACGGATGACGGCGGCCTCCGCCCGGTAGTGGTCGAGCAGCTGCTCGGACGAGAACCGGTGGAAGTCGAGCACCTGGCTTGGGTTGCGGCTGGAGAGGGTGAGCTTGGGGGTGAGGATCTCGTCCCAGTCGGTGTACCGCTGGCTCCAGAAGCTCGTGCCCCAGGCGCGGTTCAGATCGGCGATCGTGCCGTACCGCGCGCGGAGCCAGCGGCGGAAGGCCCGCGTGCTCTCGTCGCAGTGGCAGAGCGCGTTGTGGCAGCCGAGCTCGTTCGACACGTGCCACAGGGCGACCGCGGGGTGCCGGCCGTAGCGCTCGGCGACCGCGTCGACGAGCTCGAGGGCCGCACGGCGGAACACGGGCGAGCTCGGGCACCAGGCCTGGCGGCCGCCGGGGAACCGCGTGGTGCCGTCCTCGACGACGGGCAGGATCTCGGGGTGCCGCGTGGTGAGCCACGGGGGCGGCGAGGAGGTGCCGGTGCCGAGGTTGATGCGGATGCCGGCCTCGTGGAGGAGGTCGACGACCTCGTCGAGCGCGGAGAAGTCGAAGGCGCCGTCGGGACCCTGCAGCGCGGCCCAGCCGAAGATGTTGATGGCGACGAGGTCGACGCCGGCCTCGCGCATGAGCGCGACGTCCTCCCGCCAGACGGCCGGGTCCCACTGCTCGGGGTTGTAGTCGCAGCCGAAGGCGATGCCCTGGTGCTGGAAGCGGGGGCGGGCGGCGGCGGGTGCAGGCTCGGCCTGCTGCGGCGGGATCGGCGCCAGCGTCGTCGCGTGGTGGTCCACGGTGCTCCCGGTGATCGTCATTGAACCTGTGAACGTGCACAGTTTCGCGTGAGCGGATCGGCCTCGCGATTTCTGTGAACGTACACAGAATGGCACCGCGCGGCATCCGTGTCAACACCCCGCCGCCGCTACAGTGAGTCGCATGACGACGAAGCGGGCCCGCGCGAAGCGCGCCACGGTGCACGACGTGGCCCTCGAGGCCGGCGTCTCCCGCGGCACCGTGAGCCGCTACGTCAACGGCGAGCGCTACGTCTCCGCCGCTGCGCGCGAGGCCATCGAGGCGGCCATCGCCAAGGTCGGCTACGTGCCGAACACGGCGGCGCGCAACCTCGTGATGCAGCGCACCCAGGCCGTCGGCTTCATCGTCCACGAACCGCACTCGCTCTTCGTCGAGGACCCCAACATCGGCGAGATCCTGCTCGGTGCGAACGCGCGACTGTCCGAGGCCGACCACCAGATGGCCGTACTCATCGTCGACACCGAACGCGACACCGAGCGCGTCGCCCGCTACCTCTCGGGCGGCCTCGTCGACGGCGTCGTCATCGTCTCCGCGCGAGCCGACGACCCGATCACGCGCGTCGTCGAGCGCCTGCAGCTGCCCGCGGCGTACGTCGGCCATCCGCCGGGCGCCGCCAGCACGGCGTCATTCGTGGTGATCGACAACCGCGGCGCGGCGAGCGCGATCACCGAGCGACTGGCCGCCACCGGCCGCTCGCGCATCGGCATGATCGCCGCCGCCCTCGACCGCGACTCGGGCGCCGACCGGCTGAGCGGCTTCCGCGCCGCCCTCGGCGACCGGTTCGACGAGACCCTCGTCGAACCCGTGCCGCTCTACTCGTACTCCGCCGGACGCGACGGCATGCGTCGCCTGCTCGAGCGCGCGCCCGACCTCGACGGGGTGTTCGCGGCATCCGACGCCGTGGCCGCGGGCGCGATCGAGGCACTCAAGGAGGCGGGCCGCCGGGTGCCCGAGGACGTCGGGGTCGTGGGATTCGACGACAGCGCCTGGGCCCGTCGTACGACGCCGCCGCTCTCGACCGTTCGGCAGCCCGCGGCGGGGCTCGGGGCGGGCGCGGCCGAACTCGTGCTCGACCGCCTCCGCGGCGAGGACACGCCGACCGAGCGCCGCCTCGACTGCGAGATCGTCTGGCGCGACTCCGCCTGACCGGCCGTTCCGCTCTTTTTCCGTTTCTCAGGAGACACGCCCGGCCGGATCGCACGATCCCGGAATCGACGCGCGGATCGGGGCCGCGTTCCGCGATCCTCCGCCGGCGCTCCTGAGAAGAGCATCACGGGGAGGACGGTCAGGGGCGCAGGCGGCGGCGGTACGCCGCGGGCGCCTCGCCGCAGCGCTCGCGGAAGCGCGCGTAGAACTGGCTCTGCGACCGGAACCCGGCGGCGTGGCCAACGTCGGGCGCCGCGAGGTCGGTCGTGAGCAGCAGGTGCTGGGCCCGCGCCACGCGGCACTGCGCGAGGTACTCGCCGATCGTGATCCCGAGCGCCCGGCGGAACACGGTCATCGCGTGCTGCGGTGCGAGGTGCACCTGGCGTGCCACGTCGTCGACGCGCACCTCCTCGTCGGCGTGCTCCGAGATCCACGCGGCCATCGCGGCGGCGTCCGGGCGCAGCCCGCCGCCGGCCGCGACCGCCGACTCGACCGCTCCCGGCTCGGATGCGGCGAGCGCCGCCCGACGCACGAACCCCTCGATCTCAGCGGATGCCGCACGCCGGGCCTCGCCGCCCGCCGCGAGTTCTGCGGCCCACACGCCGACCCGGCCCTCGAGGTCGAGCCCCGGCCCGGCGGGGAGCAGGGCGAATCCGCCCGCGAGCAGGCGCGGGACCATCCCGCCGGGCAGCCGCCAGCCGAGCGCCGTCCCGAGCGGAACGGTGAGCCACGAGACGAGGCCGCGCGACGCGTCGGTCAGGAGCTGGTGCGGGCGCGCCGCCCAGAACAGCGCGAGCGTGCGCGGCGGGATGTGCACGGCGCGTCCGTCGACGAGGTAGTCGAGGCCGCCCGGCGAGAGGTTGAGCTCGAGGTCGTCGTGCCGGTGCGCGACCGTCATGGCCGTGGTCGCACCCTGCCAGCAGGAGAGTCCGAACGACCTCGCTCCGTGTGCGTGTGCGTCGACGTCGAAGCTCATGATCCCGGAATCCTCGCACATTCGGCAGGAAGACCTGCTCGATCCTGCGACCTAGCGTGAGATGCGAACCCGCCGACAGGAAGGACCGACATGACCATCGCCGAGCCCGCCGCCCGCGCCGCGGCATCCGCTGCCGACCACCACCTGACGCCCGAGCAGGTGCGCTTCTTCGACGAGCACGGCTACCTCGTGCTGCGCGGGCGCATCCCCACCGCGACGCTCGCCCGCCTGCAGGACGCGGCCGACGCCTGGATCGCCGACGGCCGCGCGCTCGACGAGGGCGACCCCGCGGCGTCCGACTACCAGTGGGCCACGCGGGGCGGCGAGCGCCGCATGTTCCGCGTCGACTACCTGCACGCCAAGGGCC
This sequence comes from Agromyces sp. C10, assembly GCF_023217995.1. Taxonomy (NCBI): domain Bacteria; kingdom Bacillati; phylum Actinomycetota; class Actinomycetes; order Micrococcales; family Microbacteriaceae; genus Agromyces; species Agromyces sp. C10. The sequence continues at coordinate 160,992 of NZ_JALPSX010000001.1, read as the reverse complement.
AGGCGGCGTCGCTCGAGCTGCTCGGCAGCCCCGCCGTGCTCGGCATCGCCGAGAGCCTCGCCGGGCCGGACTTCGTGCCGACCTACGAGTCGCTCGTGTTCAAGGACGAGGGCGACGGCGCTGCGATCGACTGGCACCAGGACGCGGTGCACCCGCGCACGCACCGCATCTTCAACATCGACGTGTACCTCGACGCCTCGCGAGCCCGCGAGGGCGCGCTGCGGGTCGCGCCCGGCTCGCACCTCGCACCCGTCGACGTGTGCCAGCTCCAGGAGGAGTACGGGTGGGACGCGCCCGGCGTGATCCAGGTCGAGCTCGAGCCCGGCGACGTGCTCGTGCACGACGTGATGGTCGTGCACGGCTCCGAAGCGGTCACGGGCAACCGGCTCCGCCGCACGATCTACTACGAGTTCCGCGCGGCCGAGCAGATCCTCGCCGAGGGACCCTGGGACGCCGAGTGGATCGACCGGCGGCTGCGCCTGCTGCCCGTCGCGCTGCGCGAGCACGCCCGCGCCAACCCGGATGCCGCGCCGTTCGCGTGGAACCTCGACCCGGCGCTTCGCCCGGAGACCACGGGCGACGACGCGGCCGAGCTGCGCATCGCGCACCTCGTGCACTCCCCCGGCTCGTACTGCAGCGCGGGCAGCGTGCCGTTCACCGAGTGAGCGCGGTCAACCCCGCAGCGCCTCGGCGATCGGCGTGTCGCCGTTGTTGAAGCGGATGGTGCGCCCGATCGTCGCCGGCTCGTCGAGCGTCGCGACCACGACGGCCGCGACATCCGCGCGGTCGACCTGCCCGCTCTCCTCGCCGGTCGTGTCGATGCGGCCCGTGCCGGGGCCGTCGGCGAGCGTCGACGGGCCGAGGATCGTGTAGTCGAGCCCGGTCGAGCGCAGGTGCTCGTCGGCGTCGGCCTTCGCGTCGGCGTAGTGGCGGAACGCGCTGTCGGCGGGCACGCGGTGGTCGACGCGGGAACCGAAGTACGACACCATCACGTAGCGGCGCACGCCCGCACGCTCGGCGGCGTCCATCGACCGCACCGCGGCGTCGTGGTCGACCGCGCGGGTGCGCTCGGGGTTGCCTCCGCCGGCGCCCGCCGACCACACCACCGCGTCGTGCCCGGCGATGAGCTCGGCGAGCGCGTCGACGTCGAGCGTCTCGACATCCGCCACCACCGGGTTCGCCCCGGTCGCCGCGACGTCCTCGGCGTGCTCGGGGTTGCGGATCACCGCGTCCACCTCGTCGCCCCGGCCCGCCAGCAGGCGCTCGACCTGCAGTGCGACCCGCCCGTGTCCTCCGATGACCAGCACCTTCGTCATCCGTCCGTCCCCCTCCGTCGGTTGCTTCGAGCGTAGTGACGGATGCCGCGGCGGCAACCTGCGGCGGCGAAATCGGGGGTGGCCCGGCGCAGGCCCGGCCCGGCAGAATGGGGCGCACACACGGGGAGGTGCGGATGGACATCGACATCGAGACGGTGCTCTGGCTGGCGATCGGGGGGATCGTGGCGGTCGGCGGGGTCCTCGCCGTCGCGGCGCTGTGGTCGTTCGTCAAGCCCAAGTGAGCCCGGCTCGATCGTGCCGGTGACGAGCGCGGGCATCCTGCTGTTCCGCCGGAGTCCCGCCCTGCAGGTGTTCGTCGCGCACATGGGTGGGCCGTTCTGGGCGAAGCGGCACGAGCAGGCGTGGTCGATCCCGAAAGGGCTGCTCGAAGGCGATGAGTCGCCGCGGGTCGCGGCCATGCGGGAGTTCGCCGAGGAGATCGGCGTGCCCGCGCCATCCGTCGACTACGTCGACCTCGGCACGGTGCGCGCGTCGTCGGGCAAGGTGCTGCACGTGTTCGCGGGCGAGGCGCCGGACTTCGAGGTGGCCGAGCTGCGGCCGGGCACGTTCGAGATGGAGTGGCCGCCGCGCTCGGAGCGCACGGCGGAGTTCCCCGAGGTCGACCAGGCGCGGTGGGCGGATGTCGCGGAGGCGCGGACGCTCCTCGTGAAGGGCCAGCTCGCCGCGCTCGACCGCCTCGAGGCGCACCTCGCCGCCGTCTGACCGCCGTCCTCCGCGCCCGGGTCGCCGGCTGCGCGGGCTATGACCCGGCGGGCCGGTGGAGCGGCTCGTCCCATCCGGTCTGCGGGGTGTCGCACGTCTCGCGGAACACCACCTGCGAGGGCAGCTTACGCTCGTGGCTCACCCAGTCGATGGCCGGACGCCGCTGCTCGACGGGCACGTACCCGAGCCGGTACACGGCCATGAGCTCGAGCTCGTCGGGCACCTTCAGCAGGCGCACGATCTCCTCCCAGCGGCCCGGCACCTCCATGGGGAACGAGATGAACTGGATCCCCATCCCGAGCTCGACGGTCGTGAGCCACACGTTCTCCATCGCGGCGCCCATGCTGAACACCGAGTAGAACGACGACAGCTGCCCCGGCCGGTACTCCGATCGGTCGAGCATGACGCCCAGGAGCAGCGGCGACCCGGCGACGAGCTTGCGGTTCTCCTCGCCGAGGGTCTTCGGCACCCCGAACGTGTTCATGAGCTTCTGCCCGCGCTTGGTGAACACCTGCGAGGTGAACGGCCGCAGCGCCGAGGGCAGCTTGTCGAAGAGCATGCCCGAGCGCTTCTCGTCCATCTCGGCCTGGCTGAAGCGGAAGTACGGCTTGTAGCGCTCGAAGAACGTGCCGTTCGACATCGCCTCGGTCATGCTCTCGCCGGAGATGCGCGCGATGGCCTCGATGGTCGAGCGGTCCTCGATGAGCACGAACCGCCACGGCTGGCTGTTCAGCTGCGACGGCGCCCGGCCGGCGGCCTCGATGAGGGTGCGCTGGTGCTCCTCCGAGACCGGGTCGGGCAGGAACGGGCCGTTGGTGGTCTTGCGGCGCCGGACGGCGTCGAGCAGCTCCATGCGGGCTACCTCCTGGATCGGATCGCGGCGGCGGCGATGAACGGCGCGGCCGTCAGGGCGATGAGCGGATGCCGCCGCGTGTGCGTCCCCGCGTACGGGATGACGGCGAGCGGCACGAGGGCGGGGGCGAGCGCGGCCGCGGCCGAGCCGACGGCGTCGCGGGGCCGGCCCCACCATGCCGAGGAGAACGCGGCGAGCGCGAGCCCGAACGTGGCGATGTACAGGGCGTGGTGCACCCACCGGAAGTTCCGGGTGTCGATGAGTCGCACGGCGACCGAGGCGCCGAGGGCGCAGTTGGCCGTGTAGCTCGCCGCGGCGGCCGTGAACAGCGCCGGGGCGGCATCCGTCGGCGCGCGCGACGGCCCGCGGGTCGAGCGGATGCCGCGGCTCATGCGATGGGCACCCCGCCGGCCGAGTCGGGGCGGGCGGGTTCGGCGCGGCCGGCCTCGATGACCCGCCGGGTCCGTCGTCGGAACGTGCGTCGCTGGTCGATCGTCGGGTCATCGCGGTCCCACACCTTGACGATGGCCCAGCCGACCGCGGTGAGCGGCACCGCGAGGACGGCGCCGACGATGCCGCCGAGGATCGTGCCGGCCGTCAGCGCGATGAGGATGACGAGGGGGTGGAGCTTCAGCGACTGCGCCATGACGACCGGCTGCAGGAAGTTGCCCTCGATCTGGTTCACGCCGATGACGATCGCGATGACGATGAGGGCGACGATCGGCCCGTTGGCGACGAGGGCCACGAGCGCGGCGAGCGCCCCGGCGAGCGTGGCGCCGACGATGGGGATGAACGAGAGCAGGAACACGATCACCGCGAGCGGCAGCGCGAGCGGCACCTGCAGGATCGCGAGGCCGAGGCCGATGAAGAGCGCGTCGACGAAGGCGATGATCGCGGTGCCGCGCACGTAGCCGCCGAGCACGCGGACGCTCGTGCGGCCGACGCGCCGACCGCGTTCGAGCCGGCTGCCGCGGAACGGCCGGAGGAAGAACGCCCAGATGCGGTCGCCGTCCTTGAGGAAGAAGAACAGCACCACGATCATGAGCACGAGCCCGGTCAGGAACTCGGTGGCCTGGGTGACGCCGGCGAGCGCGCCCTGCCCGAACTCGGCACTCGTGACGAATTCGAGGATGCCGTCGCGCGCGTCGTCGAGCTGCTGCTGGTCGATGGGGATCGGCAGGTCGCGCACCCATCCGAGGAGGTCGTCGAAGCCCTCGGTGGCCGACTCGGCCAGTCGCGACCACTGGCCGCGCACGGCGAACACGATGAGCGTCACGACGCCGCCGAGCACGATGATGCCGCCGAGGAGGGTGGTCCATGCGGCGAGCATCGGCGACCAGCCCTTGCGTCGCATGAGCGAGACGAGCGGTGCGGCCGCGGCGGCGAGGATGAGGGCGACGAGCACGGGGATCACGAGCAGGCGGATCTGCAGGAGCGCCCAGATCGAGACCGCGGCGAGCGCGCCGACGATGAGCACCTGCAGGCTCCGGATCGACCAGTGGCCGAGGCGGTCGTTCCAGATCGGTCCGCCCGCTCCGTCGCGCGTCTCGTGCTCGTCGTCCTCCGTCGCCGCCTGGACCGGCCGGCTCCGTCCCCTCACGAAGATCATGGCTCGACCCTAGGGCGGGCACGGCCGGGCGCGCAGCCCCCTCGCGGTCCGTGTCCGATCCGCCTAGGGTGCGCGAGCGGATGCCGCCGGCTACGCCGACCCGCTCCACGGCGCGGGGACGAGCACCCACACGACCTCGGCGGGCGCGTCGTCGTCGGCGACCCAGGTGTGCGGTTCGCGGCCGGGGAAGGTGAGGGCATCGCCGGCCTCGAGTCGGACGGTGCGGTCGGCGAATCGCACCTCGACCGCGCCCGCGACGACGTGGAGCACCTCGACATCGCAGTTGACGGTGTAGAGCTCGTGTCCGCCGTGGGCGCCGGGTTCGAGCGACGACCGCAGGAGCTGGACGCGTTCCTCGCCGCGGGGCGACATGAGGTGCTCCTCGACGTGCACGCCGCCGAGGTTGATGCGGGGCGCGTCGGCACGTGTGATCTTCTGGATCTCGGGCTCGGCGAACAGCGCCCCGACCGGCAGCGAGAGCACCTGGCAGAGCTGCACGAGGGTGGCGACGCTCGGCGAGGTCTCGTCGCGTTCGAGCCGGCTGAGGAAGCCCTTGCTGAGGCCGCTCGATTCCGCGACCTGCGAGAGCGTGAGTCCCTGCGCCATGCGGGTGCTGCGCAGCTTGGCGCCGATGGGCGGACCGCCGGTGGCGGACGGGTGGATGGGTCGCACTGGGGCTCCTCTCGCGCGGGTGGGCGCCGCGGCATCCGTCGGCCCTTGACGCGTGGTCGCGTCGAGGCGTACCGTGTGAGCAAGTTGTCTCAACAGTACTGGAAGTTTCTCAATATGCAACCCTCTCCGGAGTCCACCCCGATCGGACCGGTCGACGCGAGCGTCGTACCGCGATTCGCGGGCATCGCCACCTTCGCACGCCTGCCGCGACTCGACCAGGTCGAGCGGGCGGATGTCGCGATCGTCGGCGTGCCGTTCGACTCGGGCGTGAGCTACCGGCCGGGTGCCCGGTTCGGCCCGGCGCACGTGCGCGAGGCCTCCCGGCTGCTGCGTCCCTACAACCCCGCACAGGACGTGTTCCCCTTCGGCGCCCAGCAGGTCGCCGACGCCGGCGACATCGCCGTGAACCCGTTCGACATCGCCGAGGCCGTGCGGCAGGTCGAGGCCGGCGCCCGCGAGCTGCAGTCGAACGCCGGACGGCTCCTCGCGATCGGCGGCGACCACACCATCGCCCTGCCGCTGCTGCGCGCCGTCCACGCGCAGCACGGGCCGGTCGCCGTGCTCCACTTCGACGCGCACCTCGACACGTGGGACACGTACTTCGGCGCTCCCACCACGCACGGCACCCCCTTCCGCCGCGCGAGCGAGGAGGGCCTCATCGACCTCACCGCGAGCATGCACGTCGGCATCCGCGGCCCGCTCTACGCCAAGAGCGACCTCGAGGACGACGAGCGCCTCGGGTTCTCGATCATCACGAGCGAGTACCTCGAGGAGCACGGCGTCGCGAGCGCCATCGATCGCCTCCGCGCCCGCATCGGCGACGCGCCGCTGTACATCTCGATCGACATCGACGTGCTCGACCCCGCCCATGCGCCCGGCACCGGCACCCCCGAGGCCGGCGGGCTCACGAGCCGCGAGCTGCTCCGCATGCTCCGCGCGCTCGCCGACCGGAACATCGTCGGCGCCGACATCGTCGAGGTCGCCCCGGCCTACGACCACGCCCAGCTCACGGGCGTCGCGGCGAGCCACGTCGCGTACGAACTGCTGAGCGCCATGGCGCCCCGCTCGACTCCGGTGGTCGAGTAGGGCGACGCCCGTAGCGAGACCGCCCCACCCACGACCCCAGGCGAAGGAGCCCGCGACATGACCGAACCACGAACCCCGTCCGTCGAGGAGGTCGAGGCCGCGGCATCCGCCATCGTCGACGCGTTCGCCGCGACCGACGGGGCGCGCTACTTCGCCACGTTCGCGCCCGACGCCACGTTCGTGTTCCACACCGAGCCCGCCCGACTCGACGACCGCGCCGCCTACGAGCGGCTGTGGGACGAGTGGGTCGCGAGCGGCTGGCGCGTCGTGTCGTGCGAGTCGACGAATCGGCACGTGCAGCCCCTGCCCGGCGGCGCCGTCTTCACCCACTCCGTCGCGACGACCGTCGAGACCGGCGACGGCCGCGAGTCGTACCGAGAGCGCGAGACCATCGTGTTCCGAACGGATGCCACGGGCGACCTCATCGCCGTGCACGAGCACCTCTCCCCCGACCCCGCCGACGCGGCATCCGCCGGCGACGACGCCTGAACCCCACCCACCACCGAGGAGACACAGCAATGTCGCTCTACACCCGCCTCGAACAGCGCCTCGAGCGCAACTCGGATGACGCCGGCCCGGTGCGCGGCGAGTTCTCGCTCGTGCGCATCGGCCTCATCTGGCTCGCCGCGAACCTCGTCGTCACCACGCTGCTCACCGGCACGCTCTTCGTGCCGGGCATCGACTACGGCCTGGCGATCCTGCTCATCATCGTCGGCACGCTCGTCGGCGCGGTCGTGCTCGTCACCGTCGGCAACATCGGCACGCGCACCGGGCTGCCGACGATGGCGCTCACGCGCGGGCCGTTCGGCACGCGCGGCAGCCTCGTGCCCGTCGCGGCGAACGTCATCATCCTCATGGGCTGGAGCTGGGTGCAGGCGATGCTCGCCGGCATCGCGCTCGACTTCATCGTCGCCTCCGTGACCGGGGTGTCGATGCCCGTCCTGTGGGCGGTCGTCTGCCAGACGATCGTCGTGATCCTCGCCATCTTCGGCCACGAGGGCATCGCGCGCATCGAGCCGTGGCTCGCCGCGATCATGCTCGCGATCATGGCGTTCATCTTCATCACCGCGTTCACGACGTTCACGCCCGCCGAGTTCCAGTCGATCCCGGTCGACGAGTCCATCGGGTACACGCCGATCCTCGTGCTCGACGTCGTCATCGCGACGGCGATCTCGTGGACCGTCCTGTCGGCCGACTTCAACCGGTTCGCCAAGACGAGCCGCGCGGGCATCATCGGCTCGGGCATCGGCTACAGCCTGTCGACCATCATCGCCATGTCGCTCGGCGCGACCGCGATCTCGTACGTCATCCTCTCCGGCGGCGAGGCGATCCCGTTCGACCCGGTGACCATCGTCGAGCCGTTCGGCTGGCCGCTCGCCGTCGTCATCTTCACCTCGGTCATGGCGACGAACACGATGGTCGTCTACGGCATGGTCACGACGGTCGTCAACGCGGTCCCCGGCACGCGCGTGAAGTTCCTGCCCGCGGCGCTGATCCTCGGCCTGATCTCGATCATCGGCGCGACCTTCTTCGGGCTGCTCGAGCAGTTCACGACGTTCCTCGTGACGATCGGCGCCCTGTTCGCGCCGGTCTTCGCGATCATGATCGCCGACTACTACATCGTCAAGCGCGGCGCCTACACGCCCGACATCCTGAACGCCAAGGGCGGACGCTACTGGTACCTCGCGGGGGTCAACTGGTTCGCGGTCGCCGCGTGGGCGATCGGCGCGGTCGCGGTGTACCTCTGGACGTACGTGTGGCCCACGCCGATCGGCGCGACGATCCCGGGCTTCGTGCTCACGTTCGTGCTCTACCTGGTGCTGTCGCTGCGCGAGCGGTCGGCGCACCCGGCCGAACCGAGCCGCCACCTGGCGCGCAGCGGCGCCCGCGACGCGTGACGACCGGCTCGATGCGCGACCTCAGCCACCCCATCGCCGACGGCATGATGGTGTACCCCGGCGACCCCGGGGTGCACCTCGCGCCGGCGCTCGAGCTCGAGCGCGACGGCGCCGAGGTGACCGCGCTCGAGCTCGGCTCCCACACGGGCACGCACGTCGACGCGCCCTCGCACACCGTCGCGGGCGGACGGACGATGGCCGATGTCGCGCTCGAGGAGCTCGTGGGCGAGGCGCTCGTCGTGCACCTCGACGGCGCGGTCGACGACAGCGAGACCTACGGGCTCGACCGGCTGGGCGAGCTGCCCGAGCGGCTGCCTCCGATCGTGGTGATCGACACGGGGTGGTGGCGGTGGTTCGGCACCGAGCGCGCTCTGCGGCATCCGTCGCTCGCGCGCGATGCCGCGCAGGAGCTCGTCGACCGCGGCATGCGGGTGCTCGCCGTCGACACGCTGAGCCCCGATCCGACGGATGCCGCGGGCACGACGTCCTTCCCGGTGCACGAGGTCGTGCTCGGCGGCGACGGGCTCATCGTCGAGAACCTCGCGAACCTCGGCGACCTGCCGTCGCGCGTGCGGATCGGGTTCTTCCCGATGCGCCTCGGCGGCGACGGCGCGCCCGTCCGCGCGGTCGCCTTCGCCGAGCCCCCGCTGGTCGAGTAGGCGCGTCAGCGCCGTATCGAGACCCCGCGCCCCGAGGTGGTCACGGTGCGCGGTGCCCCTCGACCACCGGGACCAGCCGGGGCAGACTGGGGCGATGGACCCGGTGCAGGCGCTCGAGGAGATCGCGACGCTGCTCGAGGTGCAGCTCGCGTCGCCGTTCAAGGCCAAGGCGTTCCGGCGCGCGGCCGGGGTGATCGGCCCCTGGTCCGAGGACGAGCTGCGGGCGCGCGCCGCCGACGGACGCCTGAAGCGGACCCCGGGCATCGGCGACTCGAGCTTCGGCGTCATCGTCGACGCGCTCGACGGCCGCGTGCCGACGTACCTCGCCGACCTGCGCGAGAAGGCGGGCGCCCAGTCCGCCACGGGCCTGCGCGCGCAGCTGCGCGGCGACCTGCACGCCCACTCGGACTGGTCGGACGGCACGACCAGCATCGCCGCGATGGCCCGCGCCGCGGCATCCGCCGGGCTCGCCTACTTCGCCCTCACCGACCACTCGCCGAGCCTGCGCGTGGCGAACGGCCTCTCGCCCGAGCGACTGGAGTCGCAGCTCGACATCGTCGCCGCCCTGAACGCCGGGCTCGGCGAGTCGGGCCGCGGCGAGGGCGACGAACCCGATCCGCGCTCGCGCGGCGACCTGGGCGTGCGGATCCTCACGGGCATCGAGGTCGACATCCTCGAGGACGGCACGCTCGACCAGCGCCCCGACCTGCTCGAGCGGCTGGACATCGTGGTCGCGAGCGTGCACTCGAAGCTGCGCGCCCCGCGCGACGAGATGACGAAACGGATGCTGCGAGCCATCCGCGACCCGCACACGAACGTGCTCGGCCACTGCACCGGCCGCCTCGTGAAGGGGTCGCGCGGAACGCGCCCCCAGTCGGAGTTCGACCACGAGGCCGTGTTCGCGACGTGCGCCGAGTACGACGTCGCCGTCGAGATCAACTCGCGCCCCGAACGCGAGGATCCGCCCGACGAGCTCATCGCGATGGCGCTCGACGCCGGATGCCGGTTCTCGATCGACAGCGACGGACACGCGCCGGGGCACTTCGGCTTCCTCGCGCTCGGCGCCGCGCGCGCCGAGGCCGCGGGGATCCCGCCGGAGCGGATCATCACCACGTGGGATGCGGACCGGCTCGTGGAGTGGGCGGGCGCGAAGACGCGTTGACCGCGCGCCGCGCCGACCATGCAGACCGCGCGGTCGCGTTGCCTCAGCCGGCGACCCCGGCGGACCGCTCGACGAGCCAGTCGAGCGCGTCGGGAACGACCGCGAGCACCGCGACGTGCCCCTCGTCGAGCCGCATCCAGAGCCGGGCGTCCGGCAGCGCTGCGAGCGTGCGGACGGCGTGCGCCCGCGGCACCACGCGGTCGCGTTCGCCGTGGACGAGGAGGGTGGGAACGCGCACGTCGCCGAGGTCGAACCCCCACGGCCGGGTGAAGGCGACGTCGTCGTCGACGAGTCCGCCCGGCCCGTCGGCCTCGGCGCGCTGCGCGTCCTGCCCGAGCGCCGCCCACTCCCCCTCGAGGGCGGCCCAGTCGGTGTCGACGAACTGGCCGGGGTCGAACTCGTCGTGCTCGGCGTGGCGCAGGCGCGCGTCGCGCGAGGTCGCCGCCGACCGGAGGCCGGCGGGCGCGTGCATGCCCGCGAACCACTCGTCGGCGGCGACGTACGGCGCGATCCCCGCCAGGGTCGCTGCGGCGGTGACGCGACCGGGCAGCAGCGCGGCGCACGCGAGCGCGTGCGGTCCGCCGCCGGAGTAGCCGAGCACGGCGAACCGGTCGACGCCCACCGCATCGGCGATCGCGGCCACGTCTCCGGCGGCCGAGGCGACGTCGCGATCCGGCTGCGGCGTCGACGCCCCGTACCCGGGACGGGCGTAGGTGATGAGACGGATGCCGCGACGCTCGGCCGCGGCGACGAGCGGCGGCACCGGCTCCCCAGTGTGCGGCGACCCGTGGTGCCACACCACCGTCGGGGCGTCGGGCGCGGTCGATCCCGCCTCGACGGCGCGGATGGTGCGCCCGTCGGGTCGGGCGACGTCGACCGTGCGGATCATGCGAGTGCGGGTCGGGTCCCGGTCAGCGCTCGACCTCGCGTCGGTCGCCGGAACGGCCGAGCCAGGACCGCAGCGCGAAGAACACCACGACCGCGACCACCGCCACGATCGCGAGCTTCACGACGAACCAGACGACGCTGAAGACGAGGTCGACGACGAACCAGGCGATGGCGACGGAGACGATGACGCCGAGGACGATCCAGAGGGTGCGGCTCATCAGGCGAGCCTAGCGAAGCAGGCCGGGTCAGCCCTGGACGCGTCCGGATACGGCGGCGATCCGCTTGAGCAGCGGCGGCTTCGCGACGACCCAGGCGACCACCATGACCACGACCGACAGCGCGAACACCCCGAAGCCCAGCCAGTCGTCGGTGTCGCGCGCGGTGTACATCTGGTTGAGCTTGCGCAGCGCGCCGGTCGTGAAGACGAGCACCACGTGCACGAACGTGAAGGCGAGGAAGAACAGCATGACCGGGTAGTGGACGGCACGCGCCATCCGCTCGCCCGCGGGAGCCGCGAGGCGCCCCTCGACGGGCCACACCGACGAGAGCCGGAGGCCCGTGAGGATCGCGAGCGGCGAGGCGATGAAGACGACGGTGAAGTAGGCCAGCTGCTGCAGCGAGTTGTACACGACCCACGAGTCCTCGACGGGCCAGTCGAGCGACGCGTACTGCAGCGCCGCCGAGAGCGCATTCGGCACGACCGCCCAGTCGGTGGGCACGATGCGCACCCACTGCCCCGTGGCGAAGAGCAGCACGACGTAGCTCACGCCGGTGAGCACCCAGAGCGCGTCGAGCCACAGGTGGAACCAGAGCCAGATGCCCAGGCGGCGCGGCGGCCGGGCGGTGCGGGGCCAGCGCGTGTTGTCGCGGGTCCAGAACCCGGGCGGGCGGCGCTTGGAGCGCAGCTCGAGGCCGGTCTTCACGAGCAGCACGAGGAAGAACGCGTTGAGGAAGTGCTGCCACCCGAGCCAGGCGGGGATGCCGACGGGAGCCCCCTCGGGCGACGGCACGATGCCCGGGTACTCGGCGACGAACGCCTCGACCGCGGGCAGGCCGCGGAGCAGCCGCGCGACGACGACGGCGACGACGAGCACGACGAGGGCGATGGCGGCGCCCCACAGCACCCGCTTCCGCTGCGCACGCCACCATTCGGCGGCACGTGAGGGCTTCGTCTGGGTCACGGTCATCTTCCGGGCGGGGTCCTTCTGCGGCGGGGTTCGTCATCCTGCGGGCGGTGACGGATGCCTCCGACGATATCGCCGTCTGCTGTGAGCGCGTGACGGTCCCGCAACACCGCGTCGCACCGCGGCGCGCGCCCGGGCCCGCCTATGCTGGCCCGATGCTGAGGGATCTCGCCGACGGCGCTCGCACCCTGCTGCGCGGCTTCGGGTTCTGGCGGGTCGACCCCGGGGTGATGCTGCTCGGGCTCGTGCCGGCCGCGATCGTGTTCGCCGTGCTCGTGTGGGGCCTCGTCGCGCTCGGCATCGGGCTGCCGGGCCTCGTCGACTGGGCCACGCCGTTCGCCGACGGCTGGGACGAGTTCTGGCGCAACGCCTTCCGCGCGCTCGTCGCCGTGGTGGTCTTCGCCGCGGCCGCCGTGCTCGCGTTCGTGACGTTCACGGCGCTCACCCTCATCGTCGGCGACCCGTTCTACGAGCGGATCTGGAAGCGGGTCGAATCGCACGTCGGCGGCGAGGTGCCCGCCGAGGGCCCGAGCTTCTGGAGCGGCGTGCGCGGCGGGCTCGTCCTCATGCTGCAGGGCCTCGTCTCCGCGGCGGCGGTCGCCGCGGTCGGCTTCCTCCCCGTCGTCGGCGGCGTGGCGGCCGCGGTGCTCGGCGCCGTGCTCACCGGCCGGATCCTCGCCCGCGAGCTCGCGGCGCGCGCGCTCGACTCGCGCGGGCTCACCTTCGCGGACCGCCGCGCCCTGTACCGGCGGCACCGCTGGCGCCTGCTCGGCTTCGGCGTCGCCACGCAGCTGTGCTTCCTGGTGCCGCTCGGTGCCGTCGCGACCATGCCGGCCGCGGTCGCGGGCGCGACGATGCTGGCGCGGCGGATGCTCGACGAGCCCTGATCCGCGGCGCTCGACGGGAAATCTCCGTCGGGGTGCATCCGATCGGGCGGTCCGGTCGGAAGTAGGTGGTGACGGGGTCCCGGTCCCGTCGGGGGATCGGACCGGGAACCCCGTCCACGGCGTCGGCCCTGGTGGGGGCACCGGGGGTGGGCGAGACCGCGGATGCCGCGGGCCGAGACGAGCGGCCCGCGGCATCCGCTCGTCGGCCGACGCTGCCCCGGCTCAGGCGCGGCGCCGCGGCGCCCCGCCTGCGAGCACCTCGTCGACCCAGCGCGGCACGAGCTCGCCCGCGCGACCGAGACGCGTCTCGTCGAAGAACTCGGTGATCTCGCTGACGGCCAGGTTGAGCTCGAGGGTGGCCGCGCCGAACGCGGCCGCCGTGAGCACGAAGCCCGCCGCCGGATGCACGGCGCCCGACGTGCCGATCGCCACGAACCGCTCGCAGCCGACGAGGGCCGCGTCGATCTCGTCGAGGCCGTAGGGCATCTCGCCGAACCAGACCACGTCGGGGCGCAGCATCCGCTCGCCGCACGCCGGGCACGGGGGCTCGTCGATGAGGTCGCCCGTCGCCTCGGAGCGCTGCTCGCAGGCCAGGCAGCGCGCCCGCCGGAGTTCGCCGTGCATGTGCAGCACGCGCCGCGACCCCGCGCGCTCGTGCAGGTCGTCGACGTTCTGGGTGACGAGCAGCAGGTCGTCGCCGAGCGCCGCCTCGAGCCGCGCGAGCGCCTCGTGCGCCGGGTTCGGGGCGACGGATGCCACGGCGCGCCGCCGCGCGTCGTAGAACCGGTGCACGGTCTCGGGGTCGCGCTCGAACGCCTCGGGCGTGGCCACGTCCTCGACGAGGTGCCCCTCCCAGAGCCCGTCCGCGTCGCGGAACGTCGGGACGCCGGACTCCGCGGAGATCCCGGCGCCCGTGAGCACGACGATGCGCGGGGTCGCGGTCACGGGCGCTCCCCCGTCGCGGACGAGCCGGCGGCATCCGTCACGTGCCCGCCGAAGACGAGCACGCGGGTCGGCCCGAGCGGGAACGACGGCACGCGCACGAGGCGGACGTGGTCGCCGGCGAACCCGGCATCGGCGAGCGCCCGACCCGTGTCCCGGTCCCAGTGGCAGTTGTGGCAGAAGCGCGCGCTGATCGGCGTGACCGCGCGCTGCAGCGCCCGCTTGAAGGTGCGCGGCGGGGCGACGACGTGGTCGACGAACACGACGCGACCGCCCGGGCGGAGGACGCGTCGCACCTCGGCGAGCGCCGCGGCCTGGACGTCGACCGAGCAGAGGACGTACGTGCCGACGACCGCGTCGACCGAGGCGTCGGGCAGCGGGATGCGCTCGGCGACCGCGTCGAGCACCTCGCTGCGGTGGCCCCACCCGCGCGCGCGGACGGCGAGCTCGGCGCGGCGGCCGGCGTCGGGTTCGAGGCCGATCCACTCGACGTCTTGGTCGAAGGCGCCGAAGTTCTCGCCTTCGCCCGCCCCGATCTCGAGCACGCGGCCGCGCACCCGCCCGATGGCCTCGCGCTCGAGGTCGTCGAGCGCGTCGTCGGAGATGAGCTCGGGCCGCGCGGCATCCACCCGGCCATGCGACCACGCGCGGGCCCGGCCGTCAAGGCCGCGCGGACCCCCGGGGTCGGTGACCGGCCGGACTCCGCGCGGGGCTCGGTCAGCGGCGCAGCCAGGCCGTCGTCTCGCCGGGGAGGGCGCCGTCCGCGAGCGGGCCGCTCGCCACGAGCACCTCGCCGTCGGGCAGCGGCACCGGGTCCGCGCCGAGGTTCATGACGACCTCCCAGCCGCCGGGGCGGCAGCGCCGCTGGTACCTCGTCGGCCGTGATCCCGAGACGGGCGAGTGGGGCGTCGTCCGCGCCGACCGGATCGAACCGCGGATGCCGACCCGCCGCCGGTTCTCGCCCGTGCCGCTGCCCGGCGGCGACTATGCCGCGTTCGTCATGCGCGCGATCGCCGAGAGCGGATGGAACGTCCATGCCCGCCTGCGCATCGCGGCGCCGGCCGACGAGGTCCTCGCGCGCATCAACCCGGCCGTGGGCGTGGTGGAGGCCGTCTCGGACCGCGAGTCGGTGCTCGCCACCGGCGCGGACTCGCTCGAGACCATCGGCGCGTACATCGGCATGCTCGGCATGGACTTCGCCGTCGAATCGCCCGATGAGCTCAGGCCGCTGCTGCGCACGCTGTCGGAGCGCTACGCACGGGCGGCGGGCTCGGCCTGACGGTCAGGAGGCCGGCGGCTCCAGGCCCACCCGATCGGGCACGGCCGTGACGACGCCCGGCAGCCACTCGTGCACGTCGGGCCAAGCTCGCGCGGTCGGCAGCCCCCGGATCAGGGCGGCGAGCGACGCGTCGCCCGGCGCCCACGGGATCACCCGGTTGGGCGACGCCGACGCGAGCACCCCGAGCCACCAGTGCAGCCACGTGCCGCGGATCGACTCAGGTTCCAGCACGACGTAGTAGTCGGGCACGCGGATCTCGTGCCGATCGACCGCCCGCACGAGCTGCTCGATCTCGAGTTCCAGCACGCCGAGCGTGGACCGCTCGTCGTAGAACTCGACCCACGCGGATGCCACGTGCCCGAGTGGATCGCGGTCGTGGACGACGTACGGTGCGTGCGACGTCGTGGTCCAGGTGACGACCTCCGCGTCGGTGGCATCCGTCATCGCGGCGAAGGACGCGGACTCGACGTTCGGCAGGCCGGCGAGGGACGTGATCGCGGTCGTCGCCTCCTCGCCGACGACGACCAGGGTGGTGCTTCCCGGTGCCTCCATTTTCGGATTGTACGTCCGCTCGGAGGGCTGACTGGATGGGCCCGACGCGCGTCGCCGCGGCTCACCGGCACTGCGCCGCCAGCGCGATGACGTCGTCACCCGGGCGGCCGTAGATCCACTCGCCGCTCCCGTCGCCGGTGTACCCGCGGCTGATCGCCCACGCCGTCGCCCACGCCTCGTTGCCGTCGCCGTACGCGAGCTCGTCGGGCACGATCTCGCCGAGGCACCGGCCCGTCATGGCGTGGCCGACCTCGTGCGCGACGAGCGCCCGCACGCCCGGCGCGTCCCAGAGTTCCGCGACGCTGTGGCTGAACGTGAGGGAGGCGATGCCGCCGCCCGCGACGTCCCAGGTCGCCCGCCCGGCGTACGTTCCGTCGGTGCCGTAGCCGAGCACGATCGTCTCCCAGTCGAACTCGAGCGGCAGGCCGCCGGAGAGCTCGCGCGCGAAGGCCTCGACCTGCTTGCGTCGCTCGTACAACGGCCCCGCCTTCTCGGCCTCCTCGGCGTCATGGGACGCGATCAGCGCCTCGGCCGCGGCGACGTACCGGGCGATGGCGTCGGGCGCGTCGGCGTCCCAGGCGGTGGCCTCGACGATCGCGGTCGCCTCGCGCAGTGCGAGGCGCTCGAGGTTCCGCGCCGACTCGTGCGCCGCCTCCAGCTCCCCCGCGGCCGCCGGGACGGCGGCGAGCAGATCGGCGCCGGTCGCGCCGACGTCCGCAACGGCCGTCGCGAGGCCGTCCTCCGCCGCGCCGAGGTCGGCCGCGTGCTCGGCCAGTCGTGCGGTCTCGGCCTCGAGGAGCCGGGTCGTCGCGTCGAGGTCGCCGGCCGACTCCGCCTGACCCTCGCGCGCACCGGCCGGAACCTCCGGCTCCACGTGCGGCAGCGCCTCGGCCGCGTCGATCCGCGCCGCCAGTTCGGCGACGGCCCCGGCGAACGACGCCTCCGGTTCGGGTCCGACGTGCGCGACGGGCACCTCGTCGACCTCGGCGGCGATGGAGGCGGCGGTCGTCGCGGCATCGAGCGCGTCGTCCACCCCGTCACGTGCACGCTCGACCGCGCGCGCCGCGGCGGCATGCGCGGCACCGGCCCGCGCGAGCCGCTCCGCCGCCCCGGACTCCGACTCATGCCGGGCGAGCAGGACGGCCACGACGACCGCGATCGCGACCAGCACCACCGCGGCGGCCGCGGCCACCACGGCGCGCGGGTTCAGGCGTCCCGGTCCTCCCGGGCGCCGCGAACGGGGGCCGGCGTCGATGGTCGACACCCGAGCAGTATCGCCCGCCGGCGGGCGGGGCGGAACCTCAGCCGGCGAGCCGCACCAGGTCGGCGGCCGCGTCGAGCGCCTCGCGCACCTCGGCGAACGGCGTGCCGCCGACGGTCACGACCTGCCACGCGGCATCCGTTCGCCGCACCTCGGAGACGGCGAGGTTGTCGAGCCGCGGGTAGTGCCGGGCGTCGTGGCCGCTCATCTCGGCGAGCACGTGGCGGATGAGCGTGCCGTGCGCGACGGCGAGCACGCGCGCACCGGCGTGCTCGTCGGCGATGCGCTCGAGCGCCCGGATGCCGCGGGGCCCGACGTGCTCGTCGGCCTCCTTGCGCGGGAAGGCGCGGCCCGGCCAGCGGGCGTCGATCTCGGCGACGAGCGTGCCCTCGGCGGCGCCGAAGTCCTGCTCGACGAGGTCGTCGTACGCACCGGCGACGGGGAGCCCGAGCCCGCGCGCGAGGAGGTCGGCGGTCTCGCGGGCGCGCCCGAGGGTGGAGCTCACGACGACGTCCCACTCGGCGGCGTCGAGGAGCGCCGCGGCGGCCTCGGCCTGCGCACGCCCCGTGTCGTTCAGCGGGATGTCGGTGCGCCCCTGCATGAGCCCGTTCAGGTTCCAGTCGGTCTGTCCGTGGCGGATGAGGGCGAGGCGCATGGGTTCCAGCCTACGGCGGGGCGGCTGAGCGGATGCCGCGTGGCCGGATCGTCGCGGGCCGCGGCATCCGTTCTCGCCGACTCGGGACAGGAGTCCCGTGACAGCGGGACACGGCGGCTGCGACGATGAGCGGATGACGCTCCGCTCGAGTCGCATCGCGACCGTCGTCGCGCTCGTCGTGGCGGGGGTGGCGGCGATCGCCGCGATCGCGATCGACCTGCGGGTGCTGCCCGAGCATCCGGACCCGCCGATGTCGTCGGGCTGGTCGGGCGTGCTGCCGGGCGTGGCGATGCTCGTGCCCGGCGCGCTGCTGCTGTGGCGGCTGCCGTGGCATCCGATCGCGGTCGTGCTCACCGGGTTCGGCACGCTCTGGGTCGTCGACGGGCTCGCCTCGGCGGCCGTCAACCTCGCCTGGTACACCGACCGCGACGCGTGGTGGGCGCCGCCGGCCTTCTGGTTCTTCACCCGGCTCGGGTCGGTGCTGCTCCTGCCGATCGTGCTCCTGCTGGTGCTGTTCCCCGACGGCCGGCTGCGCCGCGGCGCATGGCGGGTCGTCTCGGTCGTCGCGATCGGCCTGGCCCTCGTCATGCCGTTCGCGTTCCTGTTCGCGCCCGCCGCGGCGCTGGTCGCCGACGAGCCGGAGCGCGCGGCGATGCTCGACGCGTTCGGATCGTGGTCGACCGACCTCCCGCTCCCGGACCCGGCGTGGTCGGTGATCCTCGGCGCCGCCCTCCCCTGCCTCGCGGCGAGCCTCGTGCTCTCACTCGTCGTCTGCGTCAGTCGACGCGCCCGCGCGAGCGCCGAGGAGCGGGCGCAGCTGCGCTGGCTGGTGTGGTCGGGCGTCGTGTTCGTCGGCTCGCTGCTCATCTACCCGCTCGTGCCGACCGTCGTCGTCGACGTGCTGCTCGCGGTCACGATCGGGCTCATGAGCGCGGCGGTGGTCGTCGCGGTCACGCGCTACCGCCTCTACGAGATCGACCGACTGCTGTCGTGGACGCTCGTCTACGCGATGCTCATCGCCGCCATCGTCGCGGTCGACGTGCTGGTCGTCCTCCTCGTGGGCAGCGCGATCGACGACCGGGTGGCGATGCTGCTCGCGGTCGTCGCGGTCACGATCGCGTACGCGCCGCTGCGCGGTCGGTTGTTCGCGTTCGCGAACCGGCTCGTCAACGGGCGCCGCGCCGACCCGTACGCCGTGGTCTCCTCGCTCGGCGACCGCCTCGATCGGTCGCCCCACGCGCGGGCGCAGCTCGACGACCTCGCGTCGGCCGTCGCCGAGGCGTTCGCGTCGCCCTACGTGCGGGTCGAACTCGATCGACCCGCGGGCACGTCGACGGATGCCGCGCCCCTCGTCGCGGAGCACGGCACCCCGACCGCGCGGCCCGTCGAGATCCCGATCGACCACGGCGGGCAGGTGATCGGGCGCATCCGGATGGAGCCGGGCCGGCGACCGGTGGGGTCTGAGCGCGACCGTCGGCTGCTCGGCGACCTCGTCCGGCTCGCGGCGGCGGCGATCCGGAACGCCGAGCTGGGCCGGGAGCTGCAGGCCATTCGCGAGCGACTGGTCGTCGCTCGCGAGGAGGAGCGGTCGCGGCTGCGCCGCGACCTGCACGACGGGCTCGGGCCCCTGCTGGGCGGCGTCAAGCTGCGGCTCGAGGCGGCCCGCAACCTCGCCGGGCGAGATCCGTCGCGGTCGCTCGCGCTCGTCGACGCGGCCATCGACGACCAGTCCGCGGTGATCGACGAGATCCGCCGGATCGTCCACGACCTCCGCCCACCCGCACTCGACGACGTCGGGCTGGTCCGGGCCCTCCGGCAGCAGGCCGACCGCCTCACCGGGCCGGGCTTCGTCGTCTGCGTCGAGGGCGACCTGCTGAGCGACCTGCCGCCCGCGGCCGAGGTCGCCGCCTACCGCATCGTCTCGGAGGCGCTGACCAACGCGCGCCGCCACTCGGGCGCCGCGCTCGTCGAGGTCCGCCTCGAACACGACGAGCGGATGCTGCGCCTCACCGTGCGCGACGACGGCTCCGGCATCCCCGCCGACGCCGTGCCCGGCGTGGGCCTGCGTTCGCTGCGCGAGCGCGCGGACGAGCTCGGCGGCACGCTCGAGATCGTCGCGGCCGATGGCGGCGGCACCGAGATCCGGGCCGCGCTGCCCCTCGCCTCGCAGCCCGTCGCCGAGCCGAGCGCCGACACCGAGCCGGGCCCCGGCCGTGACCCCGACCACGACCCGCGCCGTGCAGCGCGCCCCGCGACCACCCCCGAGCACCTGGAGGCCCCCGCTGATGCCTGACGAGCCCATCCGCGTCATCCTCGTCGACGACCACCCCGTCTACCGCGACGGCCTCGCCATGCTGCTCGAGTCGCTGGACGGCGTCGACGTCGTCGCGACCGCCGCCGACGGCGAGGAGGCGCTCGCGGTCGTCGAGTCCTCCGAGGCGGACGTCGTCGTGATGGACGTGCAGATGCCGAAGCTCGACGGCATCGCGGCGACCCGGGAGATCGCCGCGCGGCATCCGCACCTGGCCGTCGTCGTGCTCACGATGTCGGAGGACGACGAGACGGTGTTCGCCGCGATGCGCGCCGGCGCGCGCGGGTACCTCGTGAAGGGTGCGAGCCAGCACGAGATCCGCTCGGCGATCGACGCCGCCGCGCGCGGCGAGCTCGTGTTCGGCGCGGCGATCGCCCGGCGCGTGATGGAGTTCTTCGCGGCCGGGCCGGCGAGCGCCCCGGCGGCGGAGGTGTTCCCCCAGCTCACCGCGCGCGAACGCGAGATCCTCGACCTGCTCGCCGCAGGTCGGTCGAACCCGCAGATCGCCCAGGCGCTGTTCCTGTCGCCGAAGACCGTGCGGAACAACGTCTCGAACATCTTCGCGAAGCTGCAGGTCGCCGACCGCGCGGAGGCGATCGTGCGGGCCCGCGACGCCGGCCTCGGCCGCCCCTGAGCGCCGAGGCGCCGGATGTCCCGGGCTCGACTCGGGACATCCGCGGGACGGCGCACCCTGTGGGCCCGGGTCGGCCGACCCGGAGATTGGGATCACCGCACGATCCCGATTCCGAAAGGCACCGCCATGGACTTCTCACCCGCCACCACGACCGCGCCGGCCCCCGGCACCGCCCCCGACACGAGCCACGCCCCGGCGCCCGCGGCATCCGCCCGCTCGAAGCGGACCCGCATCACCTCGGCCGACCTCGGCCCGGTCCGCCCGAACCGTCTGCAGCGCCTCGGCGGCCTCGGCCTGATCGCCGCGCCGCTGCTGTTCACCGGTGGCATGCTCACCTCGCCCGAGCAGACCGCACCGGGCACCGCCGGCTACATCGAGTCGCTCGCTGCCGACCCCGCCCTCAGCCTCTGGTCGGCGAACCTGCTGCACTACGGCTGGGTCGCCCTCGCGTTCGGCGCGATCGCCTCGCTCGGCCTGATCCGCGCCGGCCGCGGCCGGGTCTTCCTGCCCATCGCCGCGATCATCCTCGCCTTCGGCGCCATCCAGATGTCGGGTCTGCTGCTCTCGGACTGGTTCCTCGTCAGCGCCGGCAACACCCTCCCGATCGAGGACGCCGTGACGATGGACACCGCGGCCAAGGAGTGGACGGTCGCGATCTGGCAGTACACCGGGATGGCGGGCGGCCTGCTCGGCATGGGCCTGCTCTCGCTCGCGCTCGCCCGGGCGAAGGCCGTGTCGTGGTGGATCGCCCCGCTCGGCTTCCTGCCGTGGGTCCTCCCGGCGTTCGGCCTCGGTCCGGTGGGCGTGCTCGTCGCGCTCGCCTGCTACGCCCCGCTCCTCGTCGCGGGCGTGCGGCTGGTCGCCGCCCGCTGACGACGTCGACGGATGCCACGGGCCCGCGGTGCACGCGCACCGCGGGCCTCGTCGCGTCGCGAATGCATGAGGATCCGTCCGAAGGGCCCGCGTGGGACTGCATCGGACGGATTCTCATGCATTCGGGACCCCTCGACGCCGGCCCGCGCGCTCGCTAGCGTGACGCGCGGAAGGGAGCACCATGGGCATCCTCGCAGTCGACCTGTTCCTCACCCTCGACGGGGTCTACCAGGCCCCGGGCGGCCCCGAGGAGGATCCGTCGGGCGGCTTCGCGTACGGCGGGTGGCAGGCGCCGTACCTCGACGACGAGTCGGGCGCCGTCATCGGCGCGGGCATCGACCGCCTCGACGCCCTGCTGCTCGGCCGCCGGACCTACGACATCTTCGCCGACTACTGGCCGCAGCACGTCGAGTCGCAGGTCGGCGAGAAGTTCGCCCGGGTGCCGAAATTCGTCGCCTCCCGCACGCTCTCCGATCCGTCGTGGGCGGGCACGACGGTGGTGACGGATGTCGCGGCCGAGGTGCCCGCGCTCAAGGAGCGGTTCGACGAGATTCACGTGATCGGCAGCGGCGACCTCGCCCGGTCGCTGCTCGCGGCCGACCTCGTCGACCGGCTGAACCTGTACCTCTACCCCATCGCGTTCGGCAGCGGGAAGCGGCTCTTCGACACCGGGACGGTCCCGGCCGCGTTCACGCTCGCGCAGCCGCCGATCGCCTTCCCGAAGGGCGCTGTCGCGCTCGTCTACGACCGCGCGGGCGTGCCGGTCACCGGCATCCAGATGGAGGACTGAGCCGGCTCAGTCGAGCTCCTGGAAGATCGTGAGCTGCACGCCCGCCGGCCCGCGCAGCCGCGCGTTGACCGACCGCCACGGCGTCTCGCGCGCGGACGCCTCGAGGTCGGCACCGGCCTCGACGAGCTCGTCGGCCACGGATGCCGCGTCGTCGACCTCGAGCGCGACCCGCAGGTGATCGCTCCGGCCGCCGTCGGTCTCGACGCGGTCGATGAATCGCACCTGTGCCGGGTTCGAGAGCTCGAGCGTCGCGCGACCGGCGTCGAGGATCACCACCTCCGCGCCATCCGGGCCGCTGTACGCCTCGGACTCGGGCATGCCCAGCACGTCGCGGTAGAAGCGCAGCGCCGCCTCGAAGTCGTCGGCCTCGACGACGAGCCGCAGCTGGCGCACTCGTCCCGGTCGGTCTGCCATCCGGATGCTCCTCTCGTTTCAGCCGCGCAGCAGTCCGCGCAGCGTCTGGATCGTGTCGGCCTCGGCCGCGGGCTTGTCGTCGCGGTAACGCTTGACGCGTGCGAACCGCAGGGCCACGCCGCCGGGGTAGCGGGTCGAGCGCTGCACGCCGTCGATCGCGATCTCGACGACCGTGGTCGGCTCGACGAACACGGTCGACGCGGTGCGCCGCGTCTCGAGCTGCGCGAAGTGCTCGGTCTGCCACCGCAGCAGCTCGTCGGTGAGTCCCTTGAAGGTCTTGCCGACCATGACGAACCCGCCCGGTTCGCCGAACTCGCCCACGGGGTCGCGCGCGCCGAGGTGCAGGTTCGACAGCCACCCCGTGCGGCGGCCCGACCCCCACTCGACGCCGAGCACGACGAGGTCGTACGTGTGCACGGGCTTGACCTTGATCCAGCTCGAGCCCCGCCGCCCGGCCGCATAGGGCGACTCGACGCCCTTCACGAGCACGCCCTCGTGTCCGGCCTCGAGCGCCTCGCGCGAGATGCGTTCAGCGGACTCGGGATCGGCGGTCACCTCGCCGGGAATGCGGTGCGGCCCGGCGATGCGCTCGAGCTCGCCGAGCCGCGCCGACAGGGGTTCGTCGAGCAGGTCGCGCCCGTCGACGTGCAGCACGTCGAAGAACCACGGATGCAGCAGCACCTCGCGCGCGACGTCGGCGCCGAATCGCGCCATGGTGTCCTGGAAGGGCCGCGGCCCGCCGTCCTCATCGAGCGAGAGCGTCTCGCCGTCGAGGATCACGTCGGTCACCGGCAGGCCGCGCGCGACCTCGACGACCTCGGGCACGCGGTGCGTGATGTCGGCGAGGTTGCGAGTGAACACCCGCACCTCGTCGCCCGAGCGGTGCACCTGGATGCGCGCGCCGTCGAGCTTGTACTCGACCGACGCCTCGCCGACCTGCTCGATCGCCGCGGCCGCGGTGGGGGCGGATGCCGCGAGCATCGGTTGCACGGGCCGGCCCACGACGAGCCCGACCGACTCGAGCTCGCCCGGCGCGCCGGTGAGGGCGAGCCGGGCGGTCTCGCCGAGGTCGCCCGAGAGCATCGCCGCACGGCGCACGACCTCGCCGGGCCGGTCGGCGGCCCGCGCGATCGCGTCGGTCACGACGCCCTCGAGCGCGCCCGTGCGCACCTCGCCGAGGAGCACCCGCGTGATGAAGTCCTGTTCGCGGCCGGTCGCTCGCGCGCCGAGGTCGCGCAACGTGGCGGCTCGGGCGGCCGTCGAGCCGGCACCGGATGCCGCGGCGAGCTCGTCGAGTGCGGCGTCGAGGTCGGCGATCGTCAGCGACGCGGCCTCCGCCGGCTCGCCCATCGCCCCGGAGAGGCCCCGCCACCCGACGCCGACCCGCCCCTGTCGGGCCTTGCCCACGAGGAACCCGACCGCGGGCGCGATCTCGTCGGGATCGAGACGGCCGAGCACCTCGGCGAGCGCGTCGACCTTCGCCAGGCGCGACCGGGTGGCGGCGACGCGTTCCGCGGTTGCGACGAGCTCATCGAGCAGCACGCGCTCATCCTCGCACCGCCCGCCGACACGCGCACCGGGTTGCGCCACTCCCTCGAGGGGCCCCGACACGCCGCGCGTGCTCGCGCGCCGACGGCGTGTCGCGTCCCCGCGAGGAGCGGGACGCCGACGCCGCGCGCGTCAGAGCACGATCCACCCGGTGGCGAGGCCGACCACGCCCACTACGGCGGCCGCCACGGCGAGCGCGAGGATGACCGCCTCGCCGGGGCGCAGCATCCGTCGCCCCTGCTCGCGTCGTGCGAGCAGGAACAGGATCGTCGCGGGCGCCTGCACGATGAACGAGACGAGCACGTACGTCAGGCCCGCGCCCAGCAGCAGGAACACCACGTACACCGTCGCGATCACGCCGATCACGACGTCGCCGGCCCGACCTCGGGCGCCGGGCGCACGTCGGCCGACGGCGATCTTCAGCATGAACCCCGCCGCGAACAGGTACGGGATGAGCGCCAGCGCGCTCGTCATGTCGAGCGCGAAGTCGAACGCGTCGGTCGAGAAGTACGCCACGACGAGGATCGCCTGCCCGAACACCGTGGAGGCCAGGAGCGCCCCGACCGGCACGTCGCGGTCGTTCTGCCGGGCGAGCGCCCGCGGCATGTCGCCGTCGCGGGCGGCCATGAAGACGACCTCGGCGGCCATGAGCGTCCACGCCAGGTAGGCGCCGAGCACCGACACGATCAGGCCGATGCTGACGAGCACCGCACCCCACGGGCCGACCGCGGCCTCGAGCACGCCCGCCATCGACGGCTGGCGCAGCGACGCGAGCTCGGCGGCGGGCAGCACGCCGTACGAGACGATCGTGACCGACGCGAACACCGCGAACACGGCGAGGAAGCCGAACACGGTGGCCCGGCCGACATCCGCTCGCCGCCTGGCGTGCCGCGAGTACACGCTCGCCCCCTCGACGCCGAGGAACACGAACACGGTGACGAGCATCGTGCCCTGCACCTGCTCGAACAGGGTGGCCCCGTCGACGGATGCCGCGCCGCCGGCCGCTCCGCTGCCGAACAGGTTGCCCGCGAACACCTCCGGGTCGAACACGAACAGGGCGAGCAGCACGAACACGAGGATCGGCACGAGCTTCGCGATCGTGACGATGCGGTTCAGCGCGGTCGCCTCGCGCACGCCCCGCCGCACGAGGAGGAAGAACCCCCACAGCCCGATCGACGAGACGAGGATCGCGAGCACCGTGTCGCCGTCGCCGAGCGCGGGCACGACCGCGCCGACCGTCGACATGATCAGCACCCAGTAGGTGACGTTGCCGACGCATGCGCTCGCCCAGTAGCCGAACGCGGAGAAGAAGCCGAGCAGCTCCCCGAAGCCCTCCTTGGCGTAGGCGTAGACGCCCGCGTCGAGGTCGGGCCGCCGGACGGCGAGCCGCTGGAACGCGATGGCGAGCGTGAGCATGCCGAGCCCGGCGATGCCCCACGCCACGAGCGCGCCGACGACGCCGGTCTGCTCGGCGAAGCGGCTCGGCAGCGAGAACACGCCCGCGCCGACCATGGACCCGACGACGATCGCGGCGAGCGTGACGACGCCGACCTTCACCGAGGCCGGGGCTCCCGACGCCGAGGCGCCGCCGGCGGATGCCGCGGACTGCCCGCCCTGCGCGTCGCTGGTCGTCACTCGTTCCTCCCGCGGCGGCCGGGTCGCCCGCCGCGGTTCCGCCCGCCGTAGGGTACTACGTCATCATCGTGCGGCCGTCGGAGAGCACGGGCGACAGCATGCCGAACAGGTTGCCGTCGGGGTCGAGCAGGTAGCCGCCGCGACCGATGCCCTCCATGTCCTCGGCGGGCATGGCCTCGGTGGCGCCGAGCTCGATGCCGCGGCGCATGAGGTCGTCGACGCTCCCGTCGACGCCGACGACGATGTTGCAGCCGTTGATCGCCGCGCCCGGCTCGGGTCGTGGCCCCTCGCGCCGCGTGAGTCCGCCGTTGATGCCCATGCCGGCGGTGCCGGACGTGTTGCCGATGGCGCCCTCACCGGTGTCGATCAGCCAGTAGGGCGTGTCGCCGTACTGGCTGAACCGCCAGCCGAGCAGCTCGCTGTAGAAGTCGACGAGCCGCTGCGGCTCGGTCGCGTGGATCTCGAAGTGCACGACGAGGTTGGCCATGGTTCCTCCAGGTCTGCGTCGAGCGTCGGCGCCCGTCGAGCGGATGCCACGCTCCGGATGCCGCACACGGTACGCCCGCCCGCCGACATGCCGCGACCCCCGACGCCGGGACACCGAAGAGTTGACGGATGCCGCGGCATCCGCTGCAATATATTGCATGCCACTGCCCGCCCGCTCGCCCGCCGAGCGACCGAAGTCGCTGCGCGACTACGCCTACGCGCAGCTGCGCGACGCGATCGTGTCGGGCGACCTCGCACCGGGCGAGCGCCTGCGCGACCCCGAGCTCGAGGAGTGGCTCGGCGTGAGCCGCACCCCCATCCGCGAGGCCATCGCGCGCCTCGAACTCGCCGGCCTCGTGCACACCCGCCGCGCCAAGCAGACCGTCGTCGCGCCGCTCGACACGCGCACGGCCCTCGCCGCGCAGCGCATCGCGGCGTCGCTGCACGAACTCGCCGTGCGCGATGCGGTGCCGCAGCTCACCTGGACCGACCTCGAGGCGATGAGCAACGCCAACGCGCGCTTCGCGGCCGCGCTCGGCGCCGACGACGTCGACGCGGCCATCGCCGCCGACGACGCGTTCCACGCGGTCGCCGTCGAGGCGAGCGCGAATCCGCTGCTGCCCGGCCTGCTCGAACAGGTCACCCCGCTTCTGCGGCGCCTCGAGCGCGCACGCTTCGGCTCGCTCGCCGGCCGCGGCTCGGTCGCCGACCACGACCGCATCATCGCGCTGTGCGCCGAGGGGCGAGCGGATGACGCCGCCCGGGCGACGCACGAGAACTGGTCGACGCTCGGCCGCCTCCTCCACCTCGACGACGAGGCCGACTCCGCCACCACCCCACCCGCAGAAGGAGCACCATGGCCCTCGCCGACTTCCCCCGCCACCGGCTGACGTTCGGGCCGAGCCCGATCCATCCGGTCGACCGCCTGAGCGCCCACCTCGGCGGCGCCCGCGTCTGGATGAAGCGAGAGGACGTGAACTCCGGCCTCGCCTTCGGCGGCAACAAGACCCGCAAGCTCGAGTACCTCGTACCCGACGCGCTCGCGAAGGGCGCCGACACGCTCGTCTCCATCGGCGGCGTGCAGTCGAACCACACCCGGCAGGTGGCGGCCGTCGCGGCGCACCTCGGCATGAAGGCCGTGCTCGTGCAGGAGCACTGGGTCGACTGGCCCGACTCGGTGAACGACCGCGTCGGCAACATCATGCTGTCCCGGCTCATGGGCGCCGACGTGCGGCTGTCGCCCGCGGGCTTCAGCATCGGCTTCCGCGAGTCGTGGAGGCAGGCGATCGCGGATGTCGAAGCCGGCGGCGGCACGCCGTACCCGATCCCGGCGGGCGCGTCCGACCACCCGCTCGGCGGACTGGGGTTCGCGAACTGGGCCCACGAGGTCGCCGCGCAGGAGGCCGAGCTCGGCGTCTTCTTCGACACGATCGTCGTGTGCTCGGTCACCGGGTCGACGCACGCGGGCATGATCGCGGGCTTCGCCGACCTCGAGCACAACTTCGGCGGGCGGCCGCGCCGGGTCATCGGGATCGACGCGTCGGCGAAGATCGACGAGACGCGCGACCAGGTCGCCCGGATCGCGCGGAACACCGCCGAGACCATCGGGGTCGGACGCGACCTCCGCGACGACGAGATCACGGTCCTCGAGGGCTGGGCGGGCGACCTCTACGGCATCCCGGTCGCCTCGACCGACGAAGCGATGCGCCTGACCGGACGCCTCGAGGGCGTCATCCTCGACCCGGTGTACGAGGGCAAGTCGATGGCCGGGCTCATCGACCTCGTGTCGAGCGGCGACATCCCGAAGGACTCGAACGTGCTCTACGCCCACCTCGGCGGGCAGCCGGCCCTCAACGCCTACTCCGGCCGCTACCACTGACCGCTGCCCGCCGGCGGCGAGATGACGCGAAACGCTGCCCGGCGGGCGGAGCAGAGCAGTTCCCGTCATCTCACCGCGGCTGCGAGGGGTCCGCGTCGCGGCCGGTAGAGTGACGACCCCGGCGGCACGAGCGGAGTGATGGGATGGACGCGACGGACCTGGATGTCGTCATCATCGGCGGCGGCAGCGCGGGGCTGAGTGCCGCGCTCATGCTCGGGCGCTCGCGCCGCAGGGTGCTCGTGGTCGACGGCGGCGCGCCGCGGAACCGGGTCGCCGGGCACATGCACGGCGTGCTGGGCCGCGATCACTCCTCGCCGCTCGACCTGCTCGCCGCGGGGCGTGCCGAGCTCGAGCGCTACGACGGCGTCGCCGTCGTCTCGGACGAGGTGGCGACGGCGACGCAGCTCGACAGCGGAGCGCTCGCCTTCGAGATCCGGCTCGCATCGGGCGCCCGGCATACCGCCCGGCGCATCCTCGTGGCGACCGGGCTCACCGACCGGCTGCCCGATGTCCCGGGACTCTCGCGGCACTGGGGCCGGGGCGTCGTGTCGTGCCCGTACTGCGACGGTTGGGAGGTACGCGACGGGCGGATCGCGGTGCTTCCGACCACGGCGGCGAACGCCCACCAGGCGCACCTCCTCCGGCAGCTGTCGCCGCAGGTGGTGTTCCACGCGGCCGGGCTCGTGCTTCCCCCGGCGGCGCGAGCGGGGCTCGCGGCGCGCGGCATCGAGCTCGAGGACCGAGCCGTCACCGAGGTCGTGTCGAACGACGACGACCGGCTCCGCGGCATCCGCTACCAGGACGGCACCGAACGCGAGTTCGATGCCGTCTTCGTCGCGCCGCGCCCGCAACCGAACGACGCCGTGCTGCGCGAACTCGGCGCGCGACGCCTGCGCAATGACGGCGTCGACTGGGTGCTCGTCGACGACGACGGACGTACGAGCGTGCCGGGGGTCTGGGCGGCGGGCAATGTCGTGTCGGCGCGGGCGACCGTGCCGATGGCCATGGCGGCGGGCAACGCGGCCGGTGCGGGACTGAACGGCGAGCTGCTCGACGAGGACATCCGCATCGCGGTCGCCGCGGCCGGCGGCTGACCGGCATCCGCCGTTGCCGTGCCCGGCACCGCCGCCGGGCTTGCCGCGCGCGCGACCCGGTGCCACCATGTGCGCATGATGCGGATCGTGGGGGCGATCGGCGTGGCGCAGCTGGTGCTCGGCATCCTCGGGCTGCGCAAGGCCTATCGCGAGGGGCTGCCCGGGGATGTCCCGGGCGTGCGGATCAGGTCGGTCGACGAGATGCGGCGGCGACGCTGGATCGAGGGCACGTCGCTCTCGGCGCCGACCGCGATGCTCGCGGTGCAGGGCGCCGCGAGCGTGGCGCTGCTCGTCGCGCCGAAGCCGCCGGTGCTCGCGGCACGCGTGCTCGGCGTCCTGGGCGCGATCATGTCGATCGGGTACCCGATCGAGCGGGTCTGGCGCGAGTCGCTCGTCACGCCCGACCGGGAGACCACGCCGCTCACCGTGGGCGGGTTCCTCCTCGCGCTGAAGCTCGCGGTCCTCGGCTGGTCCGTGGGCCGGTGACGGCCGGGCCGCTCCCGGGTCGACCGCCTATCCTCGTCGGGTGACCACGCCAGCCCAGCCGACCGCGCTCCGCGCACCCGTCGCGGTGCTCGGGGCCGACGTGTGGCTGGCGCGCGAGCAGGCGCACGCCGAGCGCGCCGACGCGCTCACGGCGGCCCACCGCGAACGGCGCCTCCGCGGCGAGGCCCACCCGATCGAGGACTTCCTCTTCACGTACTACTCCTACTCCCCCGGCCTGCTGCGCCGGTGGCATCCGGGTGCGGGGGTCGAGTTGGCGGATGCCGCGGGCTCGCCGCGCGCCGAGTGGCGGTGGTACGCCCGGGGTGCGGCATCCGGCAGCCTCGTCGTCGACCATGCGGCGATGCGGCGCGAGAAGGGCGCGATGCTCGGCGTCGTCGAGCGGATACTGCGGCGCACCGCCGCCCGGCCGGCCCAGTTCGGCTGCTTCGGCCTGCACGAGTGGGCGATGGTGTACCGGCAGGGCGAGCACCGGCATCCGGTGCCGCTGCGGCTCGGCCAGGGGGGCACCGACGAGGTGGTCGAGGCGCACGACATCCGCTGCACGCACTTCGACGCGTTCCGGTTCTTCACGCCGGATGCCGTGCCCCGCAACCGCTTCGCACCGACCCGCGAGACGCAGCCCGAGCTCGAGCAGCCCGGCTGCCTGCACGCCAACATGGACGTCTACAAGTGGGCGGTGAAGCTCGGCCCGCTCGCGCCGGGCGAGGTGCTGCTCGACGCGTTCGAGCTCGCCCGCGACATCCGTCACCTCGACATGCAGGCGTCGCCGTACGACATGGCGCCCTGGGGCGGCGAGGCCGTGCGCATCGAGACGCCCGAGGGCAAGGCGGAGTACGTGCGGCGGCAGCGCGGCTTCGCCGAACGGGCGAACGCCCTGCGGGCGCGGCTGCTCGACGCGCTGCCGACGGCGTGATGCGAGCGCGGCGGGTCTGGGCGAACGGATGCCGCGGTGCTAGCCTCGCGATCAGCACGCCCGTCGCCTCGCGGCGGGCGTGAATCGGCCGTCGGCCGTCCGCTCCGATCGACACGGGAGGCTCCATGCCCGGATCCGAAGACCTCGTCGCCGGCTCGCCGGCCTGGGTGGACGTGAGCACCACCGACCTCGACGCGACGCTCGCGTTCTACGGCGAGCTGTTCGGGTGGGAGGCAGAGCGCGGCGACGAGGAGCGGTACGGCGGGTACGTGACGTTCCGCCGTGACGGCAAGCGCGTCGCGGGCGCGGCTCGCCGGCAGGACACCGATCCGGCGCCGCCGCACTGGACGGTCTACCTGCTCACGTACAACGCCGCCGCGACGACCCGCACGATCGGCGAGGCCGGCGGCACGGTGCTCTTCGAGCCCATGGACATCCCCGACATGGGCGTCATGGGCCTCGCGATCGACGCGACCGGCGCGGTCGTCGGCTACTGGCAGCCGGGCAACCTGGCGGGCTTCGAGTCGTTCGGCGAGGATGACACGGCCGTGTGGTTCGAGCTCGCCGCGAGCGACTTCGACGCGGCCGAGCGGTTCTACGGCCATGCGTTCCACTGGGAGGTGGAGCACGGCGACGGACAGCCGCGCTCCGCGGTCTACCGCCACGGCGGACGCAACCACGCCGGCATCCTGGATGCCGGCAACCTGCTCGACGAGGACCTGCCGCCCGCGTGGAGCGTCGCGTTCGGCGTCGCCGACGTCGAGGCCGCGGTCGAGCGGGCGGTCGCGGCGGGCGCCACGCTCGTCGTGCCGCCGTGGGACCTTCCGTCGGGCCGTCGCGCGGGCCTCGCCGACCCGACCGGCGCGTACTTCGTGATCGCGTCGCGCATCCCACCCGCACCCGCGGCCGAGTAGGCGACGGGCTCCTCGGACGGCCTCGCCTAGGGCCCGATGGCACCGGGCGCAAGCCCCTCCGATCGCCCGGTGGCGACGCATAGCCTCGCTGCATGAGCGATGAGCACCCGCAGCAGCGCCCGGCACCCGACGCCGGTCCGGGCTCCGACCTGCCCGGCGAGGAGCAGACGATCCCGGATTTCGACGAGACCCTCGGAGCGCGCGGCCACGACGCCGACCCGGCGAGCAAGGACCCGGCCGACTGGGTCACGGGCGACGAGCCGATGACCTCGGCGCAGCGCAGCTACCTCGACACGCTGGCACGCGAGGCCGGCGAAGAGGTCTCGGCCGACCTCACCAAGGCGCAGGCCTCCGCCGAGATCGAACGACTGCAGCGCATCACCGGCCGAGGCTGAGCCGATCGACGAGCGACGTGCGACCTCCGCCCCGGCGGCCCGGCCGCCCGAGTTGAGGATGCCGGGTCGATCGCGCATGCTCGGATGATGCGCCCTACCGCGACCTCCCCTCGTCGCCGTGCCGTCCGCGGCGCCCTCCTCGCCGCCCTCACGCTGGCCCTGCTCTCCGCCTGTGCCGACGGCACCGACCCGGCGCCGGCCACGCCGATGACCGACGTGGAGCGCGAGGAGGCGCTGCGCGACGGCATCGAAGAGCTCGACGGCGTGGCCTCCGTCGACATCGGCGGCATGGAGCCGCGCGACGAGAACCCGCGCTACACGACCGTGACCGTCGACGGCGAGGCGGACCCCGAGACAGTGCTCGCGGCATCCGACGGCGTCGCCGACCTCGCCCGCGACCTCGAGTGGGAGGACCCGATCACGATGCGCGCCGAGCCGCCCGGCGACGAGGGCGCGGCGGAGGACACCGCCTGGAGTGCCGACCCGTGGTGGTCGCTCGAGGTGCAGCCGGCGACGGATGCCGCGGTGACCCGCGCGACGCTCGCGGCCCTGCTCGAGGCGGCCGAGGTCGACGGCGTCGTGGGGCTGTCGGTCGTGGACGGCTGGCCGTTCGCGGCGCTGCTCGAACCCGACCGCGTCGAGGAGCGGTTCGACGCCCTGCGGGAGACGGCGCTGTTCGAGCGGGGCGGCACGTTCTCGGTGCGGTCGGAGCAGCCGTGGTTGAAGTTCACGCACGTCGAGGGGGCGACCTCGCCGCGCCTCATCGAGGAGCTGGTCGCGATCACGCGCGACCACCCGAACTCCGAGGTGCTGCTCGAGGGGCCGCGGTATCCGAAGGTCTACATCGCCCGCGTCACCGTCGCGGAGGCGGAGGCCATCGCCGCCCGGCTCGCCGATCCCGCGCTGCGTGACGGCACGGACACGCAGGCGGGTGCCATCCCGTGGCAGATCACGTCGCCCGAGGGCGACGGGGCCGGCTACTGGGAGGGCGAGGTCGGCGTCGGCTGACGGGTCGCGGCCGCCCGGCCGCGGTCAGCCCCCCGCACCGCGCACGTGGGCGCGCTCGCCCTGCGGACTCAGCAGGTTCAGGATCTCGGCGGGCTCGAGCGACGCGCTCGCCATGCCGTGCGGCGTGCGCGTGTCGAACTCGGCCGCCTCGCCGCGCTCGAGCACGAGCTCGTCCTCGCCGAGGGCGAGGCGGATGCGTCCGCTCAGCACGTACACCCAGTCGTAGCCGTCGTGGACGCTCTGCGCGACGGGTTCGTCGGGGGAGTGACCGGGCAGCACCATCTTGAACGCCACCACGTCGGGGTTGCTGCGGGTGAGCGGGATGATCGCCTTGCCGTCCCGGTAGAACGGCTTGGGGTGGATGCGCGGGTCCGCGATCTGCGGTGCGCCGACGAGGTCGTCGAGGCTCGCGCGATAGACGGCGGCGAGTCGGATGAGCAGGTCGAGCGTCGGTCGCCGACCTCCCGATTCGAGCCGCGACAGCGTGCTCACCGAGATGCCGGTCTGCTCCGAGAGCTCGCCGAGCGTGAGCCCGCGTCGGGTGCGCAGCGCGCGAAGGCGCGGCGCCACGCCGTCGAGCATGCGCCCCAGGTCGTCCGCGTCGGTCATGCATCCTCCGTTTGCCACTCCGGCAAACCATCTTGCCATTGCAGCGAGACCGGCGCACCATCGATCCATGCAGCACACCACTTGGGACGTCCTCATCGTCGGCGGCGGCAGCGCCGGACTCAGCGCCGCGCTCATGCTCGGCCGCTCGCGACGCCGCGTGCTCGTGGTCGACGAGGGCCGGCCGCGCAACCGCTTCGCAGGCCACATGCACGGCGTGCTCGGCCGCGACCACACGTCGCCGCTCGACCTGCTCGCCGCGGGGCGTGACGAGCTCGGGCGGTACGACGGCGTCGAGATCCGCGAGGGCGTCGTCACGGCCGCCGCCGCACAGGCTGACGGCTTCGCGATCGCACTCGGCGACGGCTCGGCGCACGTCGCACGCCGGCTGCTCGTCGCGAGCGGCCTCCGCGACGAGCTGCCCGAGATCCCCGGGCTGGCGGAGCAGTGGGGTCGCGGCGCGTTCCTCTGCCCGTACTGCGACGGGTGGGAGGCGCGCGACCGCCGCGTGGTCGTGCTCGCGACCAGCGAAGCCAACGTGCACCAGGCGCAGCTCATGCGGCAGCTCACCTCCGACGTCGTGTTCCTCGGCCACGGCGTCCAGCTCTCGGATGCCGCACGCGCGGGCCTCGACGCCCGCGGCATCCCGATCGACACGCGGCGGGTCGCGGCCGTGATCGCCGACGACGACGGTCGCCTCAGCGGCATCCGCCTGGAGGACGGCGCCGAACTGGCCGCCGACGTGATCTTCGTCGGGCCGCGGCCCGTGCCCAACGACGACGTGCTGCGCGCCCTCGGTGCCGAGTTCGCCGACCACCCGCCCGTCGGGCGCTTCGCGACGGTCGACCCGATGGGCCGCACGAGCGTGCCTGGCCTGTGGGCCGCCGGCAACGTCGTCGACGGCCGCTCGTCGGTGCCGTACGCGATGTCGGCGGGCAGCATGGCGGGCGCGGCGATCAACGCCGACCTCGTCGAGGAGGAGGTCCGTGACGCGGTGCGGGCGGCGTCCGCCACCGCCGGGGCCCCCGAGCCGGCGAACGCCTAGCCGACCAGCGGCGGCTGCCTCGACCGAGCCGGTTACGCCAGGCGCACGAGCCGGTTACGTCAGGTGGTCGGCGAGGAACGCCCGCACCCGCTCGAACGCCGTGTCGCCCTCGGGGTGCACGCCGGGGAAGAAGTAGAACCCGTGCGGCATCCCCTCGGGCCAGTACCCGACCGCCGCGACGCCATGCCCCTCGAGCAGGTCGACGAACGCCTTCGCCGAGTCGACGATCGGGTCATGCGTGCCCGCCGCGAGGAAGGCCGGCGGGTACGTGGACAGGTCGCCGTAGATGGGGCTGGCGAGGGGCTCGGTCCACGAGGTGGTCGGCAGGTAGGCGCTGCGGATGAACCCGAAGAAGGGACTGTCGTAGACGATCCCCCGCGGGGCGAGCCGCTGGAACGAGTCCCACCGCTCCTGCACGAAGTCGACGAACGCGCCGAGCATGACGACCGCGGCGGGCGCCGGGAGGTCGTGGTGCGCCGCGTACAGGGGCAGGGCGGCGGCGAAGTTCGAGCCGGCGGAGTCGCCCGCGACGGCGACGCGGTCCGCCCGGCCGCCGAGGCGGGCGGCATCCGTCGTCAGCCAGCGGTACACGTCGAGCACGTCGTCGAGCGGCGTCGGGAAGGGGTACTCGGGTGCCAGGCGGTAGTCGGCAGAGACGACGAGCGCCCCGTTGTCGCGCGCGAGCCGGCGCGTGAGGTAGTCGGTGTCGTCAGACGAGCCGACGGTGAACCCGCCGCCGTGGAAGTACAGGATGACCGGGAGTTCCGCCGCGGCATCCGCCGATCGGGGACGGTACACCTGCGCCCTGGCGACGCCGTCGCGCACCGGCAGGTAGACGACGGTGACGTCGACGTCGGGCACCGCCTCGGCGCCGGTCGGCGGCACGAGCGCCGGGTCGGGCTTGGGGTGGTTCGCGCCGATGTAGCCCGTGCGCACGGGCTCGATCATCATGTCGCGCAGCGCGACCGGCTGCCGGTTGTTCGCGATCACCCGGTACGACGGCATCGCCGGATCGTTCGGGTCGATGTAGCTGAGCCCGTCGATGGCCTCGACGACGGTGACGTCGCGCGCGCCGTCGGGCACGCTCAGCAGGGTCGGATCGATCACGGCTCCCCCTCCGGCCGTCGGTGGTCGTCTCGGGTCGAGCCTAGGGTCGACGGATGCCGCGGCGACAGGGTCCACGCCGAGTCGGCGGGCTCACCGGCCGATGAGGTCGTTCAGCCAGCCCGGCCCGGTCGTCGCGACGGGTTCGGGCAGCCGCGCCCGGAGTCCGCGGTCGGCGGTGACGACGAGCACCCGCTCCCCCGCGCTCGATGCGGCGACGGCGACCTCGACGATCGTGGCGTCACCGTCGGCGGGTGCGGCGAGCACCTCGATGCCGGCCGGCGCCGCGGCATCCGTCGCCCGCCCCTCGACGACCGCGACGACCCGCGCGATCGCGACCGGCGCACCGTCGAGGTCGACCTCGCGCCCGGCGAGCGGCGCGATCCGCTGCAGCAGCGTCGTCGCCGCGGCGGCCCGGTCGCGCCACCAGCCGTCGGGCCGCGACCCCATGACGTTCGCGACGTCGACCACGAGCGTGAGGGGCCCGGCGGATGCCTCGCGGCCGGCCACCCGGCTCACTCGCCCTTCAGCGGCAGCAGTGCGCCGCCGGTCTGGCAGTCGGGGCAGTACTGGGCGGTCGTGCTCGCGAAGGTGAAGTCGCGGATCGTGCCGCCGCACCCTGGGCACCGCTCGCCGGTGCGCCCGTGCACGCGCATCGCGGCGACCTTCGCGGCCTTCTGCTCGGCGATCGGGATGCCGCGGCGGGCCTCGATCGCCGAGCGGATGACGCCGACCGTCGCCTCGTACAGCCGGTCGAGCTCGTCGGCGGCGAGGGTCGACGCGTGCGCGACCGGCGAGATGCGCGCCGCGAAGAGGATCTCGTCGGAGTAGGCGTTGCCGATGCCCGCGAGCGACTCCTGTTCCTGCAGGACGGCTTTCACCTGCTTGCGCCGACCCGCGAACGCGCGATCGAAGTCGGCGCGGCTGAATGCGGGGTCGGCGGGGTCGGGGCCGAGCTTCGCGACCGCGGGCACCTCTGCCGGGTCGTCGACGACCCAGGCGCCGAGTGAGACCCAGTCTCCGGCATCCGTGAGCTCGAGGGTCGAGCCGTCGTCGAACGCGAGGGCGGCGAGCGTGGGCGGGGGCGCGACGTCGGCAGCGGGGTCGGCATCCGCGGGGTCGGCCGTGCCGGCGGCATCCGCCTCGCCCTCGACCGCCCAGCGCGCCCACCCGTGCCGGCCGAGCGAGACCACGAGGTGCGCACCGCTCGCGGCCACGAGGTCGATGAGCTTGCCGTGCCGCGTGACGTCCGCGACCCGGTCGCCGACGAGCGTCTCGAGCGGCCGCGCCCGCGTCTTGGTCACCCGGAACTCGACCACGTCGACCTCGGCGAGCGCCCGCCCGGACAACCGCGAATCGAGCTCGTCGGCGAGCGCCTGCACCTCGGGTGACTCGGGCATGCGGCCAGCATGGCACGACCCGCCGACGCCGTCACGGACCGCACCGTCCGTCCCCCCGGTTCTTCGGCGGGCGGACCGAGCGAGTAGGGTGGCCGTGCTCCATGCCCACCCCGCCCGTGGCGGAGAGCCGCCCGGGCGACGACCCCCGAAGGACGGCGATGTCCGACCAGGCATTCCTCTACATCGCCCTCGGCGCGTACTTCGTCGGCATGATCGCGATCGGCGTGTTCGCCGCGCGACGCACGAAGGACCACGAGGACTACATGCTCGCGGGACGCAAGCTCCCGCCGTGGGCCGCAGCCCTCTCCGCTGGCGCGTCCGACATGTCGGGCTGGCTCGTCATGGGCCTGCCCGGGGCGATCTACGCGGCCGGCCTCATCGAGGCGTGGATCGCGATCGGCCTGACCATCGGCGCCTACCTCAACTGGCGGCTCGTGGCGCCGCGCCTGCGCGCGTACACCGAGGTGAGCAACAATTCGATCACCGTGCCGAGCTTCTTCGAGAACCGGCTGAAGGATCGCACGCGTCTGCTGCGGATCATCTCGGCCGTGATCATCCTCGTCTTCTTCACGCTCTACATCTCGGCGGGCATGGTCGCGGGCGGCGTCTTCTTCGAGAGCGCTTTCGGCGGCGAGTACCTCGTGGGCATGCTGCTGGTCTCGGCAGTCACGCTGTCGTACACCCTCTTCGGCGGGTTCCTCGGCGCGTCGCTGACGGATGTCGCGCAGGGCCTGCTCATGATGACCGCCCTCATCCTCGTGCCGATCGTGGCAATCGCGAACGTGGGCGGGTTCGGCGAGGTCGGCGCCGCCATCGCGGCGGCATCGCCCGACGCGGTGTCGCTCACGGGCGGCGAGGGACTCACCGGACTCACGCTGATCGCGATCATCTCGGCGATGGCGTGGGGACTCGGCTACTTCGGCCAGCCGCACATCCTCGTGCGCTTCATGGCACTGCCGAGCGCGCAGTCGGCGACGCCCGCCCGGCGCATCGGCATGACCTGGATGGTGCTCTCGATGACCGGTGCGGTGCTCGCGGGCCTCGTCGGCATCGCGTTCTTCGACCAGACCGGCGGCGGGCTCGACAACCCGGAGACGGTCGTGCTGCAGATGTCGCAGGTGCTGCTGCACCCGATCATCGCGGGCCTCGTGCTCGCCGCGGTGCGCGCGGCGATCATGAGCACCATCTCGAGCCAGCTCGTGGTGTGCTCCTCGGCGCTCGTCGAGGACCTTTACCGGGTCGTGCGCAAGACCCCTCCCGGCGGCCGCTCGCTCGTCGTGCTCGGCCGCTCGTGCGTGCTCATCGTCGCGGTCGTGGCTGCGGTGCTCGCGATCACGCCGAACGACACGATCCTCGGTCTCGTCGGGTTCGCCTGGGCGGGCTTCGGTGCCTCGTTCGGCCCGCTGATCCTGCTCAGCCTGTTCTGGCGTCGCCTCTCGGCGTGGGGCGCGCTCGCCGGCATGGTCACCGGCGCCGTGGTCGTCTTCACGTGGCCGCTGCTCGGCACGCCCGTGTACGAGCTGCTGCCCGGCTTCGTGCTCGCCCTGGTCGTCTCGGTCGTCGTCAGCCTCGTCACCTACCGCGAGGACGACGAGATCCAGCAGGAGTTCACCGACACGACGACGATGACCGTCGCGGTGCAGAAGGGCGAGGAGCCGGAGCCGACGCGCGCGTCCTGACCCGCCGCGCACATCGGGTCCGTGCAACGTCCGGGCGTTCCGCTGATGCGGACGCCTCGGCGTTGCACGGACCCCGTGCGGCTGGGTCGGGCTAGCCGGCCGGCGTCGCCGCCGCGACGCGCACGTCGACGGTCGCCCGCTCGCCGTTCACCACGACCTCGAGCGTGCCCGTTCCCGGGGCGATGGCGGTCAGCTCGCCGGTCGCGGGATCGAAGCGCAGCACGCCGGATGCCGCGACCGCTCGCTCGGCCGTGCCGGTGCGGCCGTCGACGATCGTGACGCCCTTCCCCGACCAGTCGGCGCTCATGGGCCAGCCGACGGGCACGGTGCGCCCACCGTCCTGCTCGATGAACGCGCCGGCTGCGGCCGTCTCCCCCACCACCATGACGGATGGCGCGTCCAGCTCGATGGCGTCCACCCGGGCGTGCACCTCGGCGGTGAGCCAGCGGGTGCGGTCGGCGTCGGCGGTCGCGCCGCGGCCGACCTTGCCGTGCGCCGGGTCGACCCCGAGCATCGTCCACCCGGTGAAGCCCCCGGTCTCGGGCGTGCCCGCCGGCCCCTTGCCCGAATTGCCGTTGACGAGGCGCGACACCCCGTCGACGGCGTCGGCGTGGAAGACGCCCACGTGGCCGTTGACCACGGCGATCGACTTGCCCGTCTCGGCACGGAAGGCGCCGAGCGCGTCGGTGAACGCCGCCGCCTCGACCCGGTCGGCCAGTTGGCTCGCCTTCGACGGGAGCGGGTCGTCGGCCGGGTGGTGCGCGAACACGAGCACGCCCGACGTGTCGCCGTCGGCGGCCGCGTCGGCGAGTTCGCGTTCGAGGAACGCGAGCTGGGCGGGATCGGATGCGCGGAACGACCCGGCGGCGCTGTTCAGCGTGATGATGCGCGTGCGGCCGAGGTCGATGCTTCGGGCGGTGTCGCCGAAGGCCGCCTCGAAGTTCTCGATGGGTCCGCCCATGATCTCGTGGTTGCCGGGGACGTAGACGTACGGCAGCCGGTCGCCGATCTCCTCGTCGAGGATCCGCTTCGCGAACGCGAAGTCGGCCTCGCTCGCCTCGTCGACGAAGTCGCCGTTGATGACGAGCAGGTCGGGCTTCGTCGCGAGGATCTCCTGCAGGGTCCGGCGGGCGCCCTCGACCGCACCGCTCTCGGGTGCCCGGGCGACGAACTGGGCGTCGCTCATGACCGCGATGCGCTGCGGACGGTCGGCGACCGTGCCATCGGTGACGATGACCGGATCGTGCACGACGGGTGCGGCGGGCTGGGCGACATCCGGTGCCACCACCGACTCGAGTCCGGCGATCTCGACGTGCCCGTGGTACTGCACGGCCGATCGCGTCTCGAGCAGGCGCACGCGCTGCAGGTGCAGCGGGTAGGGCGTGCCGGCCGGCACCGGGAAGCGCACCTGCTGCCAGCCGGTCCAGGTCACGTTGGGTCCATCGAGGTTGATGGTGGTGCCGGCGCCGTTCTTCATCTGGATGCGCGGCCACGCGCCGCTGCCGTCGCCGTTGATCCACATGGTGAGCGCCTGCGGCTGCCCTTCGAGTTCGCGGCCGAGGCTTCCGGGCGTCGACATCTCGGGTGCGACGGCGTAGTAGCCCCGCGTGCCGGTGCTCGTGGTGAAGTCGTAGTCGAGCGCGAGCGCGGGGACGCCGTCCGGGCCGGTCGTCGTCGTGATGGTGCCCGTCGCGCGGTCGGCGGCGGGCTTCCATGCGGCACCGTCGGCGAAGTCGGCGACCGAGAGGGTGCGGTAGCCGATGGTGACGGCCACGTCGACGCTCCGGCCGTCGGCCGTGAACGTGACGGTCGCGGACCCGCTGTCGACGTTCGGCGCGATGCGGAACCCATCCCGGCCCTCGGCGGTCACGCTGACGTCGTCGCCGTGCTCGACGGTGAGGTCGGTCGTCTCGATCAGAGCCTCGTGGCCGTCGGCGTCGAGCCCCGTGATGCGGAGTTCCGCCGTCTGTCCGGGGTCGGGCAGGGCGACGACGGTGCGGCTCGGACGCAGCCGCTCCAGGTCACCGAGCACGCGCAGGTCCGTGGCATCCGTGTGGCCGCGCGTCTGGAATCGCACCGTGCTCTCGCCCGGGCGAGTACCCCGCACGATCGCGGTGCTGCCGTCGACCGCGTCGACGTCGATGCCGCGGTTGCCCGTGAACTTCCCGTCGACCGGCACTCCCGCGAGGTTCGCGTCC
Organism: Agromyces sp. C10; assembly: GCF_023217995.1. Taxonomy (NCBI): domain Bacteria; kingdom Bacillati; phylum Actinomycetota; class Actinomycetes; order Micrococcales; family Microbacteriaceae; genus Agromyces; species Agromyces sp. C10. Next base: position 119,933 of record NZ_JALPSX010000001.1, on the reverse strand, counting down.
AGTCCGGTCGCCGTGACGGTGCGGCCGAGGCGCGGGAACACCGCGTCGGCGTCCGGCAGGTCGGAGGCCGGGGCGATGCGCACGTCGGCGAGCTCGCCGGCCGGCGCGGTGGAGAAGAACGCGAGGCTGTTGGCGACGACGCGCTCGGACCCGTCCGAGGGGCGGTTCACGATGGCGGCCTCGGTGGTGCCGGCGGCGCGTGCCGCGAGCGTGGTCGAGCCGCCGCCGTCGAGGTTGACGGCGTTGTGCACGTCGAGGTCGAGCATCAGGTCCCCGAGTTCCCGCAGCGTCATCCCGCGGCTGTCGCCCGCGCGGCCGTCGATCGTGACGATCGTGACCTCGGTGCCGTCGCGGTTCACGCCGATCGCGGTACGCGCAGCCTCGACCTGGTCGGCGTCGGTCTGCGCGCCGTCGACGATGAGGCGCTGGGCGCCGCTCACGGCGAGATCGACGTCGGCGTTCACCCCGACCTCGACCTCGACCGGCTGTCCGGGTGCGAGGGCGGCGAGCGTCGCGGCGCCGGCATCGCGACCGATGAGCACCCCGGTGCCTCCGGCGATCGATGCGGGGGCGGAGAGGGCGGCGGGGTCGGTCGTGACCGACTGCACGACGCCGTCGGCGACGACGACCATGGCGACGGATGCCGCGAGCGAGCCCGGTCCGCCGAGCGGACGGCTGAGCGGGTGCTCGCCCCACGCCGGCGTGTACCAGCCGATGCCGCCGGTGGGCAGCGCGGGCGTGTTGATGCCCCGGATGGCCGTGTCTACCCCGTCGATCGTGAGCGTGCCCTCCGCCATGAGCTCCTGCACGGCGGCGAGGCCGTCGGCCATGGTGAACGCCGGTCGCGGGGCGGTGCTCGCCGTCCGCACGCCGTCGCCGGCGGACACGTTCGTGCCGACGGGCGCGACGGAGGCGTTCATGTCGAAGTAGTCGCCGTTGATCGCGGCGACCGCGCCGGTGCCCTCGATCTGCTCCGTGACCGTGGCGCCGCCCGTGACCGTGCCCGAGTCGAGCACCTCGAGCTCGAGGGTCGGCGTGGTGAGGTCGGCCCGCATGACGTGGCCGGCGACCCACCCTGCCGGCTGCAGTCGCCGGAAGTCGGTGAGCGCGAGGCCCGGAGCCAGCGCTTCGGTCTCGGCGGTGAGCAGAGACGAGTCGCCTCCGGCCAGGTCGAGACCCCCGGTGTCCGGGGCGGCGACGACGCGCGAGGTGGTGACGGGGGGCGGCGCGGCACTCGCCTCGACGCCGTCGGCGAGGACGAGGGTCCCTACCGCGAGCGCGCTCGCCATGAGAAGAGCGGAGCTGCGACGGCTCCGCTCGCGGTGGACGGACGGGGTCGGCATTCGGGCCTCCGGCTCTCTGGAAATCATTTCCTTGATTAGGGCTTCGTAAGAATATGGCTTCCAGATTCACGGGCGTCAAGGGTCGCCTGACGGGCACGTGACCGGCCCGTGAACCTTTCGCCACGATGCGCGAGGGCGAGCGGATGCGGGATCCGTCCTCGCGCCGGAGTGCCGGTCAGGAGCATGCTGGACCCATGAACGACCGCGAGGAGTTCCTGAACTGGGTCTACACATCGCTCGCGCAGGCCGAACGGGCGATGTTCGACGGCGACGCCGGCCCACGGCGCGAGATCTGGTCGCGCGAGGAGCCCGTCACCGTGCTGGGCGCGTGGCGCACCGCGTCGAACCGCCAGGAACTGGTCGAGGTGTTCGACGTGCTCGCGTCGAGCTTCTCGAACTGCACGGCGTACGCGCTCGAGCTGATCTCGTGGGACGTGCGCGGCGATCTCGCGTACACGCTCGGCTACGAGCGCGTCACCACGACGATGGATGGTCGGCAGCGCGAGTTCTCGCTGCGCGCGACCCAGGTCTACCGGCGCGAACTCGACGGGTGGAAGGTCGTGCACCGGCACGCCGACGCGACGACGAGCCCCTGACGGGGTGGATCGATCGGTCCGGCCCGAGTGACCTTGGTCACCGACGCCTCCGGCCGTGCGGCGTAGCGTGCCCCATTGGAACGCACGAACCACGACGAAGGAGGGATCGCGATGAAGGTGCTCGTCGCGTACGCCAGCAAGTACGGCGCCACCGAGGGGATCGCGCGGCGCATCGGGGAGACGCTCACCGGGCACGGCCTCGAGGTCGACGTCGTCAGGTGCAAGGACCTGGAGGCGGCATCCGGGTACGACGCCTACGTGGTCGGGTCGGCCACCTACGCGTTCAACTGGCGCAAGTCGGCCAGGCAGTTCGTCGAGCGCAACGCCGACGTGCTCGCCGCGAAGCCGACATGGCTGTTCTCGAGCGGCCCGCTCGGCACCGAAACGGTCGACAAGGAGGGCAACGACGTACTCGAGGGCGCGAAGCCCAAGCAGTTCGAGGAGTACGAGCAGCTCATCCATCCTCGCGGCATGCAGGTGTTCCGTGGTGCGTACGACCACGACAAGATCCGCGGCGCCGACCGGATGATCGTGTGGATGCCCGCGATCCGCGACCTCATGCCCGAGGGCGACTTCCGCGAGTGGGACGCCATCGACGCATGGGCGTCGTCGATCGCGGCCGAGCTGCAGGCGGCATCCGCTCGCCCCTGACGCCGCGCGGGGTCGAACGGGGTGTCGCCTGACGGACCCGATGGCGCGATCCTGCCTCGCCGGGCGGGTGCTCCCCGTTCAGGCGAGACGGTTTCGCGCCTGCCACGCCGGTACTTCGGTACTTCGGTACCGGATCTCGCGGACGGATCATGCGTGCCGACGCGTCGAGTCGCGCCGCCCGGTTCCGGGAGCGGCGTCGCGGTCGCGATGGCCGCGGGAACCGGCGGGAGGTGGCGCGCATCGGCCGATCGGCTGAGCAAGCTCGAGCCGGCCGGCCGATGTGGGCGGGCCCGCCCGGCGCGAGCATCGAGGCATGACGCAGACCTCACTGCCCGCACCCCGCACCGGCCGCCGCCCGCGCCCCCAGTGGCTCGCGCCGGCCGGGCTCATCGCGCTCAGCCTCGTGCCGATGGCCGCCGGCGCGTTCCGCCTCACCGAGCTCGCGAGCGGCGCGGCCGTCACGCCCGAGAACGCGCGGTTCTTCGACTCGCCCGTGCCGGTGGTCGTGCACATCGTCGGTTCGGTCGTATTCCTCGTGCTGGGGGCGCTGCAGTTCGCGCCGGCGCTGCGCCGTCGGCGCTGGCACCGGTACGCCGGGCGCATCCTGGTGCCGGCCGGGGTGCTGTCCGCCCTGTCGGGCATGTGGATGGCGGTCGCCTACGACCTCCCCGAGCCCAGCGGGACGGCGCTGCTCGTGATGCGGCTCGTATTCGGCACCGCCATGGCGGCCGGCATCGTCGTGGCGTTCCTCGCGATCCGTCGGGGCGACGTGCGCACGCACAGCGCGTGGATGACGCGCGCCTACGCCATCGGGCTCGGCGCCGGCACGCAGGTCTTCACGTTCCTGCCGTGGACGCTCGTCTTCGGCCCCCCGAGCGAGCCGGTGCACGCGGTGCTCATGGGCGCCGGCTGGGTCATCAACCTCGCGGTCGCGGAGGTCGTCATCCGGCGGCGGGCGGGCCGCGGCATCCGTCGTGCCCCCGTCGCTCGCACGGCGGCGGCCATCGACGAACGCGCTGACGCCCGGTCGGCGGCCGCGCGTGCGCACCTATCATGAGGCCATGACGAGCCCGGTGCGCGCACTCTGGTCCGCGCCGCCCGCGCAGCCGCCCGCGCCCCGCCGGGTGTGGCGCGACTGGGTGCTCGTCGCGGCGCTGCCGCTGCTCATCGTGATCGAGGCGGCGGCGCGTCCGGATGTGCCGTGGCGCTGGGCGTGGGCGGCCGTGCTCGTCGTGCTCGTGCCGACGCTGCTCTGGCGTCGCATCCGCCCGTTCACGATGCTCGCGATCGCCTTCGCAGTCGGAACGGCCGTCGGCCTCGCGACCGGCGGCGACCCGCAGCTGATCACGACGGCGTACTTCCTCGTGCTCATCTACGCGGTGATGCGATGGGGGTTGGGCCGGGCGATGCTCGGCGGAGCGGCGCTCGTGCTCGCGGGCATCGTGATCCCGGCCCTGTTCGCGCCACCGGCCCTCGGCGACCTCATCGGCGAGCTCGCGGTCGTCGTGACCACGTCCACGCTCGGCATCGCCTTCCGGTGGCGGGCCGGCGCCCGCGAGCGCGAGCTCGAGGGCGTGCGACTGCTCGAGCGCGAGCAGCTCGCACGCGACCTGCACGATACGGTCGCACACCACGTCTCTGCGATCGCGATCCAGGCGCAGGCCGGTACGGCCGTGGCGCCGCACGACCCGGCGGCGGCCGCCGAGGTCCTGCGCGTGATCGAGGGCGAGGCGTCCCGAACCCTCGACGAGATGCGCTCGATGGTCCGGGTGCTGCGACGAGCGGATGCCGCGGAGCTGGCGCCAGCGCAGGGCATCGCCGACATCCCGCGGCTCGCCCAGCCGGCGGCGCCCGAGCCCGGCAGCCTGGTCGTCGATGTGCGCGTCGACGACGAGCCTGCCGCGGCGGCGCTCCCTCCCGCAGTCGGCGCTGCGGTGTTCCGCATCGCGCAGGAGGCCGTGACGAACGCCCGCCGGCACGCACGCGATGCGACGCGCATCGACGTGCACGTGCGGGTCGAGGCCGAGGGCGTGCGGCTCGAGGTGCGCGACGACGGCGAGCCCGCGGCATCCGCTGCACCGGGGTTCGGCATCACCGGGATGACGGAGCGGGCGGCACTGCTCGGCGGCACCTGCCAGGCCGGCCCGGCGCCCGGCGGCGGGTGGCTCGTGAGCGCCGTGCTGCCGAGGGCCGGGTGGTCGGCATGAGCGTGCGCGTGCTGATCGCCGACGACCAGGACCTCGTGCGGACCGGGCTGCGGATGATCCTCGACGCGCAGCCCGACATCGAGGTGGTCGGTGAGGCGCGCGACGGCGCCGAGGCGGTGGCGATGGCCCGTGAGCTGCGGCCCGACGTGTGCCTGTTCGACATCCGGATGCCGGTCATGGACGGCCTGCAGGCGACGCGCGAACTGGCGGGTCCGGATGTCACCGACCCGCTGCCGGTGGTGGTGATCACGACGTTCGACCTCGACGAGTACGTCTACGCCGCACTGCGCTCGGGGGCGCGCGGGTTCCTGCTGAAGAACGCCGGCGCGACGATGCTGCGTGAGGCCGTGCACGCCGCGGCGCGCGGAGACGCGCTCATCGACCCGAACGTGACGGTGCGACTGATCGAGGCGTTCGCGGTCGGGCCGCCGGGGGCCGGGCCCGTGCCCGGGCGCGCGCCGGCTGCGCCATCCGTCCCGCTCACCGACCGCGAGGAGGACGTGCTCGCGGCCGTCGCGCGGGGCCTCGGCAACGTCGAGATCGGCCGCGAGTTGCACGTGTCGCTCAGCACCGTGAAGACGCACATCGCGAGCATCATGGCGAAGATCGGCGCCCGCAACCGCGTCGAGCTCGCGATCTGGGCGCACGAGCGTGGGGCGCGCGGAGGCCGCTGACGCCCGCTCGTGCACCGGATGGGGACTCGACGGCCTGCCGAGCCCCGGCCGGTGCACGAGCTGCCTCGTCACTTGAAGGCCGCGAGGGTGCGGCCCTCCGCTATCCGCCGATGCAGTTCGGGTCGCCCTCGCCGTAGCAGCTGGAGCCGCCGGGGCCGGGCGCGGGCTCCTGCGCGGGCCCGGGAAGGAACCGACCGGCGGGGACCTGCAGGACGAACGCGAGGATCAGCCCGACGCCGCCGACGACGACCGACGCGACGACCAGCCAACGGCGTCGGCTCAGCACCGCGCTCACGACGGCGCCCGCGAACGCCACCACGGTGAGGCCCGCGGTGACGAGGTAGCGGTCGCCCTGCCCGGGCGTGACGACGACCGGCGTCCCCCCGAGCGTGAAGTACGCCTCGATCGCCTGCCACGCGAGGATCAGCACCAGCAGGCCGCCCAGGGCGAGCAGCCCGCCCGCGACCGGTGCCGCCCAGCGACGCGCCCCGGCGACGGGCGCGGTGCTGGCCGCCGCGGCGACGGCGACGCCGAGCGCGACGACCACGGTCAGGATGCCCGCATCGAACCACGAGACGCCGTTGCCGAGCAGGCCGACCAGGCCGGATTGCGGCAGCATCGGCAGGGCGCGCACGGTACCGACGAGCAGCACGGCGACGGGGGCGGCGACCACGACGAGCGCCATCCGCCCGGGCCGCGGCATCGACCGCAGCCCGAACTGCACGGCGGCGGCGAGCGCGACCCACACCAGCAGGTTGGGATCGACCACCATCGCGACGAACGGCAGCAGCATGCCGAGCGGGTCGCTGCCGAAGCCCGACGCCGACAGCACGATGAGCACCAGCCCCACGATGCGCAGCGCCACGACGGATGCCACGAGCACGACGGTCTCCAGGAGGCGGGCCCGCACGTCGAAGACGGGTGCGGGCGGTGCGGTCGCGGTGTCGGGCTCGGCGGAGGCGTCGGATCCGTAGGGTGCTCCGGTCATCCGCCCAGCATCCCCGTCGGCGGAGCCGGCACGCGTCAGGGGTGGCCCTGAGGCGTGCCGGCGCCGGGCGGACAGCGTTGGGCGGCGGCGCCGGGCGGACAGCGTTGGGCGGCGGCGCCGGGCGGACAGCGCCGGCGGCGGCGCCGATCAGGCGGCGGCGCGGTCCGGGTCGGCCTCGCTTCGGCCTGCGGGCGCAGCCGCGGGCGGCTCGGCGGCGCGCTGCTCGGCGAGCTCGGCCTTGGTCGGCGCGAACACGCTGCGGATCACGAGGTCGAAGACGCGGTCGGGTAGCACGCGCCGGAGGCCCACGATGAACTTCGCGCTCACCGGCGTCGCGTAGCGGGTGCGGGGCCGGCGGGCGGTCGCGGCCTTCGCGATGGTCGCGGCGACGACGTGCGGTTCGGATGCCGCGGAGGAGGCATCCGCGGCCTCGAGTGCGCGGACGAGCGCGCGGGCCTGGGCGGCGTACGCGGTGTCGCCCGAGCGCTCGATGGCGCTGCGGCGCGAGATGCCGTTCCATTCGGTGCGGATGGCACCCGGCTGGATCACCACGACGCGGATGCCGTGCGGCTCGAGCTCGACGCGGAGCGAGTCGCTGAGGCCCTCGACGGCGAACTTGGTGGCGTGGTACCAGCTGCCGAGCGGTTCGTAGATGCGGCCGCCGATGGAGGAGATGTTGACGATGGTCCCGGAGCGGCGAGCGCGCATGCCGGGCAGGACCAGCTGGGTGATTCGCGCGAGGCCGAAGACGTTGACCTCGAACTGGCGGCGCGCCTCCTCGATGGGCACGTCTTCGAGGGCGCCGTACGAGCCGTAGCCGGCGTTGTTCACGAGCACGTCGATGCGGCCCTCGTCGGCCATGATCCGGTCGACCGCGGCGCTGACGGATGCGTCATCCGTCACATCCATCGCGATGGCGTGGCCGCCGGCGTCGACGATGGCCGCCATGCGGTCGACGCGTCGCGCGGCACCGTAGACGGTGAAGCCGCGGCGCAGCAGTTCGAGGGCGGTCTGCTCGCCGATGCCCGACGAGGCACCGGTCACCAGGGCGACGTGACGTTCCATGAGGTTATTCCTAACCGTTTGGTTACTTGCGGTGGAACGAGTGTCGCATGTCTCAGGCGAGAATGCAACTAACTGGTTATATACTGTGGGCATGGCCCGCAACGCTGAGCAGACCCGCGCCCGCATCCTCGAGGCGGCGACCGCCGAGTTCTCGGCGCGCGGCATCGCCGGCGCCCGAGTCGATCGCATCGCCGACGCAGCCGCGTGCAACAAGGCGCTGCTCTACTCCTACTTCGGCAACAAGGAGCAGCTCTTCGACGCCGTGTTCGCCGCACTCGTGGCGCGGCTCGTCGCAGCGCACCCCATCGATGCCGAGCACCTCGACGAGTACGCCGGCGCCCTCGTCGACTCGTACGTCGCGAACCCCGAGCTCGTCCGCCTCGCCCTATGGGACCGCCTCGAGCGCGGCGGCGCGGGCATGCGCTCCCCCGAGTTGCTGGCGACGGATGCCGCGAAGGTGGCCGCCATCGCGGACGCCCAGGCGTCGGGCGCCGTGTCGACGCGGTTCTCCCCCGCCGAGGCGCTCGCGATCGTCACGGTCCTGACATCTATCCTCCCGCTCGTGCTCGGCGACGCACCCGAGGCGCGGGTGCGCGACGTGGTCACGACCGCGGTCGCGCGACTGCTCGGCTGACCGCGCCCGGCGGCGCCCGCGCCACCCCCTGCCGCGTGCCCGCACGTCGCCCCTCGAGCGACCGCTCATGGCGATGCGGCCGTCAGTTCGCGACGGCCTCGAGCGGCGCCACAGGCGCCGCCGCGTTGCCGGCGGCCCGCCACCGCACCGCGATGAGCGTGCGGCTGTCGCACTGCAGCGCGGCGAACAGGTCGCCGACGTGCTTGCGCACCGTCCGCTCGGTGAGGCCCAGGCGTGCGCCGATCTGGGCGTTCGTCAGGCCCAGCTCGACGAGCGCCGCGACCTGGCGCTGGCGCGGTGTGAGTCGGGCCGGCGCGGCATCCGATCGCGATGCCGATGTCGACGACCCGTCGGCTGCCGCACTCGCCCTCGCCTGCAACGACGCGATCGCCGCGCGGTACACGAAGGCCGCGGCGAGCGCGGTGCGGAACTGCTCGAGGTCGGCGAGTTCGGCGTCGGTGAAGTCGGACTGATCGCGCCAGAGCGAGAGCAGCACCATCCGCTGCGGCGAGCGTTCGAGCGGAAGCCCGACCTGGTATCGCGACCCTCGCGGGTGCAGCAGCCGACGGTAGACCTCGCTCTGCTCGAACCGGCGCAGGTCGACGACATCGGTGAGCCGGGAAGCGTGCGGCGGACCGGTCACGACGTGGAGGAAGTAGGGGTGCGTGCCGATGAGCCGTCGCCATTCGGCGGACTCGGCGGTGGTGATCGGCGGGGCGCCCCTGAGCGCGACTTCGGCGTCGACGTCGCTGCCGAGCGACATCATCGAGACGCTGAGCACGGCCGCGCCGATGTGACGGTCGAGCAGCGCGAGGGCGTCGGGCATGATCTCCACGCCCTCGGCGGCCGCGCGAGCGAGGCTGATGACGTCGGATTCGAAGCGGCCCCCCACCATGAGCAGATTCTGCACCCGATCCGGCACGTCCACCCTCAGGGATGGCACTGAGTGCGGTCGTGTCGGGCATGGCGGCGCGTGCGCCGTCGCGCCGCAGACGACGCCCAGGCCGCCGCCGATCCGTCGCCGACGCTGGAGACGGATGCCATCGTGCGCCGGCGCGGCCGGGGAATCAGGCGGCAGTGGGGGACGACGCATCACCGCGGGTCGAGCACCGGAGCGAGGTTCATGACGTGGATCGTCCCGCTGCCTCCATCGATGTGCGTGCGATCGACGGAGAGCTGTCCTGCCTCGATCTGCTGGAAGTCGGATCGATCCCACTGCGTGAGGATCTGCGTGCGGGCCGGCTCGTCTCCCTGTGCGATCGAGCGGAGACTCGTCGCCGTGAGCGCGACGCGGAACGTTCCACTGCGCGAGTCGGCGTGCGTCCTGGACGAGGACCACTCCAGGCTGAGGCCGGTCCCCGGCACGGCGAAGCTCGCGCCGAGGCTGCTCGCCACCTCGACCTCCTTCCCGTGGACCACCGCCGTGAACTCGGAGCGGTGCAGATGCGATGCCGACGGTCCCTCGCCCTCCAGCCAGGATCGGTACTCGTACTGCGCCTCGAACTTCAGCGTCCGCCCCCAGACCGGCGTGATCTCGAGTACGCGCCAGCTCGAACGCAGAGGGAACAGGACTCCACTGGGCGTCGTCGCCAGCGCGAGTCGCCATTGGAGACGGCCGATGAACCGCGGTCCGGTGTCGGAACTGGCGTAGAGGTCCGTGGCCGCGCCGACCGCCTTCACCGTTGCGGCCCACGGTTCGTCCGTGCCGGGGTGCTCCCCCGGGTCGCCGCGGGGCGTGGTCTGCGTGGGAACGGTCCGGGGGCGTGGCCGGTGCGTCGATCGCCGACGCGGGCGGGCGTCGCTCGCGGAGCCGGCCGGCGCAGGGGCCGCCCCGGAGGCGGAGGGGATCGCGCTGGAGTCGCTGGGCGTGGTCGACGGCGACCCCCCGCCCGTCGAACCGGTCGCGCCGCCGGAGCCGCCATCTGAGTTCGGAGCGGCGGACCCCGCCGTTCCGGTACCGGAGCCTGCCGAGCCGGAGTCGCTCGTCCCGGTGCCCCGCGTCAGGATCCGCTCGGCGATACGACCGGCCGTGGGCCCGTCGACGAGTCCCGACCGTCGGGCCTGCTCGAGCGTGGCGATGTCGCGCTGCGTCGCCTCGGCCTGATGGCGCTGCGTCTGCGCTTCGGTGTACTTCGAGAACGCGGTCGTGGCGTTCTCCCCCGCCTTCTCGCCGAGCGCCTGAGCGGTCTGCACCGCCTGGCGCAGGGCGTCGATGCTGTTCTGGGTCACGCGATCCACGGCCGTGACGTCGCGGAACGCGTCTCCACGCGCGATCGCTGCCAGCGCTGGTGCGAGGCCGCTCGGATCCGGCGCCGCCGAGGGCTGCTGCATCGAGATCAGCGATGGGCCGGCCGGGGTGATGTCGAGGTGCATGTCGCTCGCGCGCGAGTCCAGGCTGACTGGCTGCAGCTCGCTCGGCAGGTCGAGGGGATGCTCGTCCCACTTCCAGAACCGGCTGTCGTCGATCTTCTCGGCTGCTTCGCTCGTCCCGAGCACCGCCTCGGCGAACACGCCCCCGGTCGGGAGCGTCACGCGCTGCTCCGCGATCGCGACCCGGTATCGGTCGATGAGGTCGTTGCCGCCGATGCCGTCCATGTCGACGCCGGGAACCACGGGGAACACCATGCTGTTGCCGATGAACGCGACGGGCTCGGGGCGCACGACGCTGGCGAGGGAGCGCGACGTACTGCGGTCGCCCGGCATCAGCCGCTCGTCGAGCATCGCGAACAGCTCGTCGCGGTCGAAGCCGGCCCAGATCGCCTTGTGGAATCGGATCCGCTGCTGGTTGAGGTGCCCGAGCAGTTCGCGGACCGCCAGGGCGTCCTCCGCCTCCGTGGTGGGCGTCCGGGGGACGACGATCGGCGTCACCACGCGCGCGTTCCGCAACGCGGTCGTCCCGACACTTCGGGCGAGCGAGACCTCGCCGTCCTCACCGGCGCCGGACACTTCGAGCTCGGCGATCCGGAACGGCCCCGACGCGCTCGGCGCACGGTCGAGGAACCGGATCTCGAGCGACCGGATCCCGTTGACCGGGATCGCCGAGTCGGACATCGACTGGAACGCGAACAGCCAACGGCGGTCACCGAGGTGTTCGCTCGCCAGGTCCACGTCCATCGGAAGGGACCGTCGCCCATCGGTGAGCACCGCGCGAAGCTCGAGTCGAGCGTAGGGAGGCGTCTCCGCGTCATCCGGCTCCTGCTGGGGCTCGTCCTCGTCGGCCTCCTTCGGCGACGACGCGATCGTCGCCAGCTCGAACGAGCCCCGGATGACTCGGAGCGGTGCCGGCGGCGCGGGCGGGAGCAGCAGACGTCGGGCAGCATCGTAGCCGCCGCGGTACTGGGGGTCGGTGATGGGTTCCAACCTGGCCCGGTGGGCCAGGGCCGACTCGGCCGTGAACGGCACGGTGGGGAGCGGGACGAACAGGCAGGGAGTCACCTCGGCCACCTCGGTGCTGACGACGAGGTGACGGAGCACCTCGAAGTACAGGACGGTCATCGCGTGGTTGCGGTTGTGGTTCGCGATCACCTCGGTGACCGCCTGCGATCGTTCGGTCTGGCTCACGGTCCGCACGACCGTCGTCCGCTGCTCGCGCACTGCCGTGGCCGCCTGCGCCGTCCGATCGCGAAGTCCCTGCTGCATGCTCGCCGCCAGTGAGCGATACGAGTCCTGCTCGGCTGATGCGGTCGCATATCCGACACCGATGCCGATGCCGCCCGATCCGGATGCGCCGGTTCCCCCGGGCGCCCCGGTCGCGCCGCCGCCGCCCGCAAGCCCGCCGCCGACCGAGAACGACGACGAGGTGCCGCTGAGCGTCTCCCTGAGCACCGAGTCGACGTCCTCGGTGACCGTCCGGCTCCGGTCGATCTCGGCGATCAGCGTGTCGCGCGTCATCACGCTGTCGCTCTTGCTTCCCGTCTCGTCGCGCCGCCAGTCCACGACGGCGATGCTCTTCGCCTGGCCCGGCGCCAGCGCGAGGCTGTGCAGCAGCCGTCCGAACGAGTAGCCGTCCGCACGCCACCGCTGCACGAACCGGACCAGGTGCCCGCGGACGATGGTGCTCGACTCCTGTCTGCTGGCGGGATCGAACCAGCGGATGGGGTCGGCGCCGCGGACGGGGCGCCGACGGGCGACGGAGAGCGTGTCGAGCGCGATGTCGTACAGGTCGGACCGGTCGGTGAGCTCGCGAGCGAACAGTTCCTCGAACCGCTTCGCGGGCACCTTGAAGCGCGAGGTCGCCGCCGGTCTCGGAACGGCCGTCTCTCCTCGCAGCAGGCGCCTCACGTCGAGCTTCGAGGACGCGACGACCGGCTTCGCCGGCTCTGGCGGGAGGTGACTCGCCTGTCGGTCCGGGAGCGCGGCACCAGTGTCCGCCGCGGCCTCGAACGACCGGTCCTCGGAGTAGAGCTCGAGGTCCGCCGGTCGGAGCGGCGGTGAGATCGCCGGCTCCTCGAGTCGCACGACGACGAGGGCAGACGACTCCTCGACCGAACGATCGGGGGTGAACAACGGGGTGCCCGATGCGCCGAGGTCCTGGCTGAACTCGCCGGAGGTCACGAACGCCTGCTCGCTGGGCAGCCGGGGAGTCACGTCAATCGCGCCCGGTTCGAGGTTGGCGAGCACGACGTCGAAATCGCCGACGTGAGCCGGAACCTCGACCACGGTCGACTCGTCGAAGAGTCGTACCTCGACGAACAGGTCGGCGCGGGAGACGAGCAGTTCGAGCCTGCCGTGATCCTCCGTGACCCCCGCGACCGTGGTGCCCAGCACGCGGACCTCGGCGCCGCCGATCGGTCTGCCCTCCTCATCCTCGACGCGGACGACGAGCGGCTTCACCTCTGAGCCCGAGGCGACGGCGAGCGCCGCGGTGTCCACCGTGACGACGATCTCCTCCGCGAAGGCGAGATCGGGGCCGGCGGGCTTCAGCTCGACGTCGATCGCCCGCCCGTCGAGCGCGCGCACCCGAACTGCCCGAACGGCCATGTCGTCCGAGAGCGGGATGTCGCGGCGCCCGCCCGAGGGGCCGAGATCGAGTGCATCCAACCTGCCTGACCCAGGGTTCGCCTTGGGTGAGCTCCCCTCCTCGATCACGAGGGTGACGGTCACCCGTCGAGCCAGCGGTTCTCCGCCTTGGTCGACGACGTTCAACTGGACGACACGCACGGCGCTCTCCCATCCCCCCAGGTGGCGCGATCACCGTACGATCGGCCGGTCATCCGACGACAGTGGCGGATGCGACACCCCGGGCGACGGCTGGGATCCACCCTGCGGCCCCGGGGGTCAGCCCTCGGTGGACCTGCCCGACTGAGATCCCACGGGCCCGATCCCTGGACCCGGGGGCGCAGTACGCTGTTGGGGTCGAGCACGATCGCGAGGACCCATGTCGACGAAGCAGCCCGCGATGTCACCGTCGGACCAGCCGGTGACCGAGGTGCTCGACCGCGCCACCGGTCCGCGCCGTGCCGAGGCCGACGAGCTGCTCGCGATGTTCGGCGAGGTCAGCGGTGAGCCTCCCGTCGTCTGGGCGGGCCGCATCATCGGGTTCGGCGAGTACCGGTACCGGTACGAGAGCGGGCGCACAGGCCTGAGTCCGCGGCTCGCGTTCGCGTCGGGGCCTGCGAAGCACACGATCTACCTCCCCGAGCACTTCGCCGAGCGCTGGTCCGACCTGCTCTCGCGGCTGGGCCCGCACGACGCGAGCAAGGTCTGCCTTTACCTCAAGCGTCTCACGGGGGTCGATCGCGGCGTGCTGCGCGAGCTGCTGGAGCGCACGCTCGCCGACACGCCGTCGACGACGTCATGAGCCCCCGGCGCGTCCGGCGCGTCCGTGGCTCCCGGACGGCGCTCATGGTCGCCGGCGGCGGTGTTCTCGCCGGCCTCGCCGCCCTCGCCGCGTGGATCCGTTTCGGCGGCCCGCGTCTTCCGGCCGTCACCGACGCCGTGATCGACCGCGTCGCGGCGAGCGATCTCGCGGGCGTGGTGACGGGCACCACCGGTGAACGGATGCCAGTGGCATCCGTCTCTGGTTCGAGTCGATCCCGGCCGTGGGGCCGGAACGCGGCACGGTGCTCCTGTTCATCTCCCTCGGGGCCGATGGGCTGCTCTGGCCGCCCGCGTTCCTCCGCGCGCTGACCGGCGCCGGCTATCGCGTCATCCGGTTCGACCAGCGCGGCACCGGCGCGTCGGACTGGATGCCCGAGTGGAGTCCCGAGCACCCGTACACGCTCGTCGACCTGGCCCGCGACGCGGTGGCCGTCCTCGACGCGACCGGCACCGAGCGTGCGCATCTGGTCGGGCTGTCGTTCGGCGGGATGGTCGCCCAGGAGGTGGCGATCCTCGCGCCCGACCGGGTCGCGTCGCTCACGCTCATGTCGACCTCACCCGATCCGACGGACCCGACGCTGCCCGAACCGCGAGTGGGGCGGCTGGCGCTCCTCGCCATCCGGAACCTGCCCCTGCTGAAGTACCGGCTCCGCGGCGGCGACCGCGCGCTCGTCAAGGAGCGCATCGCGAAGATGATCAGCGCGTTCGGTCCGGACGGCGTCGACGTCGAGGAGAACGCCGCGCTGGTGCTGTACGACCTCCGCCACCGCAACGGACTGAACGTCCGGGCGTTCCGCCAGCATCAGGCGGCGGTCGCCGCGACGCGGTCTCGGGCGGCGGCACTCGGCACGATCATGGTGCCGACGCTGGTGGTGCACGGCACCGACGACGACCTCATCCCGTTCGAGCACGCGCGGCGGCTCGCCGCGTCGATTCCGGATGCCGCGCACCTCTGGCTCGGCGGCGTCGGCCACGTCTTCCCGTACCCGCCGTGGGCCGACGTCGAGGGCGCGATCCTCGCGCACCTCGACTCGGCGAGTGGGGCTCCCGGAAGGGGCGCCGACTCGCCGCAGTGACGGCGCGAACCCGAGCGAACGCACTCGGGAGCAGGGACGGGAGGCCGGATCTCTGCGCGCCGTACTCCGCGGCGCTCGTCGGCACTGGTTATCCTGCGGCTCAGGACGGACCGGGTCGGGGGAACGATGCGATGGCCGCACGGCGATGAAGCGACGGAACGCATCCACGATGTCGGCCTGCTCTTCGTGCACGGCATCGGCGAGCAGCAGCGCGGCTCCTTCCTGGTGGAAGCCGGCGATTCCCTCGTCGGCTACCTGCGGAGCGAGGACTTCACCGCGCGACTCGGCGGCGCCCCGATGGCCCGACTCGGCTCGGTGAGCATTCCCATCGACGAGCCCGCGAGTGCGGTCGTCGAGTTCGAAGCGGCCCCGGGGCGGGCCGCGACGCCCGGATCCGCCTCGTGGCTGCTCGCCGAGTCCAATTGGGCGCGCGCGTTCGTGCCGCCGGGCGCCGGAACGACGCTGCGCTGGATCCTGCTGCGAACGCCGGGTCTGGTGGTGGTGCGCGCCATCGAGAGCCTGATCGCCGCGGTTCGCGCCTGGGGCTGGCGACCGCAGTACTGGTGGCGCATCGTGCTCCAGGCCTTGTGGACGGCGGTCTCCCTGCCGCTGGTGGCGGCCGTGCTGGTCATCCTCGTGGTCTCGGTCCTGCTTCGCGCGCTCATCCCGTTCGCCTGGTTGCAGACGTTGCTGGGCAAGATCGAGGTGCTGCTCACGACCTTCATCGGCGACAGCCTGCTCTTCAGCGAGAGCGCGATCAACTCGGCGGCCATGTCGAGCGTCGTGGCGCGCGACCTCAACTGGCTCGCGGCCAGGTGCAGGACCCTCCTCGTCGTGGCACACTCCCAGGGCGCGGCGGTCACCGCGCAGGCGCTCGAGCAGACCCCGCCGGTCCACGTCCTCGTGACGTACGGGGCGGGGATCAGTCAGCTCCGGTGGCTCCGATCGGTATCCCGGCGGGAGAACGTGGCCCTCGCCCTGATCAGCCTGCTCGTCCTCGGTCTCGTGGGAGTCGTCGTCTTCACGGTCGTCGACGTGTTCCGCGGCGCCGAGGTTCCGGGTTGGATGGTCGCCCTGCTGATCTTCGGCTGGCCGACCTTGGCGGCGTTCCTCCAGTCGATGGCGAAGCAGGCCACGGCGACGACCCGCGAGGCACGGCTCCGACCGGACTCGAGGCGGCTCGCAGAGCGCTGGGTGGACCTCTGGGCCT
Source organism: Agromyces sp. C10 (assembly GCF_023217995.1). Classification (NCBI taxonomy): domain Bacteria; kingdom Bacillati; phylum Actinomycetota; class Actinomycetes; order Micrococcales; family Microbacteriaceae; genus Agromyces; species Agromyces sp. C10. The sequence continues at coordinate 103,669 of NZ_JALPSX010000001.1, read as the reverse complement.
CCGCGGATCCCGTCAACGGCGGGCCCTCGACGAGGACCGTCTACGAGCAGGTCGAGGAGATCCGGGTCTGGAACCACGGCAACGTCATCACCGACCACTCGTCGTACTTCTCCAATCGCGCCGAGTTCGTGAGCCGGATCGCCGCCTACGCCCTGGGCGCCACACGGACCTTCCCCCCGGGCTCCGCGGCGGCGCTCGAGCAGCGCGCCACGGTGCGCGGGGTCCTCCGCCAGCGGCGTGGCCGATGGCTCGAGGCGTTCCGAGCTTCGCTGGCGGTCCTCGTGGTCGCTGCGGTGCTCCGCTTCAGCGGGGACCTCGCTCACGTCATGTCACCGCTGGTGGATCGGCTCGCGGAGGTGCTTCCGGGTCGCCTCGCCCCGGTGTTCGGGATTGGCCCCGAGGTCATCGCCGCGGGCGTCGTCATCGTTCTCGTCGGGCTCGCCTGTTACGCGCTCGCGCTGCTGGCGTGGGCGGGTTGGGAACTCGTCGAGGAGCGCGCGTCGACCGGCGATGCCGCAGACGAGCGGGGCTCGAGTGCGATGGTCGTCGTCGCCGGTCTGCTCACCAACCTCGCGCTCGTGACGGCCGCCCTCGTCTGGTTCGACTGGAGCGACGCGGGCCGGCTCCTCGAGGTCGCGTACACCCTCCCGGTCCTGTGCGCTGTCGCCACGGGCGCGATCTGGGTCGTCGTTCGAATGACCCGGCGCATCTGGAGCAGACGAGCGCGTACCGATCAGGCCCTCTCCGCTCGCGCCCTCTGGCACGGCTTCCTGGGCGGGCTGCTGCTGTGGTCGGTGGTCATCGGCGTCGTCGGCCTCGAGCGGTTCGAGGCGTCGCAGACCAACTGGTCCATCGCGCTGGCTCTCGTGTCGAGCATCGCCGTGCTCGCGATGATGTCCGAGGCGTTGCCGCCCCGCCGGAGGTCGGCTGGCTGGTCGCCCGTACGGGACCCGCGGACGTACCAGCCGTTCAAGTACCTCGCGTCCCCCCGGGAGGACGTGGCTCCGGCGTCGGCACCCTTGCTGCTGCTCGGCGTGCTGGCCGGCCAGGCGGCGCTGCTGGTCTTCGCGCCCACGATCCCGGAGCAGGCGGAGATCCTGGTGACGTTCCTGGTGGCGGTGCTGCCGTTCGCCGCACTCAATGTGGCGGTCTGGGCGGGCGACCGCGGCCTGTCGGGAGCGCGTTCCGCGGTGTCCTGGGTGCTCGTGATCGCGAGCTTCGTCCTGTCGACGGTGTTCGTCGTCGTGCAGGTCACCCGCTGACGCCTCCCGTGAGACATTGCGCGCCGCGGGAGGCGACGGCGCGGCCCGGGTGAGCGAGGGCTGCGCCGCGCTTCGTCGCTACTGCGTCATCGTCACCTTGCTGAGCCCCGCAGGCCGGTCCGGATCGATCCCGCGGCGCTCGGCCAATCCTGCGGCCAGCACCTGTAAGGGGAGGATCTCGAGTACGGGTATCAGCTCCTCGGGCGTCTCGCCTGCCGCGTCGATGCAGGTCGCGCCCGGAATCACCGCTGGACCGATCTCGAGCACTCGGGCACCCCTGGACCGCGCGGCGGTGACGAAGTCCACCACCGATTCCCTGCCTGCCGGCGAGCCGGTGAGCGCGATGACCAGCGTCCCGTCCGCGACCTGTCCCAGCGGGCCGTGCGTCGCGTCGGCAGCGCTCCAGCCCGAGGCCGCGACCCCTGAGGTCTCCATCAGCTTCAGCGCGCCCTCCTTCGCCGTGGCCATCGAGTACCCCCTGCCGACGAGGACGATGCGTTCCGTGCCGTGGAGATCATCTGCGATCGGATCGACCCGTTCGGTCAGGCCCTCGAGCAGTCGGGTCGCCCGGTCGGCGAGCCGGTCGATCTCATCGGAGAGCGCGTCGAGGCCGGCACCCGCCACGGCACGGACGAGCGTGCGCACCGCGAGGAGTTCGGCGGTGTAGCTCTTCGTCGCGGCGACCGAAAGCTCCGGGCCGGCGGCGAGGGAGAGGTGCGCGTCCGCCAGCTCGGACAGTCCGCTCGAGGGATCGTTCGTCATGGAGATCAGCGGGAGGCCAGCAGATCGCAGGGCCGCTGCCGTGGAGATCAGGTCAGGCGAACGGCCCGATTGCGAGATCGCGACCTGCACCCCTCGAGGAAACACCGGGGTCGTACCGAAGAGGCTGTGGACGCTCGGCGTGGAGAGCAGCGCGGGGAGTTCGAGCACGTTCTGCACAAGGTACTGGCCGTAGATCGCGGCGTGATCGCTCGAGCCACGCGCGACGAAGGCCACGAGCTCGGGCGACGCGGCGCGAACCGCGGCGATCGCCGCATCCCATGCCGAACGCTGCGATCCGATCAGCTCGACCCAGCGCTGCGGCTGCTCCGCGATCTCGGAGCGCATGTACGCGCCGGGTTCCGTCACGGCGCTGCTCACGAGCTCAGCCCGGTGATCATCGACACGAGCTCGTTGTGGCTCGTGTCAGCGACCCGCCGCGTACCGACCTGCTTGCCGCGACGGAGCACCGTCACCCGGTCGGCGATACGGAACACCTGTTCCATGTTGTGGCTCACGACGAGCACGGCGGCGCCGCGCGCCTTGAGCTTCAGGATAAGCTCCTCGACCTTCGCCGTCTCGGCGACGCCGAGCGCCGCAGTCGGCTCGTCCATGAGCACCAGGCGACTCGCCCAGTGCGTGGCGCGTGCGATGGCGATGGCCTGACGCTGTCCGCCCGAGAGATCGCTCAGGGCCGCCTTCGCAGACGGGATCCGAACGTCGAGGTCGTCGACGAGCTGCTGGGTCTGGCGCGCCATCTCGGCGCGATCGAGGAAACCGAGCGGCTTCTTGCGCAGCTCACGCCCGAGGAACAGGTTCATGTACACGGGCTGCAGGTCGACGAGGGCGAGGTCCTGGTAGACGACCTCGACGCCGTGGTTGCGCGCGTCCGAGGCATCCCGGAACGCCACCCGTTCACCGCCGAGCCGGATCTCGCCGTGCGTCGGGGCGTGGACGCCGGAGATGATCTTCACGAGGGTCGACTTGCCGGCTCCGTTGTCTCCGACGAGCGCGACGACCTCACCCGCTTCGACTTCGAGGTCGAAGCGCTCGATCGCGACGATGCCGCCGAAGTGCTTGCTGATGCCCGAGAGGCTGAGCGGGTTCATCGTGCGTTCTCCATTCCCTCGACCGCGTCCGCCACGGCGAGCGGCTTCGATCCGTCGGCCGACCAGATGCCCTCGATCCGGGGCTCCCCGGAGGCGAGCCCTCGGATGCCGGCGGTGAGCGCCCTGGTGACGAAGACCTGCGGCCGGAAGCCGAAGATCACGGTGTCGCCGGTGCGCGCAGCGCCGTCGGGCACCGGCACCGTCGCGTAGTAGTCGATCGCTTCGGGTGCGGGCATCTCGACGGGGCGTGCGACGACGGATGCCGCGTCGTCCTCGGCACCGACGATGAGGGCCTCCGTCGGGGTCTCCCCCAGCACCGGGTCGACGTAGAGTCCGCCGCCGAAGACGTACGCGCGACCGTTCCACAGGTGGGAGACCTCGGAGACGTAGGCGATCGCCGGGTCCTCGACGAGGTCGCGCACCGCGTGGAGGGGCGTGGTGCCCGTGAGTCCGTGACCGGGCTCCACCTGGGTCGCGCCGGCCTCGGCGAGTCGCTCGAGCGTGGCGGCCGACGTGGTGCCGGGCGCGTTGAGCTGCACGTCGTCGAATCCGGCCGACTCGAGGGCCGCCTTGGCGCGCGTCAGCGTCGCGAGGTTCGGGGTGGAGACCACATCGTGCGTGGCGGAGTCGATCAGGGTCGCCGGGAAGCTCGTCACTCCGGCGAACCGGAGACCGGGGATCGCGTCGATGCGACGCGCGGCATCGACCACGCGGTCCGCGTCGAGCCCGCCCTCGTGACCGGTGTAGAACCGGTCGCCGTCGGCGACGATCCGCAGCAGCACGTCCTGGACGTACCCGGCTGCGGTCGCCGCAGCGCCGGCCTCGCGCGCCTTCTCCTCCGAGAAGACCGTCCAGTAGAGGGGGCGGAGGGCGGCAGCCTCAGGTGCGCGATGGCGCGGGATCTGGACGAGGTGCCCGACATGGCCGGCGGCGAGACCACCTGCCGCGGCGGCGATCGCGCACTCGAGGTCCACCCCGACCGCGTGCGTGATGCCGCCGGCGAGGATGGCACTCGACGCATCCGGGTTCCGGCCGATCTGCTTGGTCATCGCGAACGCACGGAGCCCGAGGCGTTCCGCTTCCGTCGCGATCGCCGCGGTGTTGCGCTCGACGGCGTCGAGGTCGATCACGTAGGTGTTCGGCGGCAGTGCGCCCGCGCGGTGGAACGCGACGGCGGCGTCGATCAGCTGCGGATTGCGGCGCCGCAGAAGTGGGAGGAACACGGTCAGATTCCCTTCTTGCCGCGGAGTGAAAGGGAGACGGCGATGAGGATGATGACGCCGCGCACGATGTCCTGCTGCGCGACGGTGAGTCCGGCGAGCAGCAGCCCGTAGTTGATCATGCTCATGAACAGGCTGCCGACCACGGCGCCGATCATCGACGCCCTGCCGCCGGTGAGCGCGGTGCCGCCGACGATCACGGCCGCGAGCACGCTCATGAGGTCGGTGGTTCCCAGGCTGTAGGTCGCGCCCGCCAGACGCCCCGCGTAGAGCAGGCCGGCGATCGCGGCGGTCGCCCCGCTGAGGACGAACACGGCGATGCGCACGCGGGTCACCTTGATCCCGCTGACGCGGGCCGCTGAGGCGTTGTTCCCGATCGCCAGCACGTGCGCGCCGAAGCGGCGCTGGCGGAGCACGTGCCATCCGATGACCGCGGCGACGATCGACCACCAGATGAAGATCGGGATGCCCAGGATGGCGCCGCCGCCGAAGATCCACCCGAACGTGGGGTCGGTGACGGGAACCGACTGCAGGTTGGTGATCTGCTGCGCGAGCCCTGCCACCAGCCCCATCGTCGCGAGCGTGACGAGGAAGGACGGCAACCGGACGAGTGTCACGAAGAGGCCGTTGACGAGGCCGACCGCGGCGCCGACGGCCAGTCCGGTCAGCGCCGCGACCCACCACATGCCGGTCGCCTGCAGTGCGACGGCCGCCGTGAGGGCGGAGAGCGCGACGGTCGAGCCGATCGAGAGGTCGATCTCGCCGAGGCTCAGCACGAACACCGTCCCGACGGCCATGATCGTGATCGGCGTGGCCTGCGTGACGATGTTGACGAGCGTCGTGCCGTTCAGGAAGCTCGCGCCCTGGGTCGCCGCGAAGTAGAGGAACACGACGACGAATCCGACGTAGACGACGTAGTTCCGCCAGGACCGGACGAGCTGCACCCCCTTGGCGGGCGCCTGGGTCGGGGCGATGGTCATGCTGGGACTCCTTCGTGGGTGCTGCCGGCGGCGTCTCGGGCGAGGCGCAGCGCTCCGAGCACGGGCGCTGCGCTGCCCAGCTCGCTGATGGTGACGGGGAGTGCTCCTCGTCCGAGCCGGTCGAGCCAGCTGCGGATGGAGGCGAGCAGTTCCGGGCGGGAGCCGATGCCGCCGCCCAGGACGATCCGGCCCGGATCGACGATCGCATCGACGGCGGCGATCGCGTGCGCGACCCACTTGGCTTCCTCGTCGATCGAGGCGAGCGCGTCGGGATCGCCGTGATCGGCCCGCGCGAACACCTCGCGGACCGTGACGCCCTGGCCGTATCGCCCGGCGATGGCGTCGCCTGCCACCACCTCCTCGAGCGGGCCGCGTCGATGCGACGCCGGATCGAGCGGGTCGGCGCCGAACGGCAGGTAGCCGATCTCACCGGCGGCGTTGCCGGCCCCGCGCACGAGGGCGCGACCGACGACGAGGCCCATCCCGATCCCGGTGCCGACGGAGATGAACGCGAAGTCGTCGTGTTCGGTGCCGATGCCGGCGGTGAGCTCGCCGAGCGCCGCGACGTTGGCGTCGTTCTCGAGCACGACGACGCATCCGAGGGCAAGCCGGAGCTCATCCGAGAGGCTGAACGAGGCGAGATCACCCAGGTTGGGAGAGAGGTCGAAGCCGCCCTGCCCGTGATCTGGGACGCCGGCACCGCCGATGCCGACCGCCTCCACCGCGTCGACCCCTGTTGCGACGGCGGCGCAGAGGTCGTGCACGAGTTCGACGAGCTGCGCGACGAGTGCGCGGCCGCCTCCCGCGGCGGTCGGTCGCTCGATCTCCGCGAGCGCGCCGCGCGGGTCGGCCTCGCCGTCGGAGGTGATGCCCGCGATTCCGGCCCGCACCTTGGTTCCGCCGAGGTCGACACCCACGACGTACCGGGACGCGCGGCTCACGCGCCGACCTCGAGCAGCCGCGCGGGCGTGCGCGCCGTCATCCGCTCGATGGCATCCTCCGGCACGCCGTTCGCGGCGAGTGCGGGGAGGAATCGGTCGGCGAGGTAGGCGTACCCGAGCTGTCCGTGCGTGCCGGGGTTCATCCAGACCTCGGCTCCGGTGAGGTCCTGGGCCAGCAGGATCCGGTCGGCGTAGCCGCGCTCGACGAGCTCGGTGACGAGCTCCACGCGGCCCTGGTCGGATCGGGCGAACGACCGCTTCGGGAACTCCCCGTCGGGCCGATCCGGCGCGGGTCCGATGAAGAAGTCCCACACCTCCTTGCCGATGGTGTCGATGGCCACGAGGACGCCGCGGTCGAGGACGCTCCGGACGAAGTCGACGCTGAGCTGGGTGTCGAGGTGGCCGATCACGACGCGATCGAGGTCGGCGCCTTCCGAGATCAGGAGGTCCACCTGCTCGTGCGCCATCGTCCCGTGAGTGGTGTGGGTCATGATCGCGAGTCCGGTCTCCCGGTGGGCGCGCGCGACCGCGCGCAGGACCCGCTCTTCGAACGGCGTGATCTCGCCGAGTCCCGTCGCCTGCTCCCCGAAGATCCCCGCACGGATGCCGGTGCCGCCGATGCCGTCGACGGCGTCCGAGACGAACCGGCTCGTCAGCTCGTCGAGCGTCGCGGCCTGCGCCCATCCGGGCGCGTAGGCCTCGAGGTACAGCGCCGTCCCGGCGATGATGTGCAGGCCCGTGAGCTCGGAGACCTCGGCGAGGAGCGCGACATCCGCGCCCGCGGCATCGCGCCCGACCACGCCGTACGGCGAGAGGTCGACGACGGTGCCGAAGCCCCGCTCGGTGAGGCCGGCGAGCGCACCGACGGCGAGCGCGACGCGATCGTCGTGCGCGCCCCCCGTGAGCCACCGGCCGGGGGCGAGCGAGAGCAGGTGCTCGTGCGGCATGATCCTGCCGAGTTCCGCGGACGGCACCGGACCGCGCACGGTCATGACCTCGGTCATCCGATTTCCTTTCGTTGGTGCCGGCTGGACGCCGGGAGGGAGGGGCCGCGAGCGACCCCTCCCCGGTCGTCAGCCCTGGGTGACGCTCGCGGGCGGCTCGACGCCGTAGTCGGCCTTCCAGCCTTCGACGAGGTTGTCCTTGGTCACCTTGGTCGGGTCGGATGCCACGAGTTCGGGCGCCTCCTTGCCGAGCACGCCGTACGCGCCGGCCCGCGCGAGACCCGCACCGATGTCGAGCGAGCCGTTGCCGACCATGCCGGCGACGTTGGTGCCCGTGTTCATGGCTGCGGCCACCGTGGTGTCGAGGTCATTGGTGACGATCTGGATGTCGGTGCGGCCGGAAGCGCGGATCGCGGCCAGCACGCCCTGTGCTGCGGTCGCCCACGAGACGTAGATGCCCTTGAGGTTCGGGTTCTTCGCGATCATCGCCGCGGCAGCGGCCTGCGTCGCCGTCTCGTCGGCGAAGCCCTGCTCCTCGACGATCGTGATGTCGGGGTACTCGAAGGCGAGCCAGTCCTTGAACGACTGGTCGCGCTGGTTGGTGAACCAGAAGTTGGCGTTGAACGAGAGGTAGCCGACCTCGCCCTCGCCGCCGAGCGCGTCGCCGAGGATCTCGGCGTTCGCGCGGCCCGCCTTGGCGAGGTCCTCGGTGACGATCGAGACGAACTCCTCGCCTGCGGTGTAGCCCTCGGGGGGCGTGGTCATGATGACGAGCTTCGCGCCGGCGTCGAGGATCGGCTGGAAGGACTTGGCGGCCGAGGTCGGGTCCACCGCGATGGCGACCACGATGTCGGGGTCGAGCGCCATGATGGTCTCGACGTTGTTGGCCTGCGTGCCCGCGTCGAAGTTCGCCTGGGTGCTGGCCACCACCTCGATGCCGAGCTCCTCGAACTCGGCGCGCGCGCCGTTCTCCACTGCCGCGACGAAGTCGCCGGACGTGTGCCAAACGAACGCGGCCGTGTACTCGCCGTCCTCGACCTCGGCGAGCTCCTCGTCGGTGAGCTCGAGCTCGGCGAGCGCTCCCGGCTGCTCGCCGTTCGGGCCCTGGAACTCGAGGCTCGGTTCGGCCGCGGCCGGCTTCGACTCGTCGGCGGGAGCGGAGGCGCCCTGCGCGGCGCAACCGGTGAGGATCAGCGCGGATGCGACGGCGCCGACGAGCGAGACCCGAAGACCCCGTGTCGCGGTGAACGGTGATCGTGCCATTGGTGTGACCTTCCTATGCGGACGTGACTCTGGGTGCGACGACCGACGGAGGCTCGCGCGTGTCGTCATTGAGCGTGCCAGCCATTTTGATTTCATGACGCAACCAAAGTCAAGAGTGATTTGCGAAACCTCGCCAAGATCGCCTCGCCGGGCGCGCCTGTGACCCGATTGTTGCCATGGTTTATGCTCAGGGTGACGCCAAATAGGGGGGCCGACGATGGTTCAGGATACGCGCGAGCTGAATCGGACGGCCGTGCTCACCGAGCTCCTGCGCATACGTCCGGCCAGCAGGAAGCAGCTCGCCGCGGCGTCCGGCATCTCGGCTGCGACGGTCACCCGCGCGGTCGAGCAGCTCATCGCCCAGGACCTGGTGGTCGAGGCGGCCGAACTGGTCTCGGTGCAACGCGGACGGCGCGCCGTCCTCCTCGACGTCGTCGCCGACCGCTCCCTCGTCGTCGGGGTCGACCTGGGCGCATCGAACACCCGCGTCATGCTCGCCGACATGGTCGGGTCCCCGATCGAGCGACGCGAGATCGCCACCCCGATCGAAGCGGATGCCACCGCGCTGGCCGACTGGCTCGCATCGGTCATCGACGAGATCGCTGGCGAGCGCCGGGACCGTGTCGAGTCGGTCTACATCGGGCTTCCGGGCGCGGTCGGCCGCGACGGCTCGACGATCTCGAACGCGCCGAACCTCCCGCAACTCGAGGAGCCCGGCTTCCTGGACTCGGTTCGCGCCCGGTCCGGCCGGCCCGTCCGTGCCGACAACGACGCGAACCTGGCGCTGCTGGGCGAGCAGCACTTCGGCGCCGCGCGCAACGCGCCCACCGCGGTGATGGTGACGATCGGCGCCGGCCTCGGGGCCGGGCTGTCCATCGACGGGCGGATCCTCCGCGGCAGTCACGGAGTGATCGGCGAGTTCGGCCAACTCCCCGCCGGCCCGTTGGGTACGCGGCTCGAGTTGATGGTGACCGGTCCCGGAATCATGCGGCTCGCCAGTGAAGCCGGCGTGCACCTCGACTCGCCCGCCGACCTGTTCACTCCGGATGCCTCGGAGCCGGTGCGATCGCTTCGTGCCCACTTCGACCAGGCGTTGCTCATCGTGCTCACCGCCGCCACGGTCTCGTGCGAGCCCGAGGTCATCGTGCTCGGCGGCGGCATCGCGAAATCGCTCGCACGGGACCTCGCCCGGTACGAGGCGATGCTCGAGCATCACCTTGGGGCCGCACCGCGCCTCACCGCGTCGGAGCTGGGCGACTTCGCAGGCGCCACCGGTGCGGTCGTCGCAGCACTTCACGAGGTCTACCGCGGCCTCGGCGTCGATGAACGTGCCTTCGGAGACCTCCCCGTCGCGGTGCCCGCCTCGGCGTAGCGCCGGAGTCCGCTTCGGTTGCGCCTTGCGACGGCAAGAACGCCCGGCCTCCCAAGGAGGCCGGGCGTTCTGGTCGTGCGTGAGGTCTCGGGAGGCACCGCCCGCGGCGGCGCTCCTCGACCAACGCGGGTCAGGCGGCGTCGGGCAGCGACACCGTCGCGTTGGGCACGGATGCCACGACGAACTCGCCGTCCGCGGCATCGACCCGCACCGCCTCGCCGTCGCCGAGCGCGCCGGTGACGAGGAGGTCGGCGATGCGGTCGTCGATCTCGCGCTGGATCAGGCGACGCAGCGGACGTGCACCGTACTCGGGCTCATAGCCGCGCTCCGCCAGGAGCGCCACCGCGGCATCCGTCACCTCGAAGCCGATCTCGCGAGCCGCCAGGCGAGCGGATGTCGCACCCAGCATCAGGCGCACGATCTGCGCGATCTCAGAAGCCGAGAGCTTCTGGAATAGCACGATCTCGTCGATGCGGTTCAGGAACTCCGGCCGCATCGCCTCGCGCACCTTGCCCATCACGCGAGCCCGCACGTCATCGGACGAGGAGAACCCCGAGCCATCCGTCGACGCCACGAAGCCGAGCGCACCCGACCGCGACGCGAGGAACTCCGAACCGAGGTTCGAGGTCATGATGACCACCGTGTTGCGGAAGTCCACCGTGCGACCCTGGCCGTCGGTCAGGCGTCCGTCGTCGAGCACCTGCAGCAGCAGGTTGAACACGTCGGGATGCGCCTTCTCGATCTCGTCGAACAGCACGATCGAGTACGGGTTGCGCCGCACCCGCTCGGTGAGCTGGCCGGCCTCGTCGTAGCCGACGTATCCGGGAGGGGCGCCCACGAGCCGCGACACGGTGTGCCGCTCGCCGAACTCGCTCATGTCGAAGCGGATGATCGCGCCCTCGTCGTCGAACAGGCTCGCCGCCAGCGCGCGCGCCAGCTCCGTCTTGCCGACGCCGGTCGGCCCGAGGAACAGGAACGAGCCGACGGGCCGGCGCGCGTCACCCATGCCGGTGCGGTTGCGGCGCACCGAGCGGGAGACGGCGGTGACCGCGTCATCCTGCCCGATGACCCGGGCGTGCAGCTCGCCCTCGAGGTTCGCGAGACGCTCGCGCTCCCCCTCGGTGACGCGGTTGACCGGGATGCCGGTGGCCCGCGAGATCACGGCGGCGATCTCGGGCTCCCCCACGGTGGTCGAGTAGGGCGCTCCAGCGCCCGTACCGAGACCCTCGGTGGTGGTCTCGATACGCTCCGCTACTCGACCAGCGTTGCGCGAGGTCGCGTCATCCAGCTTCGCCTGCACCTTCGAGATCTCGTCGCGAATCCGCGACGCCTCCTCGTAGTGCTCGGCGCGGACGGCCGCGTTCTTGTCGGCCTCGAGCTCCGCCAGGCGCTCGATGAGCGCGGAGACATCCACCTTCACGCCCAGCTTGAGGCGCAGGCGCGCACCGGCCTGGTCGATGAGGTCGATGGCCTTGTCGGGCAGCACGCGGTCGGTGAGGTACCGGGCGCTGAGCTCGACGGCGGCGCGGAGGGCGTCGTCGGTGTAGGTGACGCCGTGGTGCTCCTCGTACGCGGGGCGCAGGCCCTGCAGGATGAGCACGGAGTCCTCGATCGAGGGCTCCCCGACGCGAACCGGCTGGAACCGGCGCTCGAGCGCGGGGTCCTTCTCGATGGTGCGGTACTCCTTGAGCGTGGTCGCACCCACGAGGTGCAGCTCGCCGCGGGCGAGGCGGGGCTTCAGGATGTTGCCCGCGTCCATGCCGCCCTCGCCGGCACCACCGGCGCCGACGACCGTGTGCACCTCGTCGATGAACACGATGAGCTCGCCCCGGTGCTCGGCGATCTCCTCCATCGTCTTGGTGAGACGCTCCTCGAAGTCGCCGCGGTAGCGGGTGCCGGCGAGCATGCCGGGCAGGTCGAGTGCGACGACCCGCTTGCCGAGCAGCGCCTCGGGCACGTTCTCCTCGACGATCGCGCGGGCCAGGCCCTCGACGATCGCGGTCTTGCCGACGCCGGCCTCGCCGATCAGCACGGGGTTGTTCTTCGTGCGGCGGCTGAGGATCTCGATGGTCTGCTCGATCTCGTCGGCACGGCCGATCACGGGGTCGAGCTCGCCGTTCATGGCGCGCTCGGTGAGGTCCATGGCGAACTTGTCGAGCATGGGGGTGCTCGATTCCCCCTCCGCCGGTCGAGTAGGCGCGCCAGCGCCGTATCGAGACCCGGTTTCGTCGGACTCGGTTTCAACGTGCTCACCAAGTCCAGCGGCCAGCGCCTCGGCGGTCACGCCGGCGCGCTGCAGCACCTGCCCGGCAGGCGCATCCTGCCCGAGCACGAGCGCGAAGAACACGTGCTCGGGGTCGATGTACGTCGAACCGCTCGAGCGTGCGACCTGGTACGCGTGGAACAGCGCGCGGCTCGCGCTCGGCGTGATCATGGCCGAGTTGACGTCGGCGGTGTCGGATGCCGCGGGCAGCCGCGCCTCGGTCGCCGTGATGATGCGCTCGGGGCTCGCGCCGACGCGCGTGATCGCCTGCGCGACGGACTCGTCCTCGACGATGACGCGCAGGATGTGCAGTGCATCGAGCTCGGTCTGTCCGCGCTCGAGCGCGAAGCGTCCGGCGCGCTGCAGGATGCTCTGGGTGCGCGAGGTCAGGAACCGGCTGAGGTCGATCGACCGCGCCTGCCTGGCCTGCTCACCCGCGAGGTAGCGGGCGAGGAACTCGTCGAACGAGCTCGCGCCGGCCTCGTTAAAGTTGTCGGGCACCTAGGTCCTCCTGGGAACTTGAGTTGGGTACGCTCAAGTTCAACGCCTCCGCGTCATTGATATTCCCGACGCAGGCACGGCTGACCACAGCGCCTACGCCGGCCCCTTGAACTTCCATGCAACAGTGAAGGGCACCGTCAAGTGGAGGACGAATGGCCGCAGTCCCACCCCCGAGTCCAGCCGATGTCGCCGCGCGGATGAGCAATCGTAGGACGCGAGGTGATTTTGACCGCCTCGCACGACACCTGCGTGACAACTACAGCGCAGCCGCCTGGACAGCTCAACAGGCAGGAGTCGACGTCGACGTCGACCTAGAAAGATGGATTGAGCTTGATGGGGCGGGCGCAGTCGCAGACTGGATGGACCCGAACACCTCGGGATTTCAGCTGGTTCGTCACTGGGCACAGGCGCGTGAGGCAGCCGGCATTCCGTTGATCGCAGCGTTGGTCCAGGAGGAACGGTTGTCGCGGGGCGCGATGTCACTTGGACCGTACTTCCGATCTCACGGGCTGTCCCTGTCCGGGGCACTTCTTCGGGCCCGAGAGCAGGTTGCATGGGCGGCACTTGACGCGGCCTTCGCCGCATCATGGCGCAAGCGGATGGTGTTCTCGCAAGCGCTTGGACTTGCCCGCACATATCTCACCTTCCTCATTGAGGCAGCCAAGTTGAGCGAGGAGGTCCCTGATCGATCGTTGCGAGTGAGATTCGGAATCTCCACAGTCCTTGCCGCACGTTTCGGATTAGTTGAGTTGTCGCAACTCGAGAGTGCATGCGAAGCACTCCTCGACGCTCATCAGGATGGCGCGGACAACGCGCTGACCTACTTCCTCGAAGGGTGTCTCTGGCGTTATGACCTCTTCGGAGAAAAGGGCGCGCTTGAGTCTGCGGCGAGGACGATTGGAGGCAGCGCTGGAGGGACGAATCTAAACGCTACGTGGTACCTAAACTGCGGGGAACTGTGGACCAAGCTGGCGGGTGAAGCAAGCACCGTATCGGGTCGCAAGAAGTTTCTCGAACGCGCACTTCACGCGACTGAAGGCGCGCGCTTGTGCAATCCCGCCGAAGCAGAAACTGTGCTGCGAATAGTCATGCTTCAGGCACTCCTCGACGAACTGGGCAAGCGGGGCGTATCGCGCGAAATCGATATCTCGACCAGGGGTATTCGTCTGCCCTTCTGCATGCGAACGAGCCACGCGGTGCTGTCACCAACGCTCGAATGGATTGCTCCTGCGCTTGTCGCCGCGATATCCCGTGATCGACGCGCGGGCGAGTTCGTATTCAGAGATGTGCTTTCGGAGTTGCACTCCTACCTCGCCAAAGTGGACCGAAGCAACGCTCGAGAACACTTACGTAACGCCATACGGACGCGTTCGGGTGCCCCCAAAGGGCGACCTCTGAGAGGGCACCGATCCAGGCTGGCGGATGCTGAGGACAAATTGAACCTCGCTCGGCTTTCGTCGAACGTCACACTTCGACGGGAGGCGCTCACGTTCTTGGGAACCCCGTCCGGCTCGCAATCTGACGACGCGACCAAACTGATTGTGATGGCCCAAGACATTGAATCCAACGGTCCCGTGCCCGGTTCTCTCTTGCGACTGCCGGAGGAGATCGCGTTCGCGGTACGCAGCGGGGATGCGGCGACGCTGTTCGGCGGTGCAGCCAGCTTGGCCATTCGCAGTCACGAATTGCAGCGGAGACGGCTCGGCGGGCGGGGCGGGGTAATCGTCCTGCAAGACGCTGAGAACTCGATCGGGCAGACATTTGTGTTCAAGGCGCTATCATCATCCGCGTACCAACACGACCTACGCCAAACTCAACTCCTTTCGAAGCGAATCAGGGCAACGGGGCAAACGAACCAATTTGGAGTGATTGACCATCTCGCCACCGTTGGATCGGGCGTGCCCGGAATGGAGTTGGGCGATGATGCGTTATTCTCTGTCCGACGATACAACAGCGGCAAGACCCTTGACGAGGTGATTCGACTCGCACCGTCGAATGCCGAACCGGTCGTCCATCGCACAGCTCGGTTTCTGGCGCTCTTCCACGCCCGAGCCAATGCATCTTCCGACGGCTTGAGACGATGTCTCTGGGAGAGGGAGTTTGGCCGGTGGCTGAAGGCAATCTGCGATGATGAGGAGCGCGCCGCAGTGTTCGCCAGTTGGTGGAATATCATGTGTGCTGCGCCACCGCTCCAACGCCGCGATTCACACGCATTAAACTGGCTCGTCGAACCAAGTGGTCGGGTCCTCGCTGTCGACCTCGATGCAAGGGGGACCCGCCCATTCGGATACGAACTGGCACAATTGCTGGAAGACGTGCCACTGTACGACGCGGCAGACTGGGTGTCGCGTTCGCGAGTACTGCGGTTCTACCTCCAGGCTCTGCTCGATTTCGGCGCTACAGACGCACCCGCACACGACGAGGCGATGCAGTACCTTGCCGGCGGTGTCATCGCCCGCGCAGCCTGGATGTTCAGTGCGCCGGGAGCCACGAGCCACCACCGAGTACGAGCCGGGCAGTTGCTCATCGGTGTAGAAAGGGAGTTTCAGGATTTCCCAATCGGAGAGGTCGCGCGAACCCTTCACAACCGATGGACCGAGATCGCGGGCGTAGCGTCCGAGGACGGTGACACCGTTCTGGATCTTCCCGACCGTCGTCGCATCAGCCGGGCCATGGCTTACCACCTTCGGCACAACCCGTACGCCCCGGCGACAAAGGACGGATGGGTTCATGTCGAGGAGTTGACCGAACTCCTCAACGCGAGCGGTTACGACGTTACGCCCGGTGTACTCATGCTGATCGCCGGAGCGGCGGGCGAGCCCCGGTTCCAACGCGATGGACAAGAAATTCGAGCGGTGTACGGTCATTCGGTCAAGCGAGACATCAAGTACGACGTCCGAACTCCACCCGCCTCGCTCTACCACGCGACGCCATTAGAGAACCTCGCCTCAATATTCGAGGCTCGGTCGGGGCTGCTTAAGGGCAGTCGTCAGTGGGTTCATCTCTCTGACCGGCCAGCCATGGCGATGAACGCATCGCGGCGGCAAGGGAAGCCCGTCGCGCTACTTCGTGTCGATGCAGCTAGGACCGAATCGTTGGTTCACGCCGCGGCAAGTACGTGGCTCGCACCTAGAGTCGGTCCGGAGATGCTTGAGATTGTGCCCGCCAGAGAGGTCGCCTCGCTGTTGGTCGAATCCTCGGATGCCTAATCGGGTGGACTGCTTGGCTCGAGGCGCCGATGATTGGGCGAGGCGATATGAGCCCCGGCGCATCGCGGAAAGGGTGAGACGGTTGGATAGCCTCAGTCTGTGATTACTGAGAGCAGCCTTGGAGGTTATGTCTTAGAGGAGCTCGTCGCTCACTGGTTGAGTGCGAGCGGCTACGAGCGTCTTGAGCGCCAGTCTCAGGATACGACGGCGTTGGTCGACCGGAACGGCTCTCTCTATGTCAGGGGTCGAGGGGCCGACCACCAAGCTGACGTACTCGGGCAACTGACGATGACAGTGCCAGGCACCTATCCGCTTCGTCTGTTCGTTGAAGCGAAGCTTCGACGAGACAGAGTGGGCTTAGACACAGTCAGAAACGCTGTCGGCGTGATCAATGACGTGAACGAGCACTACTCGGCCGCCCGAATGCCGGGGTACGCCCTTTTTGATTACCGCTACGCGCTGTTCTCCGGTAGCGGCTTCACAGCAGATGCGGTTTCGTACGCCCTAACGCACCGCGTCTCCCTCGTGAATCTGGACACTCCGGCTTTCGAATGGCTTCCTCGTCTCGCCCGCCAGATCGCGAAAGCGTTCCTCGCGGCCTCGATCGGAGCCGGACTTACATCCGCGTTCCCAACGGCTCAAGCTCGCAAAGCGATCCGGGCAGGCCTTGCAGAAGCGACTGATAGCGCCGGCAGGTCCGGCGACCCAGCACCTCTTGCCCGTTCCTTCGCCGAAATCGTGGCCGACGCCACGTCCGAGGATCTTCACAAGCGCGGTTTCCTCGCTTTCACATCGACGCCGTTCGCGATGATCTTGCAACCAGATGAACCAGAGTCCGCGGTAGACGAGCTTCTCGATAGCGACCTGGAGGCCGCTCCGGCTGAACTTCAGTTCGGCGGCCTGAGTGTGGACCGAGGCGACTGGGTTCTGGGCAGCACTAACCGCTACGGCCGCCAGACTCGCTTCCGTATTGCGACGGCGGAGGGGATCGAGCAGGTGCTTTTCACCGATCGACCAGGCCACCCGAGACCCGAAGCCAGGCTCGATGTCGCAGTTGGGCAACAGTCCGCAGAGCTACACTTCCGACCCGAACCACCCGCCGACCGCTCCGCCACAGTCGGACAGGATAGTTTCGAACTTCGCCAACGTCGACTTGATCGCTCGCTAGCAGTCTTGGGCGACCCTGACCGGCCTGAGCGCGCCGCTTGGTCACCGAGCGCCTTCGGTCGACTAATGGCGATGCTCGTCGAGGGTGGATATCTGACTCAATCGATGAGCATCGTGGAGGCTGCGCGGAGCGGAGGTGCGATCCCGCGCGAGCGAATATATGAGATCGGTGGATTTGAACCGGATCGAACCCTGAGGGGCTTCACTAGGCCGAGCAACAGATTCGCGGAGCAGCTAGTAGCAGAAGGCCTCGTCGATGCAGCGGCCGAGCGACCGCTAACGAAGGGCGACGTCCTGGCGACCTATTTCGTCGTTCCCCCGGAATTCAACAGCTTTGTTGGCTGACCTCCGACCGAACATGCGACGGTAGGTGGAGCGGCATCCTCGAACTCGCGAAACACAAGCTCTACAAAGCTATCGAACCGATCGAGAACTTTCGTGCGCCGCCGAGCGAAATCGACAGAACCGAGATTCACGCCCCGTCAGCGGCACTTAGGTTAAGGGTAGCGCCTCGATGATATCCGTAACCCCCGGTTCTCAAGTGGTGTTTAAGTAGAACCGAAGAGCCATTCAGATTCCGTGTCAGCTGATGCTATTGATCCGCCTAATTCAGAAGTCCGAGCATCGACGTGACGCCCTCCTAGACCGGCGACCATGAACCCCGTTGCGCTCATCCCCGTGCACGTTTACGACCGGTCCGCAGGCGTGACTGTGAAAAGGTATGAGTGGGCACGCCCCGCCTGCCTGCGGGCGTCGCGTAGGACGTCCGTCTCTAGTCGGCTGACCCCACCTCGACTCTTGAAAACGACCTTTGGATCGTAGTCCGGGTCCGCCTGGAGTTCTGCCTGAACGTGATAATTCGCTGAGTCGACAACTTCGGCCGCTATTGCGTCCAGTGATGCCAGAACGGCGTCCTCCTCCTCCGGCAACCACGCCTCAGGCTCGCGCATAAGTCGAGCTCCAGCTTCTGATATCTCCACTACGACACAAACCAAATAGACGAGCGTAAATCGAATCGACGCATAGCTTGCCCGAAGATCGGGACGCAACTCCTCGCGGTGAGCACCCACGGCTTTGTCGATGAGGTGCAGGAGATAGAGACGGTCCGGTGTGATAGTGCGATTGAAGATGCGGCGGTAGTCCTGATCGAAAAGTCGGACCTTTCGAACCGCCGCCCACGGTTCCTTCAAGTAGGCCGCCATTATGAGCTGCGCTGCGAGCGTGTTTTCGAGCGTCTCGGTTGCGTTGATCACTTCTCCGACACGCGTGACCAACGCGAACTTCGACCCGAATCGATCCGCTGTGCCTTGCTGCAGATCCCGCATCGTTGTGTCGCTGGACCGCTGGTCGCGCAGTGTTACAGCGTTCTGATTGTTCGAGCGGTAGGTGATCAGATCGGCGATCCTGTCATCGCCCGTCACCTCGACTACCTTAACGATGAGCTGGAGTTCGTCGGTCAACGCGTTCCTGTTGTCGTATAGCGTTATGAGGGATTGGCACCCGTTTACGACGCCGACGCCATCGAGGGTTATCGAATCTTCGGTTACGGTTCCGATCTGGTTGGTGAGCAGTGTCAACCCATTGTGGTACGCCGGGAAGAGCCGATGCTCGTCGAGATTCTGAACCGTCCGTCGAAGTTCTTTGTTGATTCGGGTCCGACCAGCGAATAGGCGAACATTTCGACTGAACAACGCTCGGTCCTCGATGCCGGGAAGCGCAACGAGTTCCGAAGCCGGCACCACACAAACCGCCATCTTCGCCTGATGCGTCAAGTCGATGACCATCGGCGCCGACGCTGTCCGTAGAGCTCTGGCATCGTCCATAAGAGACGGACGCTGCGTACGTTCCGCGATCTCAGTCAGCTTGCCGCGGTCCCACACCTCAAGCGGCGGGGGACCGTCTTTGCGAGTCTCGGCGTACGAACTCCCCGCGGCATCGAGTTCCGCGTTGGTTACAAAGATGAGCCTGACCACATGGACGCCGCTCGCGACCTTGTCCCGAACCTGTTGCCTAGCTATAAGGTTGCGGAGTTCCTGATTCGGTCCTGCTGCCATGAGACGGTCGACCGCTTCCGCCGATTCGAGCCAGGCGGCCGCACCTACGAGATTCTTGAGGTCACCGTCCCCCTGCGTGGTGCGCGACGGATCCTGTCGGTATTTCGCCTGAAATATTGTAATCTCGGACAGGTCATCATCGACAATGAGCGCGTCAATTCCCTTGTCGCCACCGCCATCGCATATGGCGCTGTCAACGTCCTCCGGGTCGACCCTCCATACATTTACAAGATACCAAGCGAGCAAAGCAGCGGAGTCGGTTCGACTTCCGACCTTTTCTCCAGCGATTCCCGCGAACAGGATGTCATCAGCATCATCGAGCGGTGAAGGCATTGTTTACTCCTCTAAGCTATTGAGTGTCATATTTGCGGTGGTGCGGTGACCGTCACTTCGACGGAGCCACGTCCTCTTCCGCGATCGGGATCACCCGGCGCTCGATCAATTCACGTGGTTTCACATGCTGGCTCACGGGGGTCGCTGCGAGAATTTTCTCGATCATGCGCATCATGAACTGCTCTGGCCTGATGTCATCAGGAACGTGATCCAGTTCGATTCTCACACCGGCCCCCGGCTGTGTCACGTCCCACGAAACAAGCGCGAGCCCGGTTGCGGTATACCCGTTCAGTCCGACCGGGTCACGAAGTTTCCGCATCATGTCGATGGTCTTCTCGAACGCATCCGGCTCCGACTCAAGGATTGTCGACCGCTGAACGAAGAAGAAGCCGACCGCGGCCAGCGGGTAGCGCGTCCGAAGATTGCCTGCGTCGCCATATGCCTCCTCGAAGCGGTTGGCGAGGTTCTTGCCGAACGACGAGACCTGAGTCTTCGTGCTGAGCAGCATCTCGGGCCCACGGTCCCAGCGCGAAAGCGAGACATCCACCTGCTTCTCGTACGCGCGTCCGAGGTACCGTGCATCGGCCGGGCCGACTGCCTTCATCGTCTGCAGTCGATCGCGAATCTGGCTCGCAAGGCCAGCCGGTAGCCCCTCGAGGAGCATCGCGATTTCGCGCGGCATGATTCGTGGAATGGACGGCCGAGGCCACACCTCGTCGGCGTTGAATCCGGCGCGCCGAAACTCTGAGGAGAGCCAGGCATCGACGCCGCTCGCGAGCGCACCGGACGCAGCCCCCTTGCCTGACGCGACCGGAATGGTCAGTAACTGGGCAAGCAACTCGTAGTCGGGCCCGTAGGCTGGCGGCTCCCCCAGGTGGTGCCCCCACGGGTCAGTGGCTGGGGTGGACGCGAGAAGTGCGTCATAGGGGCTGAAGGAGTCGACTCTCGCCATGGGAGTTAGTCTGCCCGCTGCGACCGACGAGGCATGTACCGGCCACGGGAGCAGCGGCGGTGTGTCGGCACCAGATGGATGTCGGACGCCCCGCCTAGCATCGAACACAGTTTCGAACATTGCCGGAGTTCCGAAACATTGTCTGTCACGACCGCCTCATCGATGGAAGCAGGGAAGAATGAGCAATGTGCAAGAACTCCTCGAGCGCTCGCCCGACGACACCGCAGAGGTGCGCAAGGCCCGTGGGGCGTTCTTCACGCCACCCGAAATCACACGCTTCGTCAGCGAGTGGGCGATCCGGGACAAGGCCGACTCGGTACTCGAGCCATCAGCCGGCGATGCGGCGTTCCTGGTCGAGGCGGTGCGGCGCCTTCGCGAGCTGGGGGCTGAAGCACCGGACGTGTACGGGGCTGAGATCCACGAGCACAGCGCGCAGGTGGCCCGGGCCCGGGTCGAAGCTGCGGGCGGAACACCGCACATTGCGGTTGACGACTTTTTCCGTGTCGAACCGACAGGCACCTACGCGGCAGCGATCGGGAACCCGCCGTATGTGCGGTACCAGGATTTCGCTGGTGACTCGCGCGCTCGTGCGCGCAGGGCGGCACTACGTGGCGGCGTCAACCTGACCGGTCTGGCGTCGAGCTGGGCCGCCTTCACGGTGCACTCCGCCCTCTTCCTGCGTAAGGGCGGCCGACTCGGACTCGTGCTGCCCGCCGAACTGTTGAGCGTTAACTACGCGGCGTCCATTCGTAAGTTCATCTTCGAGCGGTTCAGCGAAGTGAGGCTGGTGCTCTTTACCGAGCAGGTCTTTCCCGAGGCCGAGGCAGATGTCGTGCTGCTGCTCGCAGAGGGGTTCCACGAGGGGTCGACCGTGAGCGCGACGGTGCATGAGGTGCGCGACGCATCCGGGCTCGCGTCACTCGGCGCCGGGCTAACGTTCACTCCGAGCGATCCCTCCGAAAAGTGGACGTCACTGCTGGTGAACGCCGGTGCCGTCGAGCCTCTGCACTCGTTGACCGCTGGCGGCCACTTCACGCACCTTGAGAAGTGGGGCGACACAACGCTCGGCATAGTGACGGGCAACAATCGCTACTTCACTCTCACGGGCGAGCAGGTCACCGAGCTTGGCCTCGACCGTGACGAGGTCGTGCGAATCTCACCGGCCGGAAGCTCGCATTTACGGGGGCTCGGGCTCACAGAGGAGATGCTGGGAGTACTCGACGCGAACGGACGCGCCACCTGGTTGTTTCGACCAGCTGCATCAGCGATGTCTGCCGGCGCGCGCGGGTACGTCAATTTCGGCAAACAGACGGCGGTCGATCAGGCCTATAAGTGCCGGGTGCGAAACCCATGGTTCCGGGTGCCGCTCGTTTCGCCCGCCGACCTGTTGCTTACGTGCATGAACGCCGACACCCCACGTCTCACCACGAACTGGGCCGGCGCCCACCACCTGAACTCAGTACACGGCGTTTACCTTACAGCCGAGCTTCGTAGCCTTGGCCGAGACCTCCTTCCCCTCGCGAGCCTCAACAGCGTCACGCTATTGAATGCTGAGATGGTTGGTCGGTCGTATGGCGGCGGGATCCTAAAGATCGAGCCCCGCGAGGCCGACCGTTGGGCGATGCCTGCCCCGTCACTCGTGGCCACGCACGCCGCAGCACTCAAAGCAATCAAGCCAAAGGTCGCCGAGTTGCTCAGCGTTGGCGCACTCCTCGACGCGGTCACGCTGGTGGATGACGCACTGCTGGCCACTTCTGGGCTTGTCACCGGTGACGATCTACTCAGTGTTCGAAGCGCGCGAGAGCAGATGGCCGCACGACGAACCGCCCGAGGTGCGAGCGGTCGCTGAGCAGTGAGGCGCGCTCCTATGGCGCACGGCTTTCCGGACTAGGTCGGTTCCCGAGAACTTCGGCATCGACAGGAACCGGTTCACGCTATTCTTCGTCGCCGTGAACGCCAGGAATCCCGGATAAGCATTCACCGCATGGCCGAGGCTGTCGCCGAGATCCAGCTCGCCCTACACCCGGTTATGCGAGACGAATCTGCCGCCCGTCGCCCAACGGACGGCTCCGGCACCCACTTTGGTCTCATCGGTCAGTACGTCAAGCAGCGTCGACTTGCCCGGCTGGTTCGAGCCGAGCACCGCGACCCGGTCGCCGCTCGGCAGGTCCAACGAGAGTCTCCCCGACTTCGAATAGAAGGGCTGGCCAGCGCGCGCCATCCGATCTACTATAAACATAGTAACCCGCACCGACGAAGGAGTCGTTATGCGTGCACCAGAACCTCGCCGTCATTCCTCGCCGCACCGGCCGATCTCGCACCGCCGCTGCCCGAGGCATCCGGGTTCGATCACCTCATCGTCGAGACCCCGGGCCTGCGCACGCACGTCGCCACCGTGGGCGACGGTGAACCCGTCGTCATGTTCCACGGCTTCCCGCTACATTGGTGGCCGTGGCATGAGGTCGCCCCGCTGATCGCCGAGCAGGGCTACCGCGTGATCTGTCCCGACCTTCGCGGTGCCGGCTGGACCGAAGCCGAGGACCCCGGCATCGACCGCGAGACGCGACTGCACGACCTGCTTGCGCTCTTCGAGGCGCTCGGCGTCGAACGTGCGCACCTCGTCAGTCACGACATGGGGGCGATCACCGCGATGCAGCTCGCCTACGCCCACCCCGAACGCGTGGGGAGGGCGGTCCAGCTCTCGGTGCCGCCCGTGTTCATCTCGTTCAGCCCGAGGCTCGTCGCCGCCTTCCGGCACATGCCGAAGCTGCTCTGGCATCGCCCCGGCAGCTCCCTCCGGGGCGTGTGGGCCGATCATTACAACGCGAGACGGACGCCGGAGGCGGAGATCGACGCGCACCTCGCGCCCATGCAGCGGCCCGCCATCGACCAGGCGGTGCGAGCGCTCTACCGGGGCATGGTGATCCCCGAGTCGATGCGGCTGAGCCGTGGCGTGTACAAGCAGATGCGCCTGACCGTTCCGACGCTCTTCGCCTTCGGCCGGGTCGACACCAGGTTCGACGAGGAGCTCATCCGCCGCCTCTGCGCGAACCCCGAGCGATTCGCCGACGACATCGAGTTCGCGTTCATCGACGACGGGGGCAAGCTCCTCCCCGCCGAGGCGCCCGACGCGGTCGCGAACCTCACGCTCGACTGGATCCGGCGAACCGACTGAGCTCGGCCCGCCGACCCCGACCTGCGGATGCCACGGCGCACGGATGCCACGGCGCCACGCACGCCCGTGCGAAACTCGTCGACGTACGCGACGTGAGAGGCGCCGATGGCTGCAGCAACCAGGGAGCGAGCCCTCGAGGCGGCGGTCGAGGTCCTCGGCACCGCCGGAGTGCGGGCACTCAGCCATGCGCGCGTCGATCAACGGGCCGGGCTGCCCGCAGGGTCGACCTCGAACTGGTTCCGCACCCGGCGGGCCCTGCTGGCCGGCATCATCGACTGGATGGCCGAACTCGAGCGTGCCGACTTCACGCCGGAGGTGCTCGAGCAGCCGACGCCCGACTCGATCACCGAGGGACTCTGCGCCGTGCTGCTCGTGCAGACCGGCCCGGCCGCGACCCGCACCCGTGCGCGCTACGCGCTCTTCGTCGAACTCGCTGCCGACCCCGAACTGCTCGAACCGCTGCGCCGCCAGCGTCGCGAGTTCGAGCAGTGGACCGACCGGCTCGTCGCCGCAGCCGGCATCCCCGACCCGGTGCCGGCGGCACGCGCGCTCATGGCCCTCTCAGACGGGCTGGCCCTGCACCGACTCACGGTCGACCCCGAACTCGACGTGCGTCCGGCGGTCGAGCGCGCGGTCCGCGCGCTCGCGGCGACGGCCTGACTCGGCGTCGCCGTGGCGCACCCTGTGCGGGGCAAGCTCCGAAGGCCGCCCGCGAGGACTTCAATCGAGATTGCGTGGGCGATTCCAGATTCCGTGCGGGCGCAGCACCTTCTCGACCTCAGCCTCGAGGAGGAGTGCACTTGCGGAGTCCGCCGTCACCGCCCATCGAATGTCAGGCGAAAACCAGGCGACCGCATCGCGAGCCCACGCTGATGTTCGCTGAGGACCCTCTTCTCGCAACCGGTCGAGCTGCCTTGCCACGAATGCTTCATCGGCCAGCGCGCGGTCGAGCACGGCCTCCCCGAACCCGGACGTCGCGGCCTTGCCTCGGCGGTACATCGAGAGACGACCGCGCAAGCCCATCCCCCGCCGCTCGCCCGCCATGCCGACATAGACGGGCATCAGCTGGCCGGTCACCCGGAACTGGTAGACGCCGGGCAGTCGAGGCGCAAGCGGTCCCACCTCCGCAAATGACGCCCAAGCCGACCACTCGGCAAGGTTGTCGATTAGCGCGATGTCATCAAGACCCGCGTGCTCGGCGTTCGACGACCAGTGCGCTCGGGCCGAGGCCTCCTGCTCGGGCGTGATGCACCAGGAAGCACCCTTCTCCTCCAGTCCTCGCCACCCCTGTCGCCGCATCCAGGCGCGGAGCGTCTTCGGCTTCAACCCGAGTTCGGCAGCGAGGTGGGTTGGAGTCACGCATGGCGGCGTCGTCATGTGTCGGAGCCTATCCGTGGGCGCACCGTCGGAAGAGCCCCACTACGGCTCCGGGTCGAGGATCGGCGGCGGCGGCGTGACCGGCGGCACGAGCGGTCCGCCTGCGAGGATCCGCTCGACCATTCCCCACGCACGGTCGGTGAGCGAGTCGCCGGGGAAGAACTCGCTGAAGAGCGCGTCTGCGGCATCGACCGAGTCGATGCCGCAGACAGCGAGCAGTTGCCGGATGTCGTCGGTGTCGCGGCCTGGGCGGCTGGCCTTGAGCTTCATCGCAAGCAACGCGTCCGCGGGCGCCACCTCGATCGTCACGAGGTCGTCGTGGTGGACCGGCTCCCACCGGATGTCGCGTCCCCACCAAGGCGCGAGCTGGGCTGCCTTGAAGTTCAGCCAGTCGAGCTGCCACCCCCGGCGTTCCGCCACACGTTCGGCCGCGGCCAGGACCGAGCCCTCCTCCCCCGGACTCACCTGGACGGCGTCGATGTCGACAGTGGTTCGTCGATCGAAGTGACGCAGCGCCAACGCACCGCCCCCGACGATGCGCAACCCGACCGGCTCGCCCGCCGCGTGCAGCTCTGCGACGAGTTCGCGCAGCCCGTCGATGAGGTCGTCCCGATCGAGGAGGATCATCACACGCTCTCCACGGAGTCGCGCCAGACGAGCACCCCGTGCTTGAGGAACTCGGTCGGAACCTCAGCGCGAGGCGGAATCGGGTCGGCCGGGTCGACGACGAGGGGTCGCGCGCGCTCGAGGTGTCGGGCAGGGGCACTGGTCCAGGCAGGAGCCGGCACGCCATCCTGGTTCAGTCGGTAGTCGACGAGCGCCGCGATCGCGGCATCCCACGTCTTCGAACCGGTCAGCTCGGGCTCGGTGATAGCGAGGATGCCGCGGAGCAGGCCGCGCTCAGCCACCAGATGATCGTTCATCTGGATGAAGTATCGGAACGCCATCACCCGGTCGTCGCGCGCGAGCGCGTGCCGGATCTCGGCGGCGATCGTCGCGACGTCGTCGCGTGTGGTCGCCGCCGCGTAGAGCCGGTGCCCTGCCCCCGCGAGGAGGCGGCTGGCAGTGTCGAAGCGCGGGTCTTCGTGCGCGTTCTCGGCGATCGCGACACGGCTCTGCGAGAGCCCGGCGCGGCGTGCGAGCTCGCGCTGGGAAAGACGGCGGGATCGACGCGCCGAACGGACCAGCGTTGCAATGTCCGTCATACACACCTCCCTAAGATTCGGCAAACAGAATCATATCACCGGGACTGTGGGCAATGTCTTCTGTGAGGAAGGTCGCGAGAGGGTGTGGTGGTGCCGAGGGAGACGGTTCTCAGACCGCTAATGAACAGAGCCGGCCGGATGCCGCGCTGCCGCGACATCCGACCGGCCGACCGCTGACTCAGGGCGCGGTCTTCACGCCCTCCGGCAGATCGACCGCCTCGTCCGCGAACTCCTGGTCGAGCGACGGCACCGGACGCCGGAACCAGCGCGTCGCGAAGGCGGCGGCGATCGAGTACATCACGGGTCGACGCGCGCGCGTCGAGGCCCGCACCGGGCCCGAGCAGCGGATGCGCGAATGCCTGCGCCTCGGCATCCCGATGGAGGGCGAGCCGTCGTTCGACGCGACCGTGCTGCTGATCGAGCTCGGAGCCCTGAGCACGCGCAACCACGGGTTCGACGCGGCCGCAGACGAGTTCGAGCGCGCGCAGGTCGAGCTGTTCGAACAGATCGTCGACGAAGGCGTCGCGGCCGGCCTCGCTCCGGAGCCAGGCCCAAGCGGCATCCGGATCTTCGAAGTACGCCGCCTCCCGCGCGTAGAAAGCGAGATGCGCCAGGCGCTCCTCCCACTTCTTGTGGCCGACGATCGCCATGCGCGCGACCTTCTCGTGGAACTCGTGACCGAAGCGCAGGTCGGCACCCCACGCCCCGACCTTCTCCCACCGGAAGTCGGTGAGATCGAGCATGAGCTTCACCTCGCCGTGCTCCTCGACCGCGGCCTCGACCGCGGGCGTCAGGACGTCGTAGTCGGCTTCGTCACGTCGCCGGACACGACGAACCCGAGGATGTCACCGCTGCGGCGGTCGGACTGCGTGATCGTCATCGGAGTACTCCGCTCTGTCGTCATGCTCATCCTCGCGCGGTGTCGCGCCGGAGTCGAGGGCGGTCGCTCCGCGAGGGCGCGGCGAGCGCGCGTCGCAGGGGTGGCGCGCGTCGCAGGGGTGGCGCGCGTCGCAGGGGTGGCGCGGAGGCATCCGCACTGGCACCATTCCCCTCATGACCGCCCAGAGCGTCGATGAGTACGTGGCGTCGTTCCCCGACGAGATCGCTGCGCGGCTCGCGCAGGTGCGCGCGGCGATCCGGGCCGAGGTTGCCGATCCCGAGGAGAGGATGCGCTACGGCATCGCCGCGGTGATGCTGGGCGGGCGGTACGCGCTCCACTTCGCCGGATGGAAGCGGCACATCGGGGTCTACCCGGTTCCCCCGCTGCCGGAGCCGCTCGAGTCGGAGGTGGCGCCGCACCGATCGGGCAAGGACTCGGTCACGTTCCCGCACGCGGACCCGCTCCCTCTCGACCTGATCACGCGGATGACCCGGGCGATCATCGCCGAGCGGCGGAGCGAGGCGGGCTGACGCGCCGCCGCGGCCGCACGAGCGGGGCGTCGGGCACTTCTCCTTCACAGGCGCGGGTTCGGGCGATTCATCCACAGACAGAATGCCGGGCCCGAGTTCGGGGAAGGCGGGTTCGCGAAGGCGCAGGGCTTCCACAACCCGGCGCTTCTTCCCAGCCAATTCACGACCACCCCGACGGCTCACCGATATATCGTTGACATATCGTCGAGACCCGATCAGGGCCCCGGTTCAGGGAGGTCATCATGAGCGATCCATTCGGCAGCACGTTCGGCAGCGGCTCGAGCAACTGGGGCAAGGGCGGTCCCGGCCAAGGGTTGTGGGAGGCGATGGAGCAGCTGCGCGGCATGTTCGAGCAGAAGGTCGCCCCGCGCATGGGCAAGGGCGACGTCCGCACGGCGGTGCTCGCGCTCCTCGCCGAGAAGCCGATGCACGGCTACCAGATCATCAGCGAGATCTCCGAGCGCAGCGGCGGCGTATGGAAGCCGAGCGCGGGCTCGGTGTATCCGACGCTGCAGCTGCTCGCCGACGAGGGCCTCATCACCGCCGAGGAGGAGGGCGGCCGCAAGACGTACACGCTCACCGAGATGGGCAGGGCCGAGGCCGCGTCATCCGCTGACCGCGCGCCGTGGCCGACCGGCAGCAGCACCAGCGGCAGCAGCAGCAGCGGCCGCCGCGACTTCGGCCACGCCGGGCCGCTCGCCAAGTCCGGCATGGAACTTGCCCAGGCCGCAGCCCAGGTGGGACGCACGGGCACGCCCGAGCAGGTGCAGCAGGCGGTCGACATCCTCGACGAGGCGCGTCGACGGCTCTACTCGATCCTCGCCCAGGACTGACGCTCGGTGGCCTCGACACGTCGGCGTCCGACAGGCAGGATGCCCGATGTGGGGAACACGCGCGCCCGCTACCGGAGGATTCTGCGGTTCGCTGCGCGCTACATCGTCCAGACGTGGTGGTACGAACTCGTCCTGACCCGCTTCGGGCTGACGAAGTTCGTCGCCCGCGGGCGCACGGCACGGATGACGCGCATCGCGCAGCGCTTCCACGTGCTCGCCGTCGACCTCGGTGGGCTCATGATCAAGGTCGGCCAGTACATGTCGTCGCGGCTCGACGTGCTGCCGCCCGAGATCACCCGCGAGCTCGCCGGGCTGCAGGACGAGGTGCCGCCCGTCCCGTTCGACGACATCCGGCGCCTCGCGGAGGCCGAGCTGGGGGTGCCGCTCGAGCGGGCGTACGCGTCGTTCGACCCGACGCCGCTCGCCGCGGCATCCCTCGGCCAAGCCCACCGCGCCCGGCTCGCATCCGTCGACGCCGGCGACATGGGCTACGACGAGGCCGTCGTCAAGGTGCAGCGGCCCGGCATCGAGGTGATCGTCGACGTCGACCTCGCGGCGCTGCGCCGGGTCGCTGGATGGCTGAACCGCGTGCGATTCGTCGCGAACCGCGTCGACCTGCCCGCGCTCGTCGAGGAGTTCGCCACCACCAGCCTCGAGGAGATCGACTACCTGCACGAGGCGCAGAACGCCGAGCGGTTCGCCGCGAACTTCGCCGACGACCCGCGCGTGGCCGCCCCCGAGGTCGTCTGGGAGCGCACCACCCGCCGCGTGCTCACGCTCGCCGACGTCACCGCGATCAAGATCAGCGACCGCGCGGCGCTCGTCGCCGCGGGCATCGACCCGAAGCAGGTCGCGCATCAGTTCGCCGCCGTCATGTTCGACCAGCTGTTCCGCGACGGGTACTTCCATGCCGACCCGCACCCGGGCAACGTCTTCGTCACGCCGGTCGCCGGGCCCGCGGCATCCGCTTCGGCTTCGCCATCGCTCGGGGCGACGGATGCCGCGGCGCCGGCGTGGCAGCTCACCTTCATCGACTTCGGCATGATGGGCGAGGTGCCCGACGGCCTGCGCCGCGGCCTGCAGCAGCTCATGCTCGCGGTCGCCGCGCGCGACGGGAAGCGCCTGGTGCAGGCCATCCAGGGCGTCGGCTTCCTGCTGCCGACCGCTGAGACCTACGAGCTCGAGCGGGCGATGACCGAGCTGTTCGCGCGGTTCGGCGGCATGGGCTTCGCCGAGCTCGCGCAGGTCGACGAGCGCGAGCTGCGCAGCTTCGCGATCGAGTTCGGCGAGGTCGTGCGGTCGCTGCCGTTCCAGCTGCCGGAGAACTTCCTGCTCATCATCCGCGCCATGTCCCTGACCTCGGGCATGTGCAGCACCCTCGACCCCGAGTTCAACCTGTGGGACGCCGTCGAACCCTACGCCGCGCAGCTGCTGCGCGACCAGCGCGGCGGGCTCGTGCAGACCGTCGGGCGCGAGGCGCTGTCGGTGGCCGGCACCGCCTGGCGACTGCCGGGCCGCCTCGAGGGGCTGGTCGACCGCGTCGAATCCGGGCGCCTCGTCGCGCAGTCGCCACGCATCGAGCAGCGGATGACGCGCCTCGAGCGCGTCGCCGGCCGCATCGTGTCGGCGGTGGTGTTCGTCGGCCTGTTCCTCGGCGGCATCCTGCTGCGGGACGACGAGCCCGGGTGGGGTGTGGCGCTCATCGTGGCATCCGTCGTGCCGTTGCTGCACGCGGTGTTCGCGGGGGTGTTCGGGCGGCGCGGGCCCGGGTGACCGCCCAGCCGTCGCGCCGGCGAACTCAGTAGCAGTTGCAGACCCAGACCCACCGAGCCGACGCACCAGAGCCGACGCGCTCGCGCCAGCATTCACCGTTGCCGCCCGGGCAGAGCAGACGCGCGGCGCTGAACTCCTCCGACGCCGGCGAGCTGCCGACGATCAGGCGTCCCTCGAACGGTTGCAGGTGCTCGAAGAACGGTGCTGGTTCCGGAGGCGCCGTCTCCGGGTCATCGGCGAGAACCGCAGCGGCGTGATCGAGGTACTGCTGAATGGCTGCTTGGCCATCCGGCGCTCCCAGGACCTGCGATTGGACCTTCCCTTGGCCGGAATGAATCATCAGGCTTTTCCCTTCAGCACTTCTTCACGCAGCGCACGCGGCCTGAACCATCGCAGAAGCAGACTCGGCACTCGTCGTTGTCGTAGTAGCAGACCTCTTCGCCGCGCGAGAGCGCTTCACGCTGGAAAACCTCTGGGACGTCGCGGGGAAAACGGTGCGACGGCACACCGCTCAGGGTGAACTCGTGCCCGACCGATGGCCACGGGCCGTTCACCGCGGTGATGAACTTCTCATCGTCGAACACCACCTCGAACTCGTTGTCGGATTCATCCGTGAGGACAGTCGATGCCACGATGGCTCCTTTCTCATCAGGCGTTCCTCGGCGGATTGTCGGCGAGGTACTGCGCGATCGCCTCAGCGCGGGCGGTCCGGTTCTCCTTCGACCAGTCGGGCCACGCGTACTTGGATCCGACCGCGTCCAGCGCATCCGATCCGGAGGGGAACAGGATCCGGTCTCCGTCGCGCCACGCGCCGCTCGTCGCGAAGACCAGACGTGCGCCTGCAGGATCTGCGGGGTCGCGACGAGCGTCGTATGCCTTCGTGAACGCCTTCTGTACGGCGTCGCCGATGAGCCCGTCGAGATCTTCAGGCTTCGAGGCAAGTCCGGTGACCAGCGCCGCGAGCGCGGCGGAAACCGCGGCGACGACGGCCTTCAGCTGGGTCTGCTGCGCCGCGACCACCGCATCCTCGCCCTCGCCGGGGGCAGCAACCGCGATCTCGACGCCGATGACGATGGCCAGACCAGCGGCCACGGCCGCAATCACGCCGATCGAGACGGCGGTGCGCTCGAACCATCGCAGTGCACCGACCGGATCTTCAGGAAGTCGGCTCTTCGCGACCCTGCCGATCGCCCATCCGCCGGTAGCCGCCGCGACGAAGGTGGTCAGGGGCAACCACGGTCCAACGCGATACCAGAGGTACGCGAGCACCGCGCCGCCGAGCGCGAAGGACAGTGCACGGATGGGCAACGCAAACGCCGACATCACCAGAAACCGCTCGTGTGAGAAGGACGGTGGCGACAGCGGTCCCGAACTCCCGACTCGGTCATTTCGCGGTAGATGTCCGCGAACGGATACTCCTGCTTGCACTCGCCGATGTATACGGGTCCCGCCTCGGCGAGGTCGCGCAGCACTTCCCTGGTCGCATCCGCGTCGAGGCTGCCGAGCAGCTCGTTCAGGTCTTCGAGGCCACGCGGGCCGCGATTGCGCGTGAACAGCGAGAGCGCCTCACGTGACACCGCCGAAGATCCTCGGACCTCTTCCGCGTCGTCGCCGGATTCCGTCATCTCAGACACCCCTGAGGCACAGGGTAGGGATCGTCAGGCGGTTCCTGCGCCCCCCAAGGGAGGGTGGGATGCGCGGGCGGAGAGACGCGGATCGAGGTATGACCTCGGTGTGGGCCTCGGGGCGCCGCTACCCGCCATCGCGCGCCCGCACCGCAGCCTGCACCGCGTCGAGCACCGCCTGCAGCGCGGGCGAATCCGCCTGGCTGCGGCGGTGCACGGCGGCGATGTCGCGCACCGATGCGGGGCGGGCGGTGGGGATCGCCACGAGATCGTCGGGCAGCGCCGACCGGCCGAGGCGCGGCACGAGCGCGACCCCGAGGCCCGCGCGAACGAGCTCGAGGTGGTTCTCGAACTCCATCGACTCGTGCACGATGCGCGGCGCGTTCGAGACGCCGTCGAACAGGCGGCGCAGCCACTGCCGGCAGATGGTCGAGTCGAAGGTCGCGATCCAGCGCTCGTCGGCGAGGTCGGCGGGCGTCAACTCGACGCGGTCGGCGAGCGGGTGCTCGCGTCGCAGGATCACGTCCGCGACATCCGTGAACAGGGCCGTCTCGACGAGGTGCCCGGGCATCGCGAGCGCCACGCCGCCCCAGCGGTGCACGATGCCGAGATCGCGTTGACCGGATGCCACGAGCGCGACGGTCTCCCACGGTTCGCTCTCGCGCAGCGGCACGCGCAGATCGGGGTGCGCGCCCTGCAGGTCGGCGAGGACGTGGACGAGCAGGCCGCGCACCGCGGTGGAGAAGGCGCCGACGCGCACCTCCCCAGTGATCCGACGCTCCGCGCTGTCGGCTCGCGACCCGCCGGCGAGCTGCAGGTCGGCCTCGATGCGTTCGAGGTCGGCGAGCACGCTCGCGGATGACGTGACGAGCTGCCGACCGGCATCCGTCAGCACGACGCCGCGACCGGCGCGCTCCAGGAGGGCGACCCGCGTGCCGCGCTCGAGGCGCTTGATCTGCTGCGACACGGCCGACGGTGTGAAGCCGAGCGCGTCGGCCGCAGCGGCGACGCTGCCGTTCGTGGCCACCGCACGCAGCGCGACCACGCCTTCGAGATCGATCATGCAGCGATGCTACCGATTCAGATGAAGAAATGAACGCTGGTGCTTCCGGATGCGACGCGTTGGAGTAGTGCCATGACGAGACGCGACATGCTGCTGGCTGCGCTGGTGGCGACGATGTGGGGGTTCAACTTCGTCGTGATCGACTGGGGCATGGCCGGCATCCCCCCGGTGTTCTTCGTCGCCGTGCGCTTCGCCGTCGTCGCACTCGCGGTCGTGGTCGTGCCGCGCCCGCTGGCGAGCTGGCGCACCGTCGTGGGCGTCGGACTGTTCATGAGCCTCGGGCAGTTCGCGCTGCTCTACACGTCCATCGCACTCGGTCTGCAGCCCGGCATCGCCGCGTTGCTCCTGCAGGCGCAGGTCGTGCTGACCATCGTCGTCGCCGCGCTGGCGCTCCGCGAGCGGCCCACCCGACTGCAGGCCGCCGGCGTCGCGATCGGCACCGTCGGGCTCGGCGTCGTGGCGCTCGGACGCGGCGGCGACGCGCCGGCGCTCGCCGTCGTGCTGTGCCTGCTCGCCGCGCTCTCGTGGGCGGTCGGCAACGTGATCGCGCGCCGCGCCGGACCCGTCGCACCGGCTCGACGGTACGGGGCGTTGTCGCTCACGGTGTGGTCGGCGCTCGTCGTGCCGCTTCCGGCGCTCGGCCTGTCGGCGATCATCGAGGGCCCCGACGCGATCGCCGCCGGCATCGCGGCGTTCGGCTGGCGGCCCATCCTCTCGACGCTGTACACCGCGGGGCTCTGCACCCTCATCGGCTACGCGATCTTCAACGGGCTGCTCGCCCGCAACCGCTCGGCGTCGGTCGTGCCGTGGGTGCTGCTCGCCCCCGTCGTCGCGATGGCCTCCGCGGCGCTGCTGCTCGGCCAGGTGCCGAACGTGTGGGAGACGGTCGGCGGCGCGGTGCTCGTGGCGGGCGTCTTCATCGCGAACGCGCCGGCCCGCCGGCAGGTTCGCGCCGCCGAACCCGACGCCGCTGAACCCGAGGCCCCAGAACCCGAGGCCGCCGAACCCGAGCATTGCGAACCGTCGCCGCCCCGCGCGACGATCGAACGATGAGCGCTCAGGTCCGCAACGTCTACGCCGCCCTCGACTCGTTCTCGGAGCACTGGCAGCCCCGCCGGCTCGCGAGTGTGAACGACTACGACGTCAAGGTCGTGAAGGTCCTCGGCGAGTTCACCTGGCATTCGCACCCGGACACCGACGAGCTGTTCATGGTGCTGTCGGGTCAGCTCGTGATCCAGCTGCGCGACGGCGACGTGGAGCTCGGCCCCGGCGACGTCTACGTCGTGCCGCGCGGGGTCGAGCACTGCCCGAGGGCGGACGGCGAGGTCTCGGCGATCCTCATCGAACCGCAGGGCGTCGTGAACACCGGCGACACCCCGAGCGAGCGCACCACCGTGCTGCGCGAGCTCGACTGACCAGGCCGGAGACAGGACTGACGGAAGATGCACACGTCTGGGCCGTCGGCTGCGCCATCCTCGCCCTCGGATGGGTCGTCACGGCGGTGCTCGCCTCGCGGCGGACGCGTCCGCGCGACGTCACCACCTGACCGACCGACCGAGCGCGAACGGCGCGGCTCCACTCGCCCGGTACTTCGGTACCGACTTTTAGGAGGACGAACTGCTTCCCGGCCGCGCCGCGGCGATCGCCCCCACGCGGTCGCGCGGCACCCCGCGGCTCACGCCACGAGGTGCGCCGCCTGCTCCACCACGAGCACCACCGCGAGCACGATCATCGCCGCCCCCGAGACGCGCGAGACGAGCCGCATCGCCGACGGGCGGAGGCGCAGCACCGTCCGCGCGCCGTAGCCGACGAGCGAGTACACGAGGGCGCACGCGCCGACGAAGATCAGGCCGAGCACCGCGAGCTGCACCGGGATCGGCCAGGCGCCCGCGGCATCCGTGAACTGCGGCAGCAGCACCACGAGCACGAGCAGCCCCTTCGGGTTGAGCCCGCTGACGCCGGCGCCCTGCAGCACGCGCAGCCACGGTCGAGCGGATGCCGGGGGCACGTCGCCGTCGGCGGACGCGACCGTTCCCCCGATCCCGCCGGCGCCCGCGACTGCGACCGCCACGGGCGGCTGCCGCAGCACGCGCACGCCGAGGTACGTGAGGTAGATCGCCGCGGCGAACGTCAGCGCGACGATGAACCCGGGCAGGGCCGCGACGGCCGCACCCACGCCGATCGCGACCGCCGCGACCGTGGCGAGGTAGCCGAGCAGGATGCCGGCGAGCGACGGCAGCACGCTCCGCTCGCGCATCCCCGACGCGATCAGGTACGCCCAGTCGGGGCCGGGCAGCACGACCATCAGCACCATCATCACCGCGGCGGCGATCAGCAGTTGCGTGTCCACACGAGAACGGTACGGATGCCGCGGGAGAAGCCGCTGCCGTGTTCAACCTCGCCGCGCGTCATCCGTGGAAGAATTCACGTCGTGGACGCCATCGACCGGAAGATCCTTGCCGAACTGCAACGCGACGGCCGGCTGAGCCTGACCGAGCTCGCCGAGCGGGTGAACCTCAGCATGTCGCCGACGCACCGCCGGCTGCGGGCACTCGAGGCGTCCGGCGCGATCACCGGGTACCGGGCGGTCATCGACCCGAACGCGGTCGGCATGGGCTTCGGCGCGCTCGTCTTCGTCACGATGGCGCAGGCCAACCGCGACACCGTGCCCGCGTTCGACGCGGCCGTCACCGAGATCCCCGAAGTGATCCAGGCGTTGCGCCTCTTCGGCGACCCCGACTACCTGCTGCAGGTCGCGGTCGCCGACCTGCGCGCGTACGAGCGCCTGTGGGACGAGAAGCTCTCGGCACTGCCGGGCGTCGCGCGCGTGCAGTCGACGCTGGTCATGAAGACCGTCGTCGACGACCGGGCACTGCCGCTCTGACCGAGCGGCGCCCCCGGAGCCCGATCAGCTGGGCAGCGCGATCGTGTACGACACGATCTCGGTGATGCACCCGTCGCCGTCGAAGTCGTACAGGTCGCAGGATGCCACGATCGACACGTCGCCCGCGGCATCCGTGTACCGCGCCAGGCTGTCGACCACCACGCTGTCCTCGCCGACGACGCTGCGGAACCGCTGGAACTCGGTCGTGACCTCGGCGAGCTGCGCCGCCGTGCGCTCGACGGCCTTCTTCACCTTCTTCCGCCCCACGATCGGATCGGAGCCGACGACGGTCCAGATCACGTCGTCGGCGAGGCGGGGCAACGCGACGTCGAAGCGGTGGCTCGAGAACGCTCGGGCGATCTTCTCGGTCGATTCCTCGGTCATGACGTCCATGCAGGTCGCTCCCTCCCGTGTGATCCGCGCCTTCGCGGATGACGGATGCGATCAGCCTCGACCCGGCGGCGGCGATCGTCAAGAGCCGTCAGGCGTCGGCGCCACCGCCGGTCGCGTGGCCGCGGGCCGCGACCCACGACGAGACCCGGTCGAGCAGCTCGCGGTCCACGGGCTGCTTGACGTGCGACCGGTACGCCGCGAACGAGGCGGTGTCGCCGGCGTCGCGTCGCAGCAGGTGCGTGAGGCGCTCGGGCCGTTCGATCTCGACGGGGCCCGCGACGGTCGCGGCGATGCGCTCGAGGTCGTCGGGGTCGACCTGCAGGTCGTGGTCGCCCGTGATCGCGAGGACGGGCATCGACAGGCGCGCGAGGTCCGGAGCCGGGTCGTAGGCGATGAGCTCCCGGTGCCACTTGGCGTTGACCCGGCGACCCTCGAGCCGGATCACGTCGGTCGTGCTCTGCCGGAAGCGCTCGACGTTGCGGCGCTGCTTCTCGATGAGGTCGATGCGAAGCAGCCGCAGGATGCCGCGGACCAACCTCGGCATCGTCGGCACGATCTGCCGGGCCTGCCAGGCGAGCATCCGCTCCCCCACGACCGCCGGCGCGGCGAGCAGCACGGTACCGGCCAGGTCCGGCTCGTCGGCGGCGACGCGGGTCGCGATGATCGCGCCCTCGCTGTGGCCGACCAGCACGACGGGCACTCCGGGCAGGCGCTCGCGAAGCGCGGCGAGGGCAGCCGCGGCATCCGTCG
Organism: Agromyces sp. C10; assembly: GCF_023217995.1. Lineage (NCBI taxonomy): Bacteria > Bacillati > Actinomycetota > Actinomycetes > Micrococcales > Microbacteriaceae > Agromyces > Agromyces sp. C10. Next base: position 66,852 of record NZ_JALPSX010000001.1, on the reverse strand, counting down.
TGTTGTCGCTGAGCCCGGCGCTCAAGAAGTCGCCGCCGGACGCACCGACGCCGCGCTTGTCGTAGCGCAGGGTCGCCACGCCGGCACCGGCGAGCGCGTGCGCCAGTTCACGCGTGATGCCGAGGCGCATGCGCGGGTGGTCGCTGTCGCGGTCGACCGGTCCAGACCCGGGAACGAGCAGCGCGGCCGCCCGCGGGGCGTCGGCGGGGAGGGCGAGGGTTCCGGCGAGGCGCACGTCGCCGACGGCGACGTCGAAGGCGGTCTCGGTGAGGGTCGGGGTGGAAGCGGTGATCATGTCGTTCCCGTCGAGGTCGAAGAGGCGGAGGAGGAGGGCGCGGGGGCCGGAGCGGCATCCGTCGCATCGGGGATGAGCACGGTCGACAGCACGCGGCGAACCCGGCCGTCGCCCGGGCCGTTGCCGGCGTAGCGCGAGGCGAGATCCCGGAGGCCGGCGATGAACTCGTCGGTCTCGTCGTCGGTCATCCACAGCGCGACCTGCCGGTAGCCGACGCGGTCGCGCTCGAAGTCGACGTCGCCGCGGGCGAGGTACCCGTCGAACCCGGCGAGCAGCCCGGCGACGTACGCGGCGAACGCGCGGCGGTGCTCCTCGGGCGTCATCCCGGCGAGGTCGTCGCCGGTGATTCGGGCGGCGTCGAGCTGCAGTTCCCACGTGCGCTCGACGGCGCCGCGGACCCGTCGCTCGTCGACGGCGACGAGCACGCCCGCCTCCGCGAGCGTGGCGACCTGCCGGTAGAGCGTCGCGGTGGTCACGCCCGGCAGTTCGTCGCCGAGCTGGGCGGTCGTGAGCCGGCGCCCGCCGAGCAGGGCCTGGATGATGCGGAGCCGGACCGGGTGCAGGACCAGCTCGACGGTGTCGGTGGGGCCGGCCATCGCTCAGCGCACCGCCGCCCGGAGCCGGTCGCGGAGCGACGCGGCATCCGTCGTCGAGAGCACCAGCCGGTCGTATCGCTGCCCCTCGAGGTCGACCACGAGCGCCGGCTGCCCGGCGCGCGCGACCACGAAGGTGCGGCGACCGCGACCGCGCCACGTGCCGACGCGGGTGAGCCCGGGAATCGCGAGCCCCGGGGCGCGCAGCCCTCGGACGGCGTCGAAGGCGTTGTCGACGACGTCGACGTGGCCGATGGCGGTTACCGGAACACGGAGGTCGCCGAGCAGGCCGGCGATCTTCTCGCGGCGCGTGAGTGCCACCTCGAGGTGTCCGTCGGTGAGGCGGATGTCGGCCATGGCGGAGTCCTTTCGTCGTGGACTCCATTATTCTCACTAGTGCGAACGCTGTCAAACGCGCGAATATTGCACGGCGCCGCCCGCCCGTTCCCGGTAACCTGCAGGTATGGAGACCCTTCGCGATATCGTCGTGCTCATCCACCTCGTCGGCTTCGCCGTCCTCTTCGGCGCCTGGGTCGTCGAACTGGTCAACGGCAAGCGCGGCATCACGCGGGTCATGCACTGGGGTCTCGCGATCGCCGCCGTCGCCGGCCTGGCGCTCGCCGCGCCGTGGGGTCTCGACGGCGACCTGAACTACGCCAAGATCGGCACGAAGCTCGTGATCCTGCTGGTCATCGGCGCGCTGCTCGGCATCGGCGCCGCCCGTCAGCGCAAGAGCGGATCGGTGTCGCCGGCGATCTTCTGGCCGATCGGCCTGCTGACGCTCGCCAACGCGGCCATCGCCGTCATCTGGTAACGGCCTGAGGCTCAGCCGGCGACGAGTTCGCCGGCGATCGCCTCGCCGAGCACGCGGGCTCCATCCTCGGACGGGTGGAGACCGTCGAACGACATGCCCGCCCGGAACGTGCCGTCGGAGGTGCGCAGGTCGGCGGCGGCGTCGACGAAGCGCCAGCCGCGCTCGTCCGCGAACTCCTCGAGCTGCTCGTTGAACTCGACGGGCCCCTGGGGGAAGGCGTCCATGGGCGGGATCGAGGAGACGACGACGTCGTCGATCCCGACCGCGTCCACGATCCGCTCGAGGTTCGCCGACGTCTCGGCGAACGGAATGCCGAACGCCACGTCGTTCGTGCCCGCGAGGACGACGAGCGTGTCCGCGTCGACCTCGGCGGCCGCGTCCGCCATGCGCGCAGTCGTCGCACCCCACACCGCCCAGCCGCCGGCGAACACGACCCCAGCGTCGACGACGTAGGCCGCCCACGAGGCCGGACCGATCTCGCCGGCGGCGAAGTTCCGGCTGTCGGCATCCGTGATCGAGTCGCCGACCGCGGCGAACGAGCCGCCGGTGCGGTCGGGGTCGTCGGGGTCGGATGCCGCGGGGCGGTCCGGCGTCGCATCGGACCCGCTCGGCGGAGCCCCGTTCGGCGCGCACCCGAGCAGCACCCACGCGGCGGCGGCCACGGCGAGGATTCCCCCGCGTCGCGTCATCCGCTCGCCCACGCTCAGCGCGCCCAGGTCACCGCCGCTGCGCGCATCGCCGCGTCGCGGCTGAGCTCGGTCGCCCAGCCGCAGTTCGTGCAGACCATCACGTAGGTGCGGCCGAACGTGAACAGGGGGATGAAGAACACCCAGAGGCGACTGCCCGCCTCGAGGAATCGCTGCTGCGCCACCTCGTGGCAGTGCTCGCAGCGCAGGGTGGCGGCGGCGATCTGCCGCTCACGCGGGAAGACGCCGGCGAAGAAGAACATGCCCCGATGCTAGGCGGGCCGCCTGATCGCGGGCAGGGGCTTGCGCATCCACCCCGCGACCGAACGAATTCGGTATTCAGTCTTGCTATCTACCGGTACTCCGTCTTACTATCTACCAGTACCCAGTGACACCGAGTACCGCGAGGAGGTGCTGATGGGCAAGCAGATGACCGAGATGCTGAAGGGCACGCTCGAGGGCATCGTGCTCGCGCTGCTGGCCGACCGGCCGGCGTACGGCTACGAGATCACCGCACGACTGCGCGAGCAGGGGTTCAGCGACATCGTCGAGGGCACCGTGTACGCGCTGCTCGTCCGCGTCGAACAGCGCGGACTCGTCGACGTCCAGAAGGTGCCCTCCGAGAAGGGACCGCCCCGCAAGGTGTACTCGCTCAACCCGCAGGGGCGCGCGTACCTCGACGAGTTCTGGAGGACCTGGAGCTTCCTCGCAGAGCGCATCGGACAGCTCCACGACGACACCGAAGGAGACGACTGACATGGCCGCCAAGTGGATCGAAGCCCTCACCGGCTCGCTCGAGCAGAAGAAGCAGTACAAGCAGGCCAAGGCCCGGATCGACGGGCTCCCCGAGCCGTACCGCACCGCCGCGCAGGCCCTGCACCGGTACTTCATGTACTACGGCGGCATCACCGAGGGCGACACGCTCGTGACGATGTTCGTCGACCTCGCCGACCTGTTCGAGCGGGCCGCGACCGACCGGATGCCGCTCCGCGAGATCGTCGGCGACGACCCCGTGGAATTCGCCGAGACCTTCGCCCAGGCCTACGGCGGCACCCGCTGGATCGACAAGGAGCGCGCACGCCTCATCACGGCGATCGACGACGCCGAACGGAAGGAACCGCGATGACCACCGCAACCGCCACCGCCCCGGCCATCCGGGTGCAGGGCGTCGAGAAGTCGTTCGGCGAGGTGCCGGTGCTGCGCGGCGTCGACTTCGACGTGCAGCCCGGGAGCATCTTCGCGCTGCTCGGCTCGAACGGCGCCGGCAAGACGACGCTCGTCCGCATCCTGTCGACGCTGCTGAAGGCCGACGCGGGGACCGCGTCGGTGCACGGGTTCGACGTCGGCGCGGCGCCGGGCGACGTGCGCGAGTCGATCAGCCTCACCGGGCAGTTCGCCGCCGTCGACGAGGTGCTGACCGGGCGCGAGAACCTCGTGCTCGTCGCGAAGCTCCGGCACCTGAAGGAGCCGGGGGCGATCGCCGACGACCTGCTCGCCCGGTTCTCGCTGACCGACGCGGGCGACCGCCGCGCCGGCACCTACTCCGGCGGCATGCGCCGCCGGCTCGACATCGCCATGAGCCTCATCGGCGATCCGCCCGTCATCTTCCTCGACGAACCGACCACCGGGCTCGACCCGCAGGCGCGCATCGAGGTGTGGCAGGCGATCACCGGGCTCGCGGCATCCGGCACCACCGTGCTCCTGACCACGCAGTACCTCGACGAGGCCGAGCAGCTCGCCGACCGGATCGCGATCCTCCACCGCGGGGTGATCATCCAGAACGGCACGCTCGCCGAGCTGAAGCGGCTGATGCCCGCCGCGAAGGTCGAGTACGTCGAGAAGCAGCCCACGCTCGAGGAGGTGTTCCTGGCGCTCGTCGGAGAGCCGGAACCCGCCGAGCACGCGACATTGGAGCGCGAGACACCCGAGCGCGCGACATCCGAAGGAGACCCGCGATGACCACCCACGTGATCCGCGACACCGGTGTGCTCACCGGTCGGTCGCTCACCCACATCCTCCGCAGCCCCGACACGATCATCACGACCGCGGTCACGCCGATCGCGCTCATGCTGCTGTTCGTGTACGTGCTCGGCGGGGCGATCCAGACCGGCAGCGGCGAGTCGTACGTGAACTACCTGCTGCCCGGCATCCTGCTCATCACGGTCGCGTCGGGCGTCGCCTACACGGCGTACCGGCTGTTCCTCGACCTTCAGGGCGGGATCTTCGAGCGGTTCCAGTCGATGCCGATCGCGCGGTCGAGCGTGCTCTGGGGGCACGTGCTCACCTCGCTCGTCGCGAACCTCGTGTCGCTCGCGATCGTCGTCGGCGTCGCACTGATCATGGGATTCCGCACCGGCGCCTCGGTGGGGGCGTGGCTCGCGGTCGCGGGAATCCTGACGCTGTTCACGCTGGCCCTCACCTGGCTGGCCGTGATCGCGGGGCTCTCGGCGAAGACCGTCGACGGGGCGAGCGCGTTCAGCTACCCGCTGATCTTCCTGCCGTTCATCAGCTCGGCGTTCGTGCCGACCGACTCGATGCCCGGGCCGGTCGCGTGGTTCGCCGAGAACCAGCCGGTGACCGCGATCGTCGACTCGCTGCGAGCGCTGTTCGCGGGCGAGCCGGTCGGCAGCGACCTGTGGGTCGCGCTGGCTTGGCTCGTCGGGATCCTCGTGGTCGCCTACGTCGGGGCGGTCGCGATCTACCGGCGGAAGATGAACTGAGCAGACCCGTCAGGATAGAGCCATGACCATGCGTGCGATCGCCTACTCCGAGACCGGCCCGTCGTCCGCACTCCGGCTCGTCGAGCGCGACCTGCCGCAGCCCGCCGCCGGCGAGGTGCGCGTGCGCGTCGTCGTCTCGGGCGTGAACCCGACCGACTGGAAGGCGCGCGCGGGCGCGTCGCCCGGCCGGTCGACGCCGTTCGACGAGGTCGTGCCGAACCAGGACGGCGCGGGCGTCGTCGATGCGGTCGGCGACGGGGTGACGGGGTTCGCGGAAGGCGACCGGGTGTGGGTGTTCCTCGCGGCGCACCAGCGTCCGACGGGCACGGCGCAGGAGTTCACGGTGCTGCCCGCGAGTCGCCTGGTGCACCTGCCGGATGCCGCGGGCTTCGATCTGGGCGCGTCGCTGGGGGTTCCGGCGATGACGGCGCACCGGGCGCTGACCGTGCACGAGGGCGGGCCGTCGCGGCTCGCGCCGGGCGCGCTCGAGGGGCGCACGGTGCTCGTCGCGGGTGGGGCGGGCGCGGTGGGGCACGCTGCCATCCAGCTCGCGCGGTGGGCGGGCGCCCGCGTGATCACGACGGTGAGCTCCCCCGAGAAGTCGGCGCTCGCGACTGCGGCGGGTGCGCAGCACGTGGTGAACTACCGAACGGATGACGCGGCCCGCGCCATCCGCGCCATCGCCCCCGACGGGGTCGACCAGGTGGTCGAGGTCTCCCCCGCCCGCAATGCGGCGTTGAACGCGCAGGTGCTCGCGAACCACGGCTCGGTTGCGGTGTACGCGACGGATGGCGGCGGGCAGATGTCGCTCGACGTGCGGCATCACTTCGCACTGAACGTGCGGTACCAGTTCCTGCTGCTGTACACGGTCGGTGATGCGGCGCTTGCGGCGGCAGCCGAGGATGTCTCCGCCGCCGTCGCGGACGGGGCGTTGCCCGTCGGCGAGGAGGCGGGGCTGCCGATCACGCGCTTCCCGCTCGAGCGCGCGGCGGAGGCGCACGACGCGGTCGCGGCGGGCACGGTCGGCAAGGTGCTCATCGACGTGGCGGACGAGCCGACGGACTGATCTCATCCTGATCGCCTGGGTGGAACTCGACACGACCACGACACCGTGACGCAACCTCGCTCCGACGCAACCCTCGGCGCCGCCCTGCTCGACATCGCCCGGCACGCGCCGACGCCATCCGAGGCGCTCCGCGCCGCCGGGATCATCGACGCCGTCCCCGAGCTCGCGGCCCTCGCGACCACGCCGCAGGACCCCGTCTGGCACCCCGAGGGCCACGTGCTCGTGCATTCGCTCTGGGCGGCCGACCTCGCCGCGACCGACGCCGACCACCGCGGACTCGACGTCGACCGGCGGGCGCTCCTCGTGCTGGCCGCGATGCTGCACGACGTCGGCAAGCCCGACACCACGCAGACGCGTGACGGGCGCATCATCTCGCCCGGCCACGCCGAGCGCGGCGCCGAGCTGATCCGGTCACTGGGCGAGCGGCTTGAGTTGCCGGGCCCGCTCGTGCGGGCGGTCGCGGCGATCGCGGAGACCCACATGGCGCATGTGTCGGTGCGCGGCGAACCGTCGCGCCGCGCCGTCCGCCGGTTGCGCGACCGCCTCGAGGCGGCGGGCACCTCGCTCGATGACTGGGGTGTCGTGGTCCGGTGCGACGGCGAGGCGCGCGGTGCGGCGGCGCGCCCGACGCATCCGTTCCGTGGCGGCGCGTGGCGCGCGACCTCGACGGTCGCTGAAGCGCAGACCTGACCGACGGATGCCGCGCCTCCGCCGCCATGTCGGTGGCCTCGGGCACGATGCTCGAATGGACGACGGAGTCATCGACTGGTTGCTCGACGCCGACCCGGCGATCACCTGGCAGGTGCGACGCGACCTGCTCGACGAACCGGCCGACGCGGTCGCCGCCGACCGCGCGCGCGTCGCGACCGAGGGCTGGGGCGCCGACCTGCTCGCGCTGCAGGCCGCCGACGGGTACTGGGGTGGCGCGGTCTACGGCGAACGCCTCGAACGCGACTCGGTGATGTGGACCCTGCAGGTGCTCACCCGGTTCGGCATCGACCCCGAGGCATCCGCCGTCGTCGAGGCGATCGAGAGGGTACGCGACGTGCGCTGGCCGGACGATGTCGGGGGCCGCCCCTTCTTCGACGGCGAGGTCGAGGAGTGCGTGAACGGCGGCGTCCTGACCTTCGGCGCCTACTTCGGCGTGCTCGGCGAAGGCGCCGACCAGATGGTCGAACGCCTGATCTCGCAGCGGCGCAGCGACGGCGGATGGAACTGCGCCGAACCCCGGCCCACGACGCGCTCGTCGTTCGACAGCACGCTGTGCGTGCTCGAGGGCCTGCGCGCGTACCAGCGCGCCACCGGGTCGACGGATGCCGCACTCGCCGACGTCATCGGCACCGGCGAGGAGTACCTGCTCGACCGGCACCTCCACCTGCGGAAGTCGACCGGCGAAGTCGCGAACGAGCGATACACCGACTTCGCGTTCCCCGCCTACTGGTACTACGACGTCCTTCGCGCGCTCGAGCACTTCCGCGGCAACGGCGGGCCGGCCGACCCCCGGCTCGACCCCGCCCTCGAGTTGCTCCGGTCACGGCGAGCGCCAGACGGACGATGGCCCGCCGGTCCGCAACGCCCCGCCCTGCGCGCCTGGGTGCTGGAGGAGGCCAAGGGCGACCCGAGCCGGTGGACGACGCTGCGCGCGCTCCGGGTGCTGCGCTGGGCCGGCGCCGACGCCGCCGAGGGGCGCTAGCCCTCGACGACCACGCGCGGCTCCAACCCGAGGTAGGCGCCGTAGCGGCCCGCCGCCGCGTCGAGCGCCGCGCGCTCCGACGACTGCAGGGGCCGGAGCGGGCGCAGCGTGAACGTGACGGACTTCGCGCCGACCGTGCGCCGCATGTCCGCCACGAACTGCCCGTCGACGAGCGCCATGCCGATGGCCGTCTCCCGCCCGCGGGTGAGGAGCCGGTCGGCGTCGATCACGAGGCGCGAGTCCTGGTACCCGCGGTACATCTCGTCGAGCAGTTGCAGCAGGTGCCCCGCCGGCTCCGCCGTGGTCGGCACCGCTCCGCCGACGTGCCGGTACGTGCGGTCGTCGTGCTCGAACGACTCGAGCCGGTCGCCCGCAGCCGCGATCCCGCGCCGCACGCCGGTGAGAGTCAGCGTCGCCCAGTACGCGAGGTCGCGCTCGGTGGCCGGACCGTGGGAGGTGAAGTAGCGCACCGCGAGCTCGGCAAGCGCCTCGTCGCGATCCAGCCGCCGGGGGTTCGGCACGCGGTCCGCGAACAGCGCGTACGTGTGCTCGCCGTCGCGCGGGGCGCCGCTGCAGATCAGCGCCCGCAGCTCGAGGCCGGCCAGGAGCAGCATCAGCTCCATGCCGACGAGCTCGAGACCGCGCGCGGCGAGCTCGTCGGCAAGGTCGCCGCGGGTTCGGTCGGGCGTCGCGGCGAGGATCGACATGACCGCATCGGCGAGTTGCGTCATCCGCTCGCCGTGCGCTCGCAACTGCGCATCGACCACCGGCAGGACTCGCGGCGCGGTGAGGTCGAGCAGCCACGCCGCGTCATCCGCGTCGACGTAGTGCCAGGTCGGCCGCAGCACGTGCGTGCGCAGCACCCGTCCGGCGGCGAGCTCGTCGGCGAGGTCCTCCTGCCGCGGGTTCGTCGTGCGCGTGGCGACCGCCCACGCCGACTGCGACGGATTCTCGGCCTGCACGCCGAGCAGCCGCGACACCACCTGCCGGGCGCCATCGACCGGGGCGGCGAGCAGCTGCGAGTGCAGCCGCCATCGGGCGAGGTCGCGATCGCTGGTCACCACTCTCGTCACCATAGCGATCAGGCCCGGCGCCGGACACCGCCGGGTCCGCGAGCCCGCGTCGAGGGGGTTCCGGCGACGGCCGCCGGTTGGAACACTGGTCCCGGTGGCCGCGACCGGCGGCGGACCGAGGGGGAAGACGCCGATGTCGAACAAGGTCACGTCCAGGAACTTCGTGCAGGCCGAGACCGCGCACCGATTCCGCGCCCAGCTCGGCCGCGCGCCCGTCAACGCGTTCCACCACGACCGGGTGCCGGTGCACGAGGCCCACCCGGGCGCCGTCCGCCCCAACGTCGACGTGCTCTACTCGCACGCGGTCGTCGACGTGAGCGAGGCGGCCACGTTCGCGCTCGAGCCGTCCGACGAATTCCAGGTCGACCAGGTCATCGACGAGCAGCACTACGTCGTCGGCGTCGTCTACCCGGGCGAGCGGCTCACCCTCACGCGAGCCGACCTGTCGAGCGGCACGCACGTCTACGTGCTCGGCCGCACCTCGCTGTCCGGAGGGCGCGACCGCGCCCACCGCCTGCAGGACCTGCGGCGCGTCGAGGCGCTCACCGCGAACGCGTACCGCCCCGTCGACTACGACGACGCGAGCCGCCGCACGGTGGGCACGAAACTCGCGCGCAGGGCCGGCGCCGCGCCCGACCTCAGCCGGGCGTTCGGCACCCCCGCGACGACGGATGCCGAGCAACACCTGCTCGGCACGCGCCTGGGCTGGGGCGGGCTGCCGCCCGAGCACGGCCAGTACCACGAGGGCGTGGCCAAGAGCAGCGGATGCGACATCTGGACGTTCGACGTGCCGCCGGTCGATTCCGAGCGCGGGTTCTACTCGGTCGTCAAGTACGACCAGCGCGGACGCGCCGGCGGCGGCCACACCGCGATCGCCGGGACCGAGATGATGCGCAACGGGGACGGGACCGTCAGCGTCTACTTCGGCGACGACACGTGCGTGGCCACGGGCAACGTCATCCGCACCGGCCCGCGCGAGCGGTTCCGCTACGCGATGCGCGTGTACCGGCCGCGTGACGCCGAGGAGACCCGGCAGTACCTCGCGCGCCTCGACGCGCGCGGGCTGGAGACCGTGCTGCGCTGACGCGGCTCAGCCGACCGCGGCCTCGCCCCGGGCGTCCTCGAGGTGGGGCGCGCCATGGCTCAGCACCTTCACCACGAGGTCGTGTCGTCGCAGCGTGCGGATGGTGCGGGCCACCTCGTCGGGCGTGCGCCCGAGGGCGCGCTCGTTGACGACGACGAGGACGTCGCCCGCGCGGAGCGTCTCGAAGAGGCGCGCGAGTCGCTGCTCCCACGACTCGGGCGCGTCGGGCGTCGGGTAGCGGAAGTCGAGGATCTGCACGCCGAACCGGGTCAGGTCGGTGCGCTGCTCGAGGATGGGCGGCATGTCGTCGCGCGGAACGACGAGCCCGACGAGCCGCGACCCCTCGGGGCGGGCCTTCCACCAGTCGCGGTTGCGCTGCAGTTCCTCGAAGCACTCGGGGCAGCCGATCGCGTGGTGGCCGGGCTCGTGCGCGAGCCGCGCGGCGCCGGTCGCGGGTGTCGCCGGCCCCGCGGCATCCGTCGTCGAACCGCTCGTGTGGTCAGCCATGTCGAACCCCTTCGTGTCGGGTTCCATTCTCGCCGACGGGCCGGCGCCCCTCACGCGCCCCGGGTGCGCGCGTAGTGCCGACGGGCCTTCGCGCGGTTGCCGCAGGTCTCCATCGAGTGCCACTGGCGCGTGTTCGCGCGGCTCGTGTCGATGAAGAAGTGCTGGCAGTCGGATGCCGCGCACGGGCGGATGCGCGACCCCTCGGGGCCCTGCAGGCTCGCCCATTCGAGCATCGCGCGCGCGCCGATGCGGCGGCCGGGGTCGAGGTCGTCGTGCCATTCGAGGCCGCCGGGTCCGAGGGCGGGGCGGCGGGTCACCGCGCCGACCCACGGCGCGAGCTCATCGACCGGGCGCTCGCCGCGCAGCACGTCGACGAGCAGCGGGCGCACCGCACGCGCGTCGGCGATCTCGGCGGGGTCGCCCGTGCCGCCGTGCGCGATGAGCCAGGCGGATGCCGCAGCGTCGTCGCCCAGCTCGTCGGCGACCCGGTCGGGGTAGCGGAGGCGCGAGTTGACGAGGTCGAGCAGCAGCGAGTGCTCGGCGAGGGCGCGCGCGGCATCCGTCGTCATCTGGTCACCCCCGTGTTGCTGGATCGTCATCGAATTCTAACCCCCTTGGAATACTTTCGCGGTTGGCTGCGCTACAGTCGACAACGCACTAACCATCAAGAACATTTCATACGGTTAGGCATTTCGATGAAGGAGCACCCCATGCCGTACATCACCGTCGGAACCGAGAACTCGGCGAACATCGACCTCTACTACGAGGACCACGGCGCGGGGCAGCCCGTGCTGCTCATCCACGGCTACCCGCTGAGCGGCGAGTCGTGGGAGAAGCAGTCCGCCGCCCTGCTCGACGCGGGCCACCGCGTCATCACGTACGACCGCCGCGGCTTCGGCCGCTCGTCGAAGCCCACCGTCGGCTACGACTACGACACCTTCGCCGCCGACCTCAAGGTCGTGCTCGACACCCTCGACCTGAACGACGTGATCCTCGTCGGCTTCTCGATGGGCACCGGCGAGGTCGGCCGCTACCTCGGCACCTACGGCAGCGCCCGCGTCGCCAAGGCCGCGTTCCTCGCCTCGCTCGAGCCGTTCCTGCTGCAGACCGACGACAACCCCACGGGCGTGCCCGCCGACGTGTTCGCCGGCATCGAGCAGTCCGCGAAGTCCGACCGCTACGCCTGGTTCGACCAGTTCTTCCAGGACTTCTACAACCTCGACGAGAACCTCGGCACCCGCATCGGCGAGGCCGCGGTCCGCGCGAGCTGGAACACCGCGGCATCCGCCGGCTCGTTCGCCTCGTCGGCCGTCGTCCAGTCGTGGCTCACCGACTTCCGCGGCGACATCGAGAAGGTCGACGTGCCGTCGCTGATCCTGCACGGCACCGCCGACCGCATCCTGCCGATCGACGCCACCGCGCGCGAGTTCGCGAAGCGCCTGCCGTCGGCCGACTACGTCGAGATCGAGGGCGCGCCGCACGGCCTGCTCTGGACCCACGCCGACGAGGTCACCCGCGCCCTGCTCGCCTTCGTGCAGAAGTAGGCGCTGCTTCCGCACGACACGGTTCCGACCGAGGGGCCCGGGGCGACCCGGGCCCCTCGTCGCATCCGCGCGGCTTCGCTACCATCGCGGGATGCCGGACCTCGTGCTCCTCGGGAGCGTCTTCCTCCCGGCCGCGGCGTTCGACCCGCTCGCCGAGGTGCTCGAGCGTCGTGGGCGCACCGTGCGGGTCGCCGACGCCGGCCCGGCGGCGACCGCCGAGGACGTCCTGGCCGCCTACCGTGCCGCCATCGCCGAGCGCGGCGACGTCATCGGCGTCGCGCACTCGAACGCGGGCACCTACATGCCGGCGCTCGTGGCCGACGGTGCGCTGACCTCGATCGTGTTCATGGATGCCGTCCTCCCCGCGCCGACCGGCGGGGTCGTGCCCGCCGTGCGCCCGGACCTCGGCGGGCTGCTCCGCCCGCTCGTCGTCGATGACGCCCTCCCCCGCTGGACCGAGTGGTGGCCGCCGGAGACCGTCCGCGCCCTGTTCCCGGACGAGGCGACGTTCGAGCGGGTGCACGCCGCGACGCCGCGCGTGCCCGCGTCGTACCTCGGCGCGGCCGTGGACGTGCCCGCCGGATGGACGGACGGGCTCCGGGCGGCGTACCTCGCCTTCGGCGACGCCTATGCCGACGAGCGGCTGCTGGCCGAATCGCTCGGCTGGGCCACGCAGACCATGGAGCTCGCGCACCTCGGCCACCTGCAGCGCCCCGCGGAGGTCGCCGACGCCCTCGAGGTCCTCATCGAGGCGGCGGGCAGCGGCGGGCTGCCACCGCGGCGACCATGAGCGGATGACGCGTCCCGCCGTCGCCGGCGGCGGCCGCGCGGCATCCGTCACCGCGCGAGCGCGGCCTCGGCGCCCAGCCGCGCCAGCTTGTCGGGATTCGCGACCGAGTAGATGCGGGTCACGAGCCCGCCCTCGATGGTGACGCTGAGCGCCCCGACGAGCTGCCCGTCGACCTCGACGAGCGCGCCCGGTCCGCCGTTCACCCACGCGGGCACCGCCCGGTACGCCACCGCGTACTTGCGGATGGAGCCCGCGAGGTAGGCGACGAGCTTCTCCGCGCCCACGATCGGCCGCCGCGCCGCGCCGCGCACCTTGCCGCCGCTGTCGGCGACCGACACCACGTCGGGTGCGAGCACGTCCATGAGCCCCTGCAGGTCGCCCGTGTTGAACGCGTCGAGGAACCGTTCGAGCACGCGCTCCTGCTCCGCCCGCGCCACCTCGACGCGGGGCCGGTCGGGCGGCGACGTGCTGCTTGGCCCGGTGCGCGATCTGGCGCACCGCCGCGGGCGTCTTGTCGACGGCATCCGCGATCTCGTCGTACCGCACGTCGAACACCTCGCGCAGCACGAACACCGCCCGCTCGGCGGGGCCGAGGGTCTCGAGCACCGTGAGGGTCGCCATCGACAGCGACTCGGCGAGTTCCACGTCGTCGGCGACATCCGGGCTCGTCAGCACCGGCTCGGGCAGCCACTCCCCCACGTAGTCCTCGCGGCGGCGCGAGAGCGTGCGCAGGTGGTTCAGCGCCTGGCGGGTGACGATGCGCACGAGGTAGGCGCGCAGGTCGCGCACCTCCGCGCGATCGACGCGCGACCAGCGCAGCCACGACTCCTGCAGCACGTCCTCCGCGTCGGCGGCCGAGCCGAGCAGCTCGTACGCGACCGTGAACAGCAGGTTCCGGTGCGTGACGAACGGGTCGGCGCTCATGCGCGTCACCCTACGCCGCCCCCGCCACGGCCGGGCGCTCCGCGAGCGGCGGCAGGCCGCACGCGTCGGCGTAGTGGTCCGAGCGGATGCCGAGCGCGAGGTTCATCCGCGCCGTCGCGTTCATCAGCGCGACCTTCGCCGCGAGCTCGAGCAGCGCGGCCGGCCCGAGGTCGTCGAGCAGGGCGTCGGACAGCTCGTCGGTCACGGCCGGCGGGCTCTGGCACATCGCCTCGGCGTACTCCATCACGCGGCGCTCGAGCGGGCTGAAGACCGACGCCTCCCGCCATCCGGGCACCTGGCGCACCTTCTCCTCGTCGAGCCCGCGGTGGTGCGCCATGAAGTAGTTGAAGTCGAGGCAGAAGCTGCAGCCGACCTCGGCCGCCGCGGCCATGCGGGCGAACACGGCGAGGTGCTCGTCGAGCGCGTCCCAGCGCTCCGACTTCCGGCCGATGCCCATCAGGTCGGTGAACACCCGCGGGTTGTGCCAGAGCACCCCGATCGAGTCGGGCACGTCGCCGACCATGCGCCGCATCGCGAACTTCGCCAACGCGCCGTACGGCCCGGTGACCTCGGTGGCGGGAATCCTCGTGGTGGTCATGTCTCCTCCAACGTTCGTTCGTCGTGACATGGAGACACCGGCCGCGCACCCGTCGTGACATCCCTCGGACGATCAGCGCTCAGTCCGTACAGCCGCCTTCAAGCGTCCGCTCGTACGCTGGGCCGCACACATTCGCATTGGAGGCGACGAGCACACCGTGCCCACCACCACCGAGGGTCCCGCCGCGACGTGCGGACCCGCGACCGCTGACACACCCCCGGCCGACGATCCCAGCCATAGATCCGAGCACGGGTCTCCGGCGGTGACGCGATGATCACCGCGCTGCTGCTCCTGCTGCTGGGACTCCTGCTCACCGCTGCGATCATCGCGGCGAACGGCTACTTCGTCGCCCAGGAGTTCGCGTACATGTCGGTGGACCGAGCGCGACTCCGCGCTCGAGCCGAAGCCGGCGACGCTCAGGCCGCGCGGGCCCTCGCCGTGACGAAGCGCACGTCGTTCATGCTGTCGGGGGCGCAGCTCGGCATCACGGTCACCGGCCTGCTCGTCGGGTACGTCGCCGAGCCGTTCATCGGCGAGTCGCTGGGCATGCTGCTCGGCGGGGTCGGCGTTCCGACCACGACGGGCATCGCGGTGGGCACCGTGTTCGCTCTCGCGCTCGCCACGGTCGTGCAGATGATCTTCGGCGAGTTGTACCCGAAGAACCTGGCCATCGCGAACCCGGAACCCCTCGCACGCGCGCTCGCACGATCCACGCAGGCCTACCTCGCGGTGTTCGGATGGCTCATCGCCCTGTTCGACCGCGCCTCGAACGCAGTGCTCCGGCTGATCCGGGTCGAGCCCGTCCACGACATCGACATCAGCGCGACCGCGGCCGACCTCGAGCACATCATCGACGACTCGCGCGCGAGCGGCGACCTGCCCGCGGAGCTGTCGATCCTCCTCGATCGCGTCCTCGACTTCCCCGAGCGCGATGTCGAGCACGCCATGATCCCCCGCGTCCGGGTCGACGTCGCCGGCCCTGAGACGACGATCGCACAGATGCGCGCTCGCATGGCGAGCGGGCACACGCGCTACCCCGTGCTGGGCGAGGGCGAGGAGCCGGTCGGCGTCGTGCATCTCGCCGACGTGCTCGCCGCCGAGCCGGACGACGCGCGCCCGGTCACGGCCGTCATGCGCGAACCGCTCGTGGTGCCGACGCTCATGCCGCTTCCCGACGCCCTCGCCGCACTCACCGAGTCGCACAACGAACTGGCCTGCGTCATCGACGAGTACGGCGGCTTCAGCGGCATCGTGACCATCGAGGACCTCGCCGAGGAGCTCATCGGCGAGATCGAGGACGAGCACGACACCCCCGCCGGGGTCGGCGCGGAACTCGACGCCGACGGCGCCTGGGTCATGGATGGCGACCTGCACCTCGACGAGGTCGAGCGCATCATCGACCGCGACCTGCCGCGCGGCGACTACGAGACGATGGCGGGCCTCATCATCGCGCAGGAAGGCAGCCTTCCGGAGGTCGGCGAGACCGTGCGCGTCGACCTGCCGACGACCGGTGCCGAGCTCGCGGAGGACGAGCCCGGGCGCCGCCACCTCCTCATCGAGGTCGCGGAGGTCGACCGTCACGTGCCCTCCGTCATCAAGGCGAGGGTCGTCGAAGAGGAGGGCGAGCGATGAGCGCCGGGGCCGTCGTCGCGATCACGATCGCGCTCATCGCGCTCAGCGCGTTCTTCGTCGTCATCGAGTTCTCGCTCATGGGGGCACGCCGCCACCGCCTCGAACAGGAGGCCTCGGGCAGCCGATCCGCGCGGGCGGCGCTGCGCGGCATGAACGAGCTGACCATCATGCTCGCCGGCGCGCAGCTCGGCATCACGGTATGCACGTTCGCGCTCGGCGCGGTCACGAAACCCGCAGTCGACGGATGGCTCGGCCCGGTGTTCGCCTCGTGGGGCGTGCCCGACTGGCTGGCCGGCAGCGCAGCGTTCGCGCTGTCGCTCCTGTTCGTGACCTTCCTCCACCTCGTGATCGGCGAGATGGCGCCCAAGTCGTGGGCCATCGCCCATCCGGAGCTCGCCGCGAAGGCGATCGCCCTGCCGTCGCGGGGCTTCATCTGGGTCTTCCGCCCGTTCCTCGTCTGGGTCAATCGCATCGCCAACCGCCTCGTCGCCCGAGCGGGCGTCGAGCCGGTCGATCGCGCCGCCGTGGGCGGTCGGGACGCCGACACCATCCGACAGCTCGTCGAGCATTCGACCCAGGCGGGCGTCCTCGAGCCCGAGCTGCGCACGCAGATCACCGAGGTCATCGGATTGCAGGAGCTCACCGTCGGGGAGATCGCGAACCCCGACGCCGAGCCCGCCGCGGTCGGGGCGGACGCCACGGTCGCCGACGTCCGCGCGGCCGCGCTGGCCTCGGGGCATCTGCGCATCCTCGTCCGCGACCCCGACGGTCGCGTGACGCGGTTCGTCCACGTCCGCGACACGCTGCAGGCGGCCGATGGCACGCGGGCCGACACGTTCGCGAGGCCGGCGTACCGGGTCGACGCGGCGACCCCGGTGTACGAGCTGCTCCGCGACCTGCGCGAGCAGCGGGTCCAACTCGCGGTCGTGGAGCGCGCGGGCACCCTGCTCGGCATCGTCACGCTGACGGATGTCGCTTCGCGACTGCTTCCCGTGGTGGCGGCCCAAGCGGAGCTGCGCCCCCGCTGATCCCCTCCCACATTGCGCTCCCGGGCTGAGGCCGTAGGGTCGATGCACCGCCACCTTCCTCGAGAGGAGACCGCCTGCCATGAGCAGCGTCACGACCAGCGCCACCGACCTGGACGTCTTCGACCGCCGCGAGTCGGAGGTGCGCGGGTACGTGCGCGCGTTCCCGACCGTGTTCGACCGCGCGACCGGATCGACCCTCGTCGACGCCGACGGCCGCGAGTACCTCGACTTCTTCGCGGGCGCGGGCGTGCTGAACTACGGGCACAACAACCCGGCGTTCACGCGGGCGCTCATCGAGTACCTCGAGCGCGACGGCATCATCCACGGCCTCGACATGGCCACCTCGGCCAAGCGGGCGTTCATCGAGGCGTTCGAGCGCTTCATCCTCGAGCCGCGGGGCCTCGACCACAAGCTGCAGTTCACCGGCCCGACCGGCGCGAACTCCGTCGAGGCGGCGCTGAAGGTCGCCCGCCAGGCGACCGGCCGGTCGACCGTGGTCGCGTTCACGAACGCCTTCCACGGGCTGAGCATGGGCGCGCTCGCGGTCACCGGCAACAGCCACTACCGCTCGGCGGCGGGCGTCGGCCTCGACGACGTCGCGCGCATGCCGTACGACGGCTACCTCGGTGCCGACGTCGACACGCTCGACCTGCTCGAGAAGCAGCTCGACGACCCGGGTTCGGGTCTCGACCTCCCGGCGGCGGTCATCGTCGAGGCCGTGCAGGGCGAGGGCGGCATCAACATGGCCCGCGTCGAATGGCTCCAGCGGCTCCGTGCGATCACCGAGGCCCGCGGCATCCTGCTGATCCTCGACGAGATCCAGGCGGGCGTCGGCCGCACCGGCCGCTTCTTCGCGTTCGAGCACGCCGGCATCGTGCCCGACATCGTGACGGTCTCGAAGTCCATCTCGGGCTCCGGGCTGCCGATGTCGCTCGTGCTCCTCCGTCCGGGCGTCGACGTGTGGAAGCCCGGCCAGCACACGGGCACGTTCCGTGGCAACAACCTCGCGTTCGTGTCGGCCCGGGTCGCGCTCGAGACGTACTGGGCGGATGCCGCCTTCGCCGAGGCGGTCACCGCCAAGGGCGAGCTGCTGCGCACCGAGCTCGAGCGGATCGCCGACGAGCACCCGGACCTCGACTTCGTCGTCCGCGGGCGCGGTCTCATGATGGGCATCGCCTGCGACGCCGACCGCACCCTCGCGGGCCGCGTGTCGAAGGCGGCGTTCGAGCGCGGCCTCGTCATCGAGACGTCGGGTGCGCACGACGAGGTGCTGAAGTTCCTGCCCGCGCTCACGATCACCGAGGACGAGCTGCGTCGCGGCCTCGCGATCGTGCGGGAGAGCCTCGCGGCGGTGCGCGCCGCCTAGGCCGCGGTCATCGCGACTGGGCGACGATCGCGCGGGCGACCTCCTCCACACGCTCGCCGCGCACCTGGTACAGCGCATCGCCCACGGCGACGACGGCGACCGCCGCCGGGTCCTCCGCGGGCCGTTCGACGACGGCGGAGGCCTCGACGCCGGCCGGCGCCCCGTCGAGCGGGAGCCCGTCGAACGCGACGTCCGCGTCGGGGGCGCGGAAGGCATCCATGAGCGGCCCGAACCCGGGTGCGGCGGTCACGGTCACCACCGTCCCGCCGTCGACCCGCAGTTCGCAGTCGAACGTGCGCGCGGCGGCGTGCACGGCGGCGGCGAAGTCGCGGAGCGGCTCCGCCGTGGCATCCGTCACCAGGTATTCGACGGTCGTGCCGGCCCGCAGCTGCGCCGCGTCGACGATGCCGTCGCGGTCGAGCGCGCCGGTGCACGCGGCATCCGTCGCACGCAGCTCGACCGCGGGCCGCTCGAGCCGGTCGGGCGTCGCGGTGCCCAGCGTCGCGAACGCCGCCTCGGCGACGTCGGCGAGTCGGTCGAGCATCCGCTCGGCATCGATGCCCTCGAACCGGCTGCCGGTTCCCGCGAGGCCGGCGGCGGTGATGGACGCGACCGCCCAGTCCTCCCCCACCGGCGCCGACAGGAACCAGCCCGCATCGCCCGCCGCGACGGAGGCCTCGACGCCCGCCGCCTCCCGAGTGTCGGGTGACGGCGCGTCGCCGAGCAGCAGCGGCACCCACTCGCCCGCGGCATCCGGAAGCACGTCGAGTCGCAGGTAGGCCCAGTCGCTCGGCGCCTGGTACTCGGGCATGCCGGAGCCGACGCGCCAGGAGCAGGCGAACCCGCCCACGCCCTCGAGCAGCACGCCGGTGAACGCGTCGGTACCGTTCACCGCGGGAACCGGGTCGACCGGGTCGCCGTCCGCGCCGACGAGGGCGGCGGCCACGAGTTCGCCGGAGACGAGGTCGTCGCAGGACAGCGGCCCCGAGGCATCCGCCGACGGCGACGGACTCGCGCCTGCCGTGGGCGTCTGCCCGGCCTGTGGCCCGCCGGCGCATCCCGCGAGGGCCGCGGCCAGCACGGCCGCGGACGCGGGCAAACCTCGCTTCGCCCCCACCCCTCGACTCTAGCGACGCAGCGCACGTTCGCGAAGGCCCGCGCGGATGGGACGCGGTGGGCGTACCGTGGCCCCGAGCACCGTTCCGAACAAGGGGGTTCCCGATGGCCGAGCTCGCACCGATCCAACCGTGCCTGTGGTTCGAGGACCAGGCGCGCGCGGCGATGGACTACTACGTCGACGTCTTCCCGAACTCGCGCATCGTGGAGGTCGTCGAGTATCCCGACGAGTCGCTCGACGAGCACTTCCGGGGCATGGCGGGCAAGGTGGTGAACGGGCGGTTCGTCCTGAACGGCGTCGAGTTCACCTGCCTCGACGGCGGTCCGCTCTTCACGTTCAACGAGTCGATCTCGTTCATCGTCTCGTGCGCCGACCAGGCCGAGATCGACCATTACTGGTCGCGGCTCTCGCACGTGCCCGACGCCGAGCAGTGCGGGTGGTGCAAGGACCAGTTCGGCGTCAGCTGGCAGATCCTGCCCGCGAACATGAACGAGCTCACCCGGCGGCCCGAGCAGGTCCAGGTGATGATGCAGCAGAAGAAGGTCGTCATCGCCGAACTCGAGCAGGCCTGACGAGCGGATGCCGCAGGCAGTTGCTTTAGCGGCTAAACTGTCTGCATGACCACCCTCGCTCTCTTCGGCGCGACCGGGAAGACCGGTCGCCGCGTCCTCGATCGGGCCCTCGCCGAGGGCTTCGACGTCCGCGCCCTCGTGCGCGACCCCGCCCGCCTCGGGGTGCAGCACGAGCGGCTCACCGTCATCCGCGGCGATGTGCTCGACGCCGCCGCGGTCGACGAGACCGTCGCCGGCTCCGACGCCGTGCTCAGCCTGTTCGGCCACGTGAAGGGGTCGCCGGCGTCGCTGCAGGCCGACGGCACCCGCCACATCGTCGCCGCCATGCAGCGCCACGGCGTCAGCCGCATCGTGTCCCTCTCGGGCGGCGGCCTGCGTGCCGAGCAGCACGATCGCCCCAAGGCGGCCGACCGGGTCATGCGCCTGCTGCTCAAGACCCTCGCCGGCGACGTCCTCGCCGACGCCGAGGCCCACCTCGGCGTGCTCCGCGACAGCGGCCTCGACTGGACCATCGTCCGCGGCCCCCGACTGCTCGAGACCCCCGGCACGGGGACGTACCGCGTCGGATGGGTCGGCGTCGGCACGGGCATGCAGATCAGCCGCGACGACCTCGCCGACTTCATCCTGAGCCAGGTCGAGGACCGCACCTACGTGCACCAACTGCCGTTCGTCAGCGCATGACTGACGACACCTCGCGCCGCGAACACGTCGCCCGCGTCATCGAGCGGACGGTCGCCCTCGGGCGTTCGCTCCGGAGCGGACGCCGCACGCCCTTCCACGGGCGAGTGCTCACCGGCTCGCAGCTCGAGGCCCTGTTCCACCTCGCCCACGACCCCGCACCGGTGACCCCGAGCGCCCTCGCCGCGGCGCTCGCCCTGACCCCCGGCGCGGTCACGCAGCTCGTCGACGGCCTCCGCGCGGAGGGCCTGGTCGAATCGGCGCCGCACCCCGACGACGCCAGGTCCCGCGTCATCCGCCTCAGCGCGGAGGCCGCTGAGCAGGTCGACGCCTTCGAGCAGGAGCTCGTCGCGCACGCCCTGCCGACGTTCGACGCCCTCGACGATGCCGAGCTCGAGACGCTCGCCTCGCTCCTCGACCGGGTCGGCCGACGACCGTGAGCGCGCGATGACGAGCGACGCCGTCTTCGTCACGGGCGCCACCGGGATCGTCGGGTCGGCCGTGGTCGACCACCTGCTCGAGCGCGGCGAGCCGGTCGTGGCGGGCGTGCGAACCGAGGCGGATGCCGCACAGTTGCCACGCGGCATCCGTCACCGCCACTTCGACTTCGGCATGCCCGCGCACCGGCTCGATGCGGTGCTCGACGGATGCGACCGGCTCTTCCTGATGCGCCCGCCGCCCATCGCCGACGTGGAGCGGTACCTGTTCCCGCTCATCGACGCGGCGATGCGCCGCGGCATCCGGCAGATCGTGTTCCTCTCGCTGCAGGGCGTGCAGGCGAACCGGTCGACCCCGCACCACGCTGTCGAGCGGTACCTGCGGGAGGTCGATGCGCCGTTCACCTTCCTACGGCCGAACTTCTTCATGCAGAACCTGACGACGACGTACCGCGACGACATCCGCGACCACGACGAGATCTTCGTGCCGGCCGGCCGATCGCGCACGGCCTTCATCGACGCGCGCGACATCGGCCGGGTCGCGGCGGCGGTGTTCACCGGGCCTGGCCACCTCCGCGCGGCGTACACCCTGTCGGGCGAGCAGAGCCTGACGTACCGCCGGGTGGCCCGGCTCCTCTCCGAGGTGCTCGGCCGGGAGATCCGCTACGCGCGGCCGGGCGAGCGGGAGTACCTCGCGCGTCTCGCCGCGAACGGGGCGCCCGAGGACTACCTCGCCGTGCAGCGCATGATCCACCGCGTCGTGCGCTGGAACGTCTCGGCCCTGCCCAACCGGGCGGTGCGCCGGTTGACCGGCCGGCCGGCGACGACGTTCGCCGAGTTCGCGGCGCGGGAGCGCGCCGCCTGGGAGCGCTGAGCGCCCCGGCCGACGGGAGCCGCCACGCCACGAGCCTCGCGGAGGAGGCCGTCGGCATCGTCGAAGTCGTCGCCGATGTCGCCCGTGGCCGCGTCGAGGATGGTGCCGATCGAGCTGCTCATACCTCGATCCAAGCAGCACCCACCGACACCCGGCACGGCCCGACGGGAGACCCGAAACGGCCGGACAGCGGCCGATTCCACCGCCCGCCGACTACCCCTCGGCGCTCCTCAGGAACGCCAGCACCGCGGCCACCCGCCGGTGCACGCCCGACTCCGGCAGCCGCAACTTGGTGAAGATCGCGTTGACGTGCTTCTCGACGGTCGACGACGACAGGAACAGCGCCTGCTCGATGCCCGCGTTCGTCTTGCCCGCCGCCATCTCGCGCAGCACCTCGAGCTCGCGCGGCGACAACGCGGCGAGCGGACTCGCGGCGTTCGCGCTGCGCCGGCGCACGAGCGTGTCGACGATCTGCGGATCGATCACCGATCCGCCCGCGCGCACCTCTCGCAGCGCGTGCACGAGGTCCTCGAGGTCGCCGATCCGGTCCTTCAGCAGGTAGCCGAGGCCGGCCGACCCGTCGGCGAACAGCGCGAGTGCGTAGCTCTCGTCGGCGTGCTGCGAGAGCACCACGACCCCGGTCGAGGCCGCCGTCGCACGGATGGCGTGCGCGGCCTCGATCCCCTCCATGTGGTGGCCCGGCGGCATCCGGATGTCGGTGAGCACCGCGTCGGGACCGAGCCGTCGCACGGCGTCGAGCAGTTCGGTCGCGTTGCCCACCGAGGCGAGGACCTCGACCTCGCCCGAGTCCTCCAGCAGGCGCCGAAGCCCCTCGCGCACGAGGTAGTTGTCCTCGGCGATGACCACGCGCAGCGCGCTCCCGTCAGCCACCCGACGCTCCCGCCGTGCTGAGTGGCAGGTCGACGACCACGGTGGTCCCCGTCGGCACGGCGGGTGCCACCTGCACCGTGCCGCGGAGCGCCGCCACCCGGTCGCGGATGTTCGCGAGCCCCCCGCTCGTCGCCGACGCGGGCGACACGTCGCCGATGCCGCATCCGTCGTCGCTGATCGAGATGCGCAGGTGCCCGTCGTCGCGCGCGAGCCCGACCGAGGCGTGCGACGCGTGCGCGTGCTTGGCGGTGTTCGCAAGCGCCTCGCGCACGACGTAGTACGCGGTCGTCTCGACGTCGTCGGGGTAGCGCTCGGCGCGCACCGCGGCATCCGCGTCGACCGTCAAGGGGATCGGGTACCGGGCGACACCCGATTCGACCGCCGCGACCAGCCCGTTGTCGCTCAGCACCGGCGGGTGGATGCCGCGGGCGAACTCGCGCAGGTCGGTGAGCGTCTCCCGGGCCTGGTCCTGCAGCTCCGCCAACTCGTCGGCGGTGAGCTCGCCGCGCTCCAGGCGGTTCCGGGCGAGGCGCAGCCCGGCGATCTGCGCGACGACGTCCTGCTGGATGCCGTCGTGCAGGTCGCGCTCGAGGCGGCGCCGCTCGTCGTCCTGGGCGGCGACGAGCCGTTCGCGCGAGGCGGTGAGCTCGTCGAGCTGCTCGGCGAGCTGGGCGGTGAGGCGCAGGTTGGCGACGGATGCCGCGGCCTGGCCCGCGACGGTGCGGAGCATCGTCCGCTCCTCGTCGGAGTACTCGCCGCGGCGGCGGGGTCCGAGCTCGATCCGGCCGAGGGTCTCGTCGGCGTGCACCAGGTCGACCGACTCGACCGGCTCGGTGCCGGCGGCCTCGCCGGGGATCGCGGCGACGCCCGCGGGGGCATCGGCGAGCGCGCCATCCGTCGCCGCCAGCCGGATGCGGACCCACGTCGCGTCGAGCCCGGCGCGCACGGCCTCGGCGAGCCGGGTGAGCAGCTCGCGCGGCTCGCCCGCCTGCTCGAGGCGGGAGCCGAGCTCGCTCAGCATGCCGAACTGGCGGTCGCGATCGCCGAACAGGGCGCGGTGCAGCCGACGCTGCATCCACGTGCGCACCGGCAGCAGCACGACCGCGAGGAGCGTGGTGAGCAGGATCGCCGGCACCGTCTGCAGCGGTGGCGTGAGCAGCACGGCGGGCGTCGCGACCCCGGCGGCGTAGACGACCGTGATGAGCAGGTTCGACGAGCGTTCGACGCGCGCGCCGCGTTCGCCCGGCCCGATGTCGAACGCGCCGTAGCGGAGGATGCCGTGGATGGCCGCGACGGGGATCGCGAGCATCGACGCATAGACGAGCAGCTCGACGCCCCACAGGCCCGGCGCGAACGTCCAGAGCAGGAACGCCACGATGGCCCCGGCGACGGTCAGCGCCATGACCCGCGTGCGCGCCCGCACCTCGGGCGGGCCGAACGCGGCCCGGGAGACGAGCACGGCGAGCGCGAGCGCGACGGCCGCCCACGCCTGCAGCACGAGGTACTGCACGAGCGGCGCCGCCCACTCGAGCCACGGCACGGCGAGCGGGTTC
This sequence comes from Agromyces sp. C10, assembly GCF_023217995.1. Lineage (NCBI taxonomy): Bacteria > Bacillati > Actinomycetota > Actinomycetes > Micrococcales > Microbacteriaceae > Agromyces > Agromyces sp. C10. The sequence goes on along the minus strand of NZ_JALPSX010000001.1, from coordinate 42,317 downwards.
GGGATCGCCTCGCCGCTGATGCCGAGGAACGGCGACATCACCACGTGCGGGGTGGTGAGCAGGGTCAACGGGCCGACGAGCACGGGCAGCCAGAGGAAGTGGACCGCGACGCGCTCCCAGCGCCGATCGGGGACCCCGTCCGGGAAGGTCGCGAAGACGATGAGCAGCGAGGAGGTCGCGAGCGCGTCGGCGGTCAGGCCGAGGGTGTTGAAGAGCGGGAACCACGACTCGGTCAGCAGGTCGGGCGTGCGGAGCACCAGGGTCTCGTAGGCCGACCCGACGAGCATCGACGTGGCCCCGAGCGCGATGAGCACCGCGACCCGCGACGACGACACGGTGAGCAGCCACATGCCGAACACGAACAGCGGCAGTGCGCCGAGCAACGGCCAGGCGAGGCCGTGGTCGCTGTCGGCGTCGAGGAAGCCCCGCACGACGACGACGTAGACCAGGGACGCGACCCCGATGGGGCCGAACGTCGCGAGGCACACCCACCTGCGGTCCACGGTTCCATGGTCCTCCTGTCGCGGCGATCGCGGGAGGGGGCGAACCGGGACGCCCCTTGGCGGCTGGCCTCCATCACGCGTCCGGTGCTCCGCCATGCGGCATCCGGCGGGCTGCGTTCCGGCGCGGGCGGCGCCGGGCGAACGTGGGGTCGAGCGGATGCCGCGACGAGGCGCCGCACGAAGGAGAAGGCATCATGCGCACCCTGTACACCGGTCTCGCCTGGACCGTCGCCGGCGCGGTCGTCGTCCAGGCCGCCGCGATCGCGTTCGCGTTCAGCGGCATGCTGAACCTCGTCTCGGAGGGCGGCGTGGTCGACAAGGCGCTCCTCGAGGGCTTCCAGGCGGCCGGCGTCGGCGAGGCCGGGTTCCTGGTCCACGGACTCGTCGGCGGCATCGTGATCCCGCTCGTCGCCGTCGCGCTGCTCGTCGTGTCGTTCTTCGTCCGCGAGCGCGGCAGCACCATGTGGGCGGCGATCGTCCTCGGGCTCGTGGCGCTGCAGGTCACCCTCGGCTTCTCCGTCACCGACCTGCCCTACCTCGGGCTCGTGCACGGCGCGAACGCGCTCGCGGTCGTCGCGGCGGCGTCCGTCGCCGCCCTCCGGATGCGTCGCACTCGCGGCGAGTCCGCCCCGGAGGAGGCGACCTCACGTGCGGTCGCGGCGTGAGCTGCTGCGACGCGTCGCCGTCGGCGTCGCGGTCGCGACCGGACTCGGCGCGGCGGGGCTCGCGTGGAGTTCCACGCTGCTCGGCGAGTACTCGGTCATGGACCTCGGCGCCGAGCAGGCGGGGCACGGCGCGCACGCGGCGGGCGGAGCGGCATCCGTCGCCGGCAGCCCGGGCACGACCGACGTGACCGCGCTGACCGCCGACCCGGATCGGCCGGCCGACGTGCGGGTCGAGTTCGTGGCGCGGCAGGAGCGCATCGACGTTCCCGGCGGACGCACGGTCGACGGCTACACCGTGAACGGCACGTCGCCGGGGCCGGAGCTGCGCGCCCGGCAGGGCGACCTCGTCGAGGTGACGTTCGTGAACGAGTCGGTGGTCGACGGCGCGACGCTGCACTGGCACGGCATCGACGTGCCGAACGCGGCCGACGGCGTCGCGGGCATCACGCAGGACGCCGTACCCGTGGGAGGGCGCCACGTGTACCGCTTCGAGGCGACGGATGCCGGGACGTACTGGTACCACTCCCATCAGGTGTCGCACGTGCAGGTCGAGCGCGGGCTGCTCGGTGCCATCGTGATCGAACCCGCCGACCCCCCGGAGGTCGCGACCGACGCCGAGACCACCGCGCTGCTGCACGTGTACGGCGGGCGGCACACGGTGAACGGCCGCGCCGAGGATGCCCGCGTCGACGTCGAACCCGGTACGACGGTGCGCGTGCGCGTGATCAACACCGACCAGGGCACCGCCGCCGTGTGGTCGGCGGCGCCGTTCCGGGTCGTCGCGACCGACGGGCACGACGTGCACGAGCCGACTCCCGTCGACGGCGAGCGCGTGCTCATCCCCGCCGGCGGTCGAGCGGATGTCGCGGTGCGGGCACCCGACGACGGCTCCGCCGTGCGCCTGCATACCGGCGGCCGCAGCGTGATCGTCGGCGGCCCGGCGGCATCCGTGCCCCCGCCCTCCGCGCAGCCGTCGCGGACCCTCGACCTGCTCGCCTACGGCAGCCCCGAGCCGCTCGAGTTCGGCACCGCCGACCCCGACCGCGAGTTCGACTACGTCATCGCCCGCCGCTTCGGCATCATCGACGGCCGGCCCGGCAACTTCTGGACCATCAACGGGCGCATGTTCCCCGACATGCCGATGTTCCACGTGCGCGAGGGGGACGTGGTCGTCATGCACGTCCGCAACGACTCCGGCGACGTGCACCCGATGCACCTCCACGGGCACCACGTCGTGGTCCTCTCGCGGGACGGGATCGCGGCATCCGGGAGCCCGTGGGTCGTCGACTCGCTCGACGTGCACCCCGGCGAGGCGTACGACGTGGCATTCGTCGCCGACAACCCGGGCATCTGGAGCGACCACTGCCACACGCTGCGGCACGCGGTCGACGGACTCGTCGCCCACGTCATGTACGAGGGCGTCACCACGTCGTTCACCATCGGCGCGGTCTCGGGCAACCGGCCGGAATGAGGCGTAGAACGGGACGCATGACGCCCACGGCCCGACCGAGCACCATCCTGTTCGACATCGACGGAACGCTCCTCGACTCCAACTTCCTGCACGTGGACGCATGGCAGCGCGCGTTCGCCCTGCAGGGCGTCCACGCCGACGCCTGGCGGATCCACCGGGCCATCGGACAGGACGCCTCCAGGCTCGTGACGGAACTCGCGGGCGAACGCGACGAGGCATGGACGGCGGAGGCCAAGCAGGGGCACTCCCTCTTCTACCGCGAGCTCGCCCCGCGGCTGCGGGCCTTCGACGGCGCCACGGACCTGCTCCGGGCGGTCGCCGACCGCGGCACGCGCGCCGTGCTGGCCACCTCCGCCCCCGACGAGGAACTCGAACTGCTGCTGCGTGCGCTCGACGCCGGCGACGCCGTGCACGCCACGACCTCGGCCGACGACGTCGACCGCGCCAAGCCGGACCCCGTCATCCTGGCCGTCGCGCTCGAGCGCGCGGAAACGGAGGCCGCCGACGCCGCCTTCGTCGGCGACTCGACGTGGGACATGATCGCCGCCGAACGCGCCGGGGTCATCGCCTACGGCGTGCGATCGGGCGGCACCTCGGCCGCGGAACTGCGCGAGGCGGGGGCGCGCGAGGTGTTCGACGATCCGGCCGACCTGCTCGCCCGTCTCGACGAGCTCGTGCTCGGCTAGCCCCGCATCCAGGTCGCGATCAGGGAACGCGCGCCGACCCGACGAGCGCCTCGCCGAGCGGCGCCCGGAGGTGCAGCATCCGCGCACCCTCGCGGCGGCTCACGATGAGGCCGGCCTCGCGCAGCACCGTCAGGTGGTGCGACGCGGTCGACAGGGCGAGTGACGCGTCCGCGGCGACCTGCGAGGTCGTGCGCGGCGCGTGCGAGGTGAGCAGGATGCCGGCTCGGGCGGGGCCGAGCAGCGCGCCGAGTGCATCGGCGAGCGCCGCGGCATCCGTCGCCCATCGCTCGGTCACGCCCTGCGCCGGGTAGAAGACGGTGGGCTGGGCCGGCGGCTCGGTGAGCACGGAGCATCCGGTTCCGCCGAGCACCGACGGCACGAGGACGATGCCGGAGCCCCGGCAGTCGAGCACCTCGGAGTGGAGGCGCAGCTCGACCCGGACGGCGTCGTCGTGCCATTCGATCGCGCGGTGCAGCCCGCCGACCATGCCGCCGAGCCCGTCGGTCGCCACGCGGCGGGCGCGCACCGCGATGTCGGCCCGAAGGATGCGCTCGAGCTCCGTCCACACGGGCGCGAGCAGGGCCGCCCACAGCTCCAGCCACGCGTCGGCGATGAGGCGCCGCGCCAGCGGCAGATCGGCCAGCATGCGCTCGACCGCATCGCGGCGGTGGCCTGCGGAGCGGACCACGACCTTGCGGAGGTCGACGGCCATGGGGCCGAGCGGCGCCTCGCCGAGTCGCGCCGCCTCATCGGCCGGCTCGAGGTCCCACGTGGGCGTGGTCGTGAGGAAGTCGGGGAAGTAGCCGCGCTCGCCGATGAGCACGGCGAACAGCTCGAACGCGTCGCGCGGCACGTTCGCGCGCACGCTTCGGAGCCAGCCCCACTGCAACGGGTGCTCGTCCGGACGCTGCAGCACGCGGACCGCGTGGCACAGCTCGTGCCCCGGCGAGACGCCGAACCGGATCGCGGAGATGTCACCGGGGGCGAGCCGGAACTCCGCGAAGTTTCGCTCCACGTCGAAACACTAACGGCGACGGATGCCACGGCGCGACGCTTGCCCCATGACCGATGCAGAGATCACCCTCAGCCCGTCCGGAACCGCGGCGACGGTTCCGGTGCTCGTGCCCGCCGAGACGCTGCACATCGGCACCGGGCGCACGCGGCGCTTCGTCGGACGCGAGTACGGCGCGGGCGTCTCGTACTTCTTCGTCGACAACGACCCCGGCCAGGGACCAGGCCTGCACTGGCATCCCTACCCGGAGACGTGGGTCGTGCTCGAGGGCACCGCCCGCATCATCGTCGGCGACGCCGAGCTGGTTGCCACCTGCGGAGACACCGCCACGGTGCCAGCCGGCGTGTGGTACCGCTTCACCAACACCGGCGACGGCCCACTGCGGATGCTGTGCATCCACGCGTCCGACACCATCATCCAGATCTGGGCCGACGGGCCCGCCGACCGCTGAGGAGCAGCGCATGTCCTTCCAGGCTTATCTCGACAACATCGAGGCCAAGACCGGCCTCACCCCGCGGCAGTTCATCGAGCTCGCGACCGAACGGGGCTTCGGCCCCGGCACCAAGGCGACGCCGATCGTCGCCTGGCTCGCCGAGGACCACGGCCTCGGCCGCGGCCACGCCATGGCGCTCGTGCACGTCATCACGAAGGGACCGCAGATCAGCGCCAAGCACGTCGACAGCGGCGGCGCCCACAGCGACCCCGCCGACACGCTGTGGCTCGACGGCGCGGCGACGAACCCGAACGGATGACGCGACCCCGGGTTTCCATACCGTTGCATTGATCCCCAGCTGTGACCCAAGCCTGTCCGGACGGTGGATCTGCCGTGGGGTTCCTGTTGCCGACGCCTCCATAGCGTTGCCATCACGACGTTCACACGAACAGAACAGGAACCCCACCCCATGGACGCCATCACCCCCGAGGCCCCCCAGGCCACCGAGAAGCCCCGCTCGCGCAAGCGCATCCTCGTCCCGCTCGCCGGCCTCCTGGTCGCCGCCGCGGTCACCGCTGGATCGGGTGCGGACTTCATCTCCAACTCGGTCAACTCCGCCAACGCGTTCAACGCCGGCACGCTGACGCAGTCGAACTCGAAGGCCGGCAACGCGATCTTCAACGTGAGCAACCTCAAGCCGGGCGACGTCGTCAACGGCAAGGTCACGATCACCAACACCGGCTCCCTCGCCTCGAACATGAAGCTCACCGAGGACGCGGTCAACAACTTCGCCACGAAGGCGAACCTCACGCTCGTCATCACGCAGACCGGCTCGCAGACCCCCGTGTGGTCCGGCACCTTCGGCGCGCTCACCACCTCGGGCCCGATCGACCTCGGCACCTTCGCCGCCGGCGAGGCGCGCGAGTACACCTTCAGCGTCACGCTCGCCCAGGCCGCGACCAACGCCGAGCAGGGCAAGACCGCGTCGGCCACGTACACCTGGAACGGCACGCAGACCGCCGCCACCACCTACAACCAGTGACGACCTGACGACCACGAGACCAGGACGGGAGCAGCAGCATGAGCGCCACGCGCACGGCGAAGACCATCGGCAACGCGATGATCACGGCGGTCGCCCTCATCGCCACCGCCATCGCAGCGCTCATGCTGCTGCCCGGCCTGCTCGGGCTGGACCGCTACGTGATCACGGGCGGCTCCATGTCGGGCACCTTCGAACGCGGCGCCCTCGTGTTCGAGCGGCAGGTCCCGGTCGCCGACCTCCGCGTCGGGGACGTCATCACCTACCTTCCCCCGGCCGAGTCCGGCATCACCGAACTCGTCACCCACCGGATCATCTCCATCGAGCCCGCTCCCGCCGGCACCGACTCCCCGATCTTCCAGACCCAGGGCGACGCCAACGAGAGCGCCGACCCGTGGACCTTCGCCCTCGAGGATGCGGTGCAGCCCCGGGTCGAGGGCTGGCTGCCCGAGGTCGGTTGGATCTTCATCGGCCTCGCCGAACCGCTCACCAGGGTCCTCGTGATCGGCATCCCCGCCGGCATCGTCGCCCTCCTCTGCCTCCGCGACGTGATCAGCGCGCTCCGCGGCTCCAAGGCCACCGGGACGCCTGTTCCCCCCGACCCGAACGCGGGCGTCCCGGTTCTCACTCCCGCCCCCATCCCCACCGGGCAGGTCGTCACGTGACGACCGCGCCCACCTCCCCCCGGCGACGCCGCCCACTCCGGTGGGCGGCGGTCGCCGCGCTCACCGCCCTGTCGCTCCTGCACCTCTACGCCGCCCCCTTCGGCGACATCATGACCGACCCGTACCTGATGTTGTCGGTCCTGGTCGGCGTGATCGGCCTCGGCGCGGCCGCGCGCTTCGCCGCCGCGGGATGCATCGAGTCCCGCCTGGGCATGGCGATCGTCGCGGGCGCATCGCTCGTCGGTGCGCTCCTCGCCCATGTCGTCGGCCTCCCCGGCGCCGCGGCCCAGGCCTGGACCGCCCGCGACATCGCGATCACCGTCCTCGCCGCGGGCCTCCTCGTCGCCCTCCGCATCGGGCTCAGCAGCGGATGCGAGCCGGCGCCCGCCCGCGCCGGCGCGGGCGAGCGCGAGCGTTTGTTGCGCCGGTGAGGTGCTCCCGTGGGGTGGCTGTAACCCACCGCCGCGTAGCGTCGGAACCGACCCCCGCCCCCTGAAGGGACCACCCCATGATCCACGCTGCCGTCCGCATCGCGATCGGCGCCGCACTCGCGGTGCTGCTCGTCGCGGGCGTCGGCGCGAACGGCCCGGGGTTCTCCTCGGCGGCGTTCACCTCCCAGACCTCGAACGGATCGAGCGCCGTCGGCGCCGCCGTCGACTGGACGCCGCCCACCGTCTCGGTCCAGAACCCGGGCACCGGCCTGAAGGACACCGTCTCCATCACGGCCGCCGCGTCCGATGCCGAGACCGGCATCCGCGACGTCGTCGTCCAGATGCAGGCCGCGGGCGCGACCACCTGGACCACGCTGTGCACCGCGACCGCGTCGCCGTACCGCTGCAGCTGGGACACGCGGACCGTGCCGGACGGCAGCTACGACCTTCGCGCGATCGCCACCGACAACGCCGGATACACCACCACCTCCGCCCTCGTCCGCACCACCGTCGCCAACGCGTTCGCCGTGCTGCTCGCCGACCCGGGCGACGTGGTGCGCGGCACGGTGCCGCTCGCGACGACCCTGCAGAACGCCGGGACCGGCACCTACTCGGTCCGCGTCGAGTACGCCGCCGCCGGCTCCGGTACCTGGCGGACGCTGTGCAGCAACCTCGCGGCGCCGTACACCTGCAACTGGAACACCGCGTCGTTCGCCAACGACTACTTCGACCTCCGGTCGGTGGCGACACTCAACGGCATCACCACGACGTCGGCCGTCGTCGCCGACGTGCTCGTCGACAACCTGGCGCCGACCGTGGCGATCACCGATCCGGGCACGCCGCTCAGCGGCACGGTCACGCTCGCGGCATCCGCCTCGGACGCCCATTCGGGCGTGAACCGGGTCGTGATCCAGTACGCGCCCACCGGCACGACCGCCTGGAAGGACGCCTGCACCGTCACCGCGCCGCCGTACTCGTGCCGATTCGACACCACAACGGTCGCCGACGGCGTGTACGCCTTCCGCGCGGTGGCGACGGATGACGCCGGCAACTCGGCGACGTCGACCACGGTGTCGAACCGCACGGTCGACAACAGCGTCATCTCCATCTCGATGGAGGACCCGGGCGCCTTCCTCAGCGGCACCGTCACGCTGACGACCGCAGCCAACTCCAGCGCCGGCGTCAAGTCGATCGTCATCCAGCGCGCCCCGAGCGGCACCGGCACGTGGACGACCGTGTGCACCATCACCACCGCGCCGTACGGCTGCGCGTGGGACACCCGCACCATCGCCGACGGCCTCGTCGACTTCCGCGCCGTCCTCACCGACAACGCCAACAAGCAGGCCACCTCCAACACGGTGAGCGGTCGCCGAATCGACAACACTCCCGTGCGCGGGTTCGACGTGCAGACCGCCAACGGCGGCGCCGCCCCCGGCAAGGTCGACACCGGCGACACCATGACGTTCACGTACAGCGAGCAGATGAACCCGGCGAGCATCGTGGCCGGATGGAACGGGTCGGCGCTGCCGGTCACCCTCCGCCTGCGCGACGGCAACCTGCTCGGACTCGGCAACGCCGGCGACACCGTCGACATCCTCCGCTCGGGCGCGGCCGTGAACCTCGGATCGGTGAACCTCAAGCAGGACTTCATCAAGACGAACAAGACGTCGAACTTCAACGCGACGCTCACCGCGACCACCGCCACGGTGAACGGCGTGCCCGTCACCGTCATCCAGGTCACCGTCGGGTCGCTGCTGAACGGCGGCGCGCTGCGCACCGTGAACACCGCGTCCGCGATGGTGTGGAGCCCCTCGGCCGCGGCCACGGACATGGCCGGCAACCCCTGCTCGACCGCTCCGGTGACGGAGTCCGGCGCGCTGGACCGGGAGTTCTGAGCATGGGCGACCCGGGGCGACGAGATGCCGACACTCGGGGTCGCGCGCCCCGGGAAGACGAGGGCGACGTCGATAGCATCGACGTCGTGGGGCGGCAGATCCTTGTTGTGGAAGACGATGACGGCATCGCGCTGCCGTTGGTTCGAACCCTCTCGCGGGAGGGCTACGAGGTGCTGCGCGTCGCCGAGGGGCGCGCCGCGATCGAGCAGGCGACCGCGGGCGAGGTCGAACTCGTGGTGCTCGACCTGGGGCTTCCCGACATGGACGGCCTCGACGTGTGCCGCCGCCTCCGCGACCTGGGCTACGACGGCGGCATCGTGATCCTCACCGCCCGCGACGGCGAACTCGACCGGGTCGTCGGGCTCGACGTCGGCGCCGACGACTACATCGCCAAGCCGTTCGCGCTCGCGGAGCTGCTCGCCCGCCTTCGGGCGCTGCTCCGCCGCAGCAGCTCCCGGCCGATCGCCGCCGAGCCCGGCACGACCGCCCCGCCCGCGGCATCCGCCACGCCCCTGACCGTCGACCCCGCCTCGCGTCGCGCCCACGCCGGCGACCGGGAGGTGCAGCTCAGCACCAAGGAGTTCGACCTGCTCGCCCAGCTCGACCGCTACCGCGGCGCGGTCGTCACGCGCGAGCAGCTCATGGACGAGGTGTGGGACGAGAACTGGTTCGGCTCGACCAAGACGCTCGACGTGACCATGGCGCGACTGCGGCAGAAGCTCGACGACGCCGGCGCCGACGTGCGCATCACGACCATCCGAGGCGTCGGGTTCCGCCTCGACGAGGGACGCGCGGATGCGTGAACGGCTCGTCATCGCGTTCGTCGCGCTGGCGGTCGGGATCATCGCGCTGTACGGCATCCCGCGCGCCTACATGGTCGCCGACCTCGTGCAGTCGAGCGAGCAGCGCCGCGTCGTGCGCCTCGCCGACTTCCTCGCCGTGCTCATGACCGAGCGCGAGGCCGGGAACGAGGTCACCGAGGAGTTCCTCGAGCCGCTCCTCGTCGAGGGCGAGCGGGTCACGTTCACCGCCGCCGACGGACGGGTCGTGACCGCCGGCGTCGACCCGGAACCCGACGACATCACCGCGACGGCGGAACTCGCCGACGGGGGCACGGTCGAGTTCAGCCGCTCGAGCGAGGTCATCGGCGAGCGTGTACAGGAGGCGCTCATGCCGGTCGTCGTCATCGGCGTCGGCCTGCTCCTCGCCTCGGCCATCGTCGGCGTGCTGCTCGCCGGCCGCCTCTCCGACCCGTTCGTGCGCCTCGCCGGCACGGCGCGCGAGCTCGGGCGCGGCCGCCTCTCCCCGCCCGGCGACGACCTCCGGATCCCCGAGGCGCGTGCCATCGACCAAGCCCTCCGCACGAGCGCGGCGACGCTGGAGGACCGGATCCGTCGCGAGCACGAGTTCGCCGCGAACGCCTCGCACCAGCTCCGCACGCCCATCACCGCGCTGCGCCTCGAACTGGAGGACCTGACGCTCTGGAAGGAGACCACGCCCGAGCAGCGCGACCAGCTCGAGCACGCCATCCAGGAGATCGACCGGCTCTCCGACGCCATCGGGCACCTCCTCGACCTCGCCCGCGGCGGCACGCCCGGCGCCGACGACTGGCTGCCCGTCGACGAACTCCTGGAGGACGCCGCGGACCGCTGGAGCGCGCACGCCGACGAACTCGACCGCACGATCGAGGTCGTGACGACGAGCGAGCTCGCCGACGCCGCAGCTCCGGCACCGGCGGGGCAGATCCTCGACGTGCTGATCCACAACGCGCTCCAGCACGGACGCGGCGACGTGACCGTGTCCGCGTCGACCGCGAGCGCCTACGTCACCGTCCGCGTCGCCGACGAGGGCGAGCGACCGATCGGCAACACCGTCTTCCAGCGCACGCCCGGGCGGAGCACCAACGGCGGCGAGGGCATCGGCCTCGCCCTCGCGGCCGAACTGGCCGAGGCCCTCGGCGGGCACCTGCTGCTCGACTCCGCACCCACGACCACGTTCTCGCTGATCCTGCCGCGCGAGCAGGAGCTCACGACCGGCTGAGCCCGTCCGGCAGCGCCGTCTCCCCCACCGCGGTGATCGCGGTGAGCGTCGCCCGGCCGGTCGCGAGCAGCCACGCGTCGCTCCGCTCGTCGTGCTCGCCCTCGAGGTCGGCCACCGTCAGGCGCACGCCCCCCTCGCCGGCTTCGGCGGCGGTGGTCTGCACGATGCCGAACGGGGCGAGGGTCGCCGGTTCCGGGCGCAGGCCGGCGGCATCCGCTCGGTTGGGCACGTTGAGGTTCAGTACCGTGCCGGGCGCCGCGGCGAGCAGCGGGCGCAGGATGCCGCGGGCGAGCGCGGCCGCGGCCGCCCACTCGTGCGCGACCGGGTGCATGCCCACGTCGAGCGAGACCGCGAGACCGCGACCCCCGCTCGATCCGCCCGTGAGCGCGGCGCCGACGGTGCCCGAGTGCAGCACCGCGTGTCCGATGTTCGCGCCGCGGTTGATGCCGGAGAGCACCGCATCGGGGACGTCGCCGAACGCGCCGTGCGCGGCGATGAGTGCGATCAGCGCGGGCGCCGCGCGAACCGCGTAGCACGGCACGTCGAGCCCCGCGATCTCGCGGCGCGACATGTGCACGTGCCCGTCGTGGTCGGCGCCGATGATCGAGGCGCTCGACCCGCTCGCCTCGGAGGCGGGCGCCGCCACGACCACCTCGAGCCCCTCGTCGATCGCGACCGCCGCGAGCGCGTGCAGCCCGGCCGAGTCGATGCCGTCGTCGTTGGTGATCAGCACGGTGCTCATCGGTCGTCCACCTCCGCGCGCGCCGCGAGCTGGTCGGGGTGTGACCACCTGCACGTCGTCGTCGCCGACCTCCTCGATCGTGACGCGTGCCCGCAGGCGGTGGATGGCCTCGGGGTCGCCCGTGCCGAGGCCGTGCCTCGTGACGTTGAGCGCCCCGGCCGCCGCGCCCAAGGCGATCGCCTCGAGCAGCGGCTGGTCCTCGGCGAGCGCGCTCACGACCGCGGCGAGGAGCGAGTCGCCGGCGCCGTTCGGGTCGACCTCCTGCATGCGCGGCACGTGCACCAGGCGGGCGTGCTCGCCGTCGATGAGCACGAGCGGTTCGCCGGCGCGCGTGATGACGACGCTGCGGGCTCCGGCATCGCGCAGGCGTCGGCCCGCGGCGACGACCTCGTCGACCGAGTCGCCGCGGATCTCCCGGGCCTCGCGCAGTTCGGCGTCGCTCACCTTGGCGAGCGTCACCCCGCCGGCGAGCGCGGCCTCGAGGCGGGCTCCGGCGAGGTCGACGACGACCGGCACGCCCTCGGCCCGGAGGTCGGCGGCGAGCCTCCGGTACACGTCGTCGGGCAGGATGCCCTCGTCGGCCGGCCCGCTGAGGATCACGATGCGGGCGGCCATGGCCTCGCGGAGCACCGCAGCGTACAGCTCGTCGAGGTCGTGCCGCGAGAGCGGGTCGCCGGCGAGTTCGGCGACGACGGTCCGCTGGCCGGTGCGCCGGTCGTGCACGTACGCCGGTCCGCGGCCGGTGCGCACGACGGGGTGCACCTCGATGCCCTCGTCGCCGAGCAGGTGCTGCACGACGCGACCGGACTCGCCGGTGAACGATCCCACGATGGCCACGGTGCGGCCGAGGGTGCGCAGCATCCGCGCCTGCCAGACGCCCTGCCCGCCCGAGTGCACGTGCAGGTCGCCGCCGGGATGGTCGCCCTCGAGCGTCACGGTCAGCAGCGGCGCGGGAGCGAAGATCAGCACGTCGGTCATGGTCCTCACCTCGTCGGGTCGGTTCCGTCGGCCTCACGCGCCACGATAGGGGCGGCGAGCGGATGGCACGAGGGCCTTGCGTCGGGCGTTCGTCGCCGTTCCACGGCCTCCCCCGTGAGGATGAGATCGTCCGCCGAACGGCCCGGGGCGGGCTGCAGGCGGCGAGAATCGTCGGGTGACCTCGACCAGCACCGCCCCTCCGACCTCGCGACTCCCCGACGACCGGTTCCTCGTGCCCATCCGTCCGGCCGCGCTGCGGGTCGCGGCGGTCACGGCCGTCGCGTTCGTGCTCGGCGGGGCGACGTCGTTCGGGCAGGCGTTCCTGCCCGCGGAGTTCGCGTCGCTCGCCAATTCGGCGTCGGGCTGGATGATGCCGACCGCGGTCCTGGTGTTCCTCAGCGCCCGCCGCCGGCCCGAGGCCGCCATCGCGGGTGCGCTCGCTTTCGTCGCGTTGACGGTGGGCTACGCCGTCGTCTCCGGATGGCGCGGCTTCCCGTTCGATCCCGTGGTCTGGGGGGTCATCGGCATCGTGACGGGACCGGTCGTCGGCGTCGCCGCGCACGCCCTGCGCCGGCGCCCGATGGAGGCCGCCGTGGGCGCGGGGGTGCTCGCCGGGATCCTGATCGGCGAGGGCGCCTACGGTCTCGCCGTCGTCGCCGAGACCACGAGCCCCGTGTACTGGTGGGCGGTGATCGTCCTGGGCGCCGCGCTCGTGGTCGCCATGGCGGTCCGCCTGCGCTCGGCTGTGCCGGTCGCGCTGATGGGCTTCACCACGGCGGTCGTGGCCGGGGCCTTCATCCTGGCCTTCCTCGCGCTGCCGCTGGTCTTCTCCGCGCTCTGAACCGGCCGTCCGCCGCCCGCCCGCGATGTCGGATGCCGCTGGCATGATCGGCCCATGGCGATCGAGGTGCGCGCGGCATCCGTCTTCGACGACGTCGCAGCGGTGCTCGGGCCGAAGCGGCCCGATGCGAACGTGTGCTGGTGCCTGAGCTATCGGCTCACCTCCTCGAAGGAGAACCTGGCGCTTCGCGGCCCGGCGCGCGGCGAGCGCGTGCGAGAGCTCGTCGCCCAGGACCCGCCGCCCGGCGTGATCGCGTACGACGGCGACGAGCCGGTCGGCTGGGCGGCCGTGCACCCGCGGGCCGACACGAGCTTCGCCACGAACCGGAAGATCCCGCACGTCGACGACCTCGACGTGTGGTCCGTGTGGTGCATCCGGGTGCGGCCGGGCCACCGCGGTCGGGGGCTCTCCCACCGGCTGCTCGCCGGCGCCGTCGCGTTCGCGCGCGCGCACGGTGCGGCGGCCGTCGAGGGGTACCCGGTCGACAACGGCGGGGCGAAGGTCGACCTGACCATGGCGTACGTGGGCACGCGCGCGCTGTACGAGGCCGCGGGCTTCACGAAGGCGTCCGACACGGAGTCGGTGATCAACGGGTTCCCGCGCGTGCTGATGCGGCTCGACCTGCGATAGCCGCCGTTCGTCGCGTCAGGGCGACCGTTCATCGCAGGGGGTTTCGGTGAACGACCTGCGTGCGCTATGGTCTGCTTTACATACCGAACGATCGGTCAGCAAAACGACCGGCGTCCGGCCTGCATCCGCAACGGCGCACCCACCCCCCGCGCCGCGGACAACCCGACCCACCCGAACCTGCACAGAACAACGGAGTTCGCATGACGACGACGTCACAGATCCACGAGGAAGCCGAGCGCACCGGGCGCATGCCGAAGGAGGAGCGCAAGGTCCTCGCCGGAACCCTGGTCGGCACCTCCATCGAGTGGTACGACTTCTTCATCTACGCCCAGGCCGCCGGCCTCGTGCTCGCCCCGCTCTTCCTCGCGCCCGTCGCCGAGTCGAACCCGGCGCTCGCGCAGATCCTCGCCTTCGCGACCATCGGCATCTCGTTCCTCTTCCGCCCGCTCGGCGCGGTCGTCGCCGGTTACCTCGGCGACAAGCTCGGCCGCAAGAAGATGCTGGTCTTCACGCTCATCATGATGGGCGTCTCGACCTCGCTCATCGGCTTCCTGCCGACCTACGCCGCCATCGGCATCGCCGCGCCCATCCTGCTGATCACCCTGCGCATCCTGCAGGGCTTCTCGGCGGGTGGCGAGTGGGGCGGCGCGGCCCTCATGGCCGTCGAGCACGCACCCAACCAGAAGCGCGGCTTCTTCGGGGCGTTCCCGCAGATCGGCGTCCCGGTCGGCATGATCCTCGCCACGTTCACGCTCTGGGTGATCACCTCCACCATGTCCCAGGAGGCGTTCCTCGAGTGGGGCTGGCGCATCCCGTTCCTGCTGTCGATCGTCCTGATCGTCGTCGGCTACGTCATCCGCCGTGCCGTCGAGGAGAGCCCGGTCTTCCAGGACCTGCAGCGCCGCAAGCAGGAGTCGTCGGCGCCGCTCGGCCAGCTCTTCCGCCACAACACGAAGAACGTCGTCCTCACCGCGCTCGTCTTCATCGCCAACAACGCGGCCGGGTACCTGCTCATCGCGTTCTTCGCCACCTACGCCGTGACGGCGCTCGGCATGGACCGCCCGACGGTCCTCCTCGCGACGGTCCTCGCCTCGTTCGGCTGGCTCGGCTTCACGATGTTCGGCGGCCGCCTCTCCGATCGCCTCGGCCGGATCCGCACGTTCCAGATCGGCTACACGTTCCTCGCCCTGTGGGCGGTGCCGATGTGGTTCCTCATCGACACCGGCAACATCGTCTGGTACTTCGTGGCCCTGTTCGTGATGACGTTCGGCCTCGGCCTCTCGTACGGCCCGCAGGCGGCGCTCTACGCCGAGCTGTTCCCGGCGAACGTGCGCTACTCCGGCGTCTCGATCGGCTACGCGCTCGGCGCGATCCTCGGTGGCGCGTTCGCCCCGATGATCGCCGAGGCGCTGCTCACCGCGACCGGCAACTCCTGGACGATCGGCGTCTACATCGCCATCGCCTCGGTCATCTCGCTGGTCGCCGTCTCGCTCATCAAGGAGACGAAGGGCACCGACCTGCACGTGTAGGGGGCGCGTGCAGCGCGCGGTGGGGTCCGCGCGAAGGGGCGGATGTCGCAGGACATCCGCCCCGTTCCCTGTGCCGTCAGCCCGATCCCCGGACCACGCGGCTCATGGCGAAGTTCTCGAAGACGACGCCGTTGCGCACGGGGTGGCGCACCGCGTCGACACGGAATCCGTGGGCCTCGAAGAAGGGCCTCGCGGTGATGCTGGCGTGCGTCCGCACCACCTCTGCGCCCGCGCGGCTCGCCTCCTCGAGCGCCCAGGCGAGCAGGGCGCGACCCACGCCCCGGCCGCCTACGGCCGGATCGACGTACATCATGTCGAGGTAGCCGGTGGCGTCGACATCGGTGAACCCGACGACCCGACCGTCCACCTCGGCGACCACCGTGTTGCGTTCCGCACGCCGCACGGCCCATGCTGCGGGGTCGAGGTCCTCCGGCGCCCACGCCGCGACCTGCTCCGGGCCGTAGTCGGCCGCCGCGGTCAGGCGAACGGCGCGCCGGAACACCTCGAGCGTCGGCGCCGCATCGGCGGGCCCGTACGGACGGAGGCGGACCGTCATCCGATCGACCGCGGTGTCTCGACCGACCGCTCGAGGGCGCGGATCAGCGAGCGCGAGTCCCACGGACCGATATGGCGGACGCCGCCGACGAAGAACGTCGGCGTGGAGTGCAGGTCCATCACCTCGGCGTCGAGCTGGTCGTCCTCCACCCGGCGCACCACCTTCGGCGAGTGCAGGTCGTCGAGGAAGCGCTCGACGTCGAGGCCGATCTCGGCGGCGTACCGGCACAGGTCGTCGGTCTCGAGCGCGTCCTGGTTCGCGAACATCAGGCGGGCCAGCTCGAGGTGGCGCCCCTGCAGCGCCGCGGCCTCGTACGCCTGGGCCGCATCCTTGGCGTGCGCGTGCACGCCCTCGAGCGGCAGGTGGCGCCACACCCAGCAGACGTCGTCGCCGAAGTGCTCGAGGACCGCGTCGATCGACCCCGTCGCACGGCTGCAGAACGGGCACTCGAAGTCGCCGTACTCGACGATCTGGTATGGCGCGTCGGGTCGCCCGCGGTAGTGGTCGCGGGTCGGGTCGAAGGGGCGCACGAGGACCTTGCCCACCGGCTGCGGCGGCCAGAGCCGGTCGCCGACGGTGAACACGGCCCATCCGAGGAGGAAGGCGATGACGGATGCCGCGAGCACGCCGACGCGTCCGAGGTCGCGGAGTTCGGGGTCGGTGAAGGCGAGCGACACGATGAACAGCGAGATCGTGAACCCGATGCCCGACAGCGCGGCCCCGCCGGCGATGCGCGGCATCCGCAGACCGGGCGCCAGCCGGCCGAGTCCCGTGGCGGTGACGACGGCGACCGCGCCGGTGATGCCGACGAACTTGCCGACGACGAGCCCGGCGACGATGCCCCAGACGAGCGGCGACACGACGGCGGCGCCGATGGTCTCGGCATTCAGGTGCACGCCCGCGTTCGCGAGCGCGAAGATCGGCAGCACGAGGAACGAGATGTACGGCCCCCACGCCCCCTGCAGCCGGTCGTTGATCGAGATCGACTCGCGCAGGCTCCGGTTGACCGCGGCGGCGTAGGCGGCGTTCGGCGACTCGCGGAACGCCTGAGTGAGCTCGGCGGTGCGCTCCACGTCGGACCGCGCCGGCGGGAACACGGGGATGAGCAGGGCGACGGCGACCCCGGCGAGGGTGGGGTGGATGCCGGCGGCGAGCACCGCGAACCAGAGCGCGATGCCGAGGACCGCGTAGGCGATGCCGCGGCCCGCGCGGAGGAACCGGACGAGCGCGATCGCGACCATGAGCACCACCGCGATGGCGAGCGGCGCGGGATCGAACCCGGTGTTGTAGAACACGGCGATGACCAGCAGCGCGCCGATGTCGTCGACGACCGCGAGGGTGAGCAGGAACGCCCGCAGCCGCGCCGGGAACTTCGGGCCGATGATCGCGAGCGCCCCGAGCAGGAACGCGGTGTCCATCGAGATCACGATGCCCCACGCGTGCGCCTGCCCGGTCGGCCAGGCGATCGCGAGGAAGATCAGCGCGGGGACGATGAGTCCCGCGATCGCGCCCACCACGGGGACGATCGCGCGCGACCGGTCGGTGAGCTCGCCGAGGGTGAACTCGCGCTTGACCTCGAGGCCGACGACGAAGAAGAACAGCGTCATCAGCGCGTCGTTCACGAAGTGGTGCAGGTCGGTGCGCAGGACCACGTCGCCGATGCCGAGCTCGATCGGCAGGCCCCAGAACGCCTCGTACGTCTCGCCCCATGGCGAGTTGGCCCACGCGATCGCGAGCACGGTGGCCAGCAGCAGCAGTGCGGCAGCGGCGCGGTCGCCGGTGCCGAGGTGCAGCCGGGGGCGCCGCCGACCGCCCTCGGTCGTGGCGGCCGGAGCGGGGGCGGGGGCGCTCATGCGCCCATGCTAGGGGCGGATGCCGCGGCGGGGGCAGTGGGCGAGGGCGCCGCTTGGCATACTGGACGACATCCCGTCGGACGGAGGATCCCCATGGCCGACCTCATTGATCGCGCCCGCGTCCATCTCGCCGCCGCGCTCGAGGACGAGCACGGCCGGAGCGCCGAGCTGATCCTCCGCGACGGACCCATGCGGCAGACCATCATCGCGCTGCGATCCGGAGCGGAACTGGCCGAGCACAACTCGCCCGCCGCGGCGAGCGTGCAGGTGCTCTCCGGCCGGATCCGGGTCACCGGCCAAGAGGTCGACGAGATCCCGGCCGGCCGCCTCGACGTGCTGAGCCACGACCGTCACTCGGTGCTGGCGCTCGAGGACTCGGTGTTCCTGCTCACCGCGGTCACGGGGATCGACGGCACCAACGGTCCCGAGCGGGCACGCTGATCAGGGCGCCGGCGCTCAGCGCGGCAGCACGGTGAGCACCCGCTCCATGTAGTCGCGGAACTCCGCCATGAACTCGGTGAGGAACTGCTCGGTGCCCTCGTCGGCGATCGAGCCGTCGTCGCCGTACACCTCGGGCTTGAACGTGATGTACCCCTCCGGGGCCGTCATCTGTCGCGCGTTGCAGAAGCTGAGGACGGCGCGGAGGCTCTGCTGGGCGACCGCGGTGCCGATCTGCCCGGGCGACGCGCCGATGACGGCGGCGGGGATGTGGTCGAAGGAGTTCTGCCCCCACGGCCGTGACGCCCAGTCGATCGCGTTCTTCAGGGCCCCGGGGATCGACCGGTTGTACTCCGGCGTGACGAAGAGCACCGCGTCGGATGCCGCGATCGCCTCCTTCAGCGCGGTCGCCTCGGGCGGGTAGGCGTCGTCGTAGTCGGGACTGTAGAGCGGAAGGTTCCCGATCGGGATCTCCGTGAACTCCAGGTCGTCGGGTGCGACGCGCATCAGCGCCTTCGCGAGCGTGCGATTGATGGACGTGGAGGACAGGCTGCCGATGAAGGTTCCGACCCGGTACGTTCGCATGATGCTCCTCTCGGTCGGGGAGCCACGCTACGCGGCCGCGGACCTCCCTGGCGAGGGGTTGCGCGACCCCTCCCCCGGCTGACGGCCTGCCGCGTCGAGGCGGGCGATGCGCGCTCGCGCGTTCCGTTCGCTCGGCGACATCCGCCCCAGCACGCGCGTCGCCGACCACAGCAGGACGCGCGTCATCGTGATCGCGGGCCAGCGCGGGCGGCGCAGCCCGAGCAGCTCGCGATGGCGCGGCTCGAGCGAGGCGACCGCGCCACCGAAGAGGATCGGGTACAGGCGCCCCGTGAGGCCCGGCAGGCCCGGTCGACGGATGAACCGCACCGCCTCGGCGACCCGGTCGTCCGGCTTCGCGTCGGCGAGGAACGCGTCGAGCTCCTGCCGCAGCTGCCCCCTCGAGGTCGGCGGCTCGGGCAGGCCCATGAGTCGACCCGCCTGCGCCCATTCGCGCACGTAGGCGTCCGCGCCGCCCGGGATCGGCCCGCCCCAGATCTCGTGCGCCCCGATGAACGCCTCGGTGAACGCGTCGTGCACCCAGCGCAGCAGTTCCACGTCGTTCGCGGCGTACGGACGGTCGACGCCGCGCGCGTCGACGTAGGTGCCGGTGACTCGGTCGTGCAGGCGCGTCACGAACGTGCAGGCGGCCGCGGCGGCCCGGCGGTCGCCGAACGTGGTCGTCGCGACCCAGCGGATGGTGCCGTCGAGGCGGCCGAGCGGGTCGTCGCGGTATCGCGAGTGATCGTGCACGCCGGCCATGGCGCCCGGGTGCAGGGTCTGCAGCAGCAGCGCACGGATGCCGGCGACGAGCGTCGGCAGCGCGCCGTGCACCGCCCACACCGCACTGCCCGGTCCGAACCAGCCGGCGTCGTCGCCCTCGGCGAGCGCGCGCGTCCAGGCGGGCGGCTCCGCACCGGGGCGCCGGACGGGCGCGGGGCGGGCGTTCGAGCCCCGTGCGTGCGCGCGTCCGTCCATGTGATCGACCGTAGGCGCCGACGCGACCCCGGGGCTGCGGATCCTCTGCGAAGCCGCTGGGAGGGCTGCCCGTTCGGCCTGCGATCATGGACCGGTGACCGAACGCCCCGCCCGCCCGACCGTGACCGCCGGGGATCGGCCGCGCGTGCTCGGCCCGGTCGTGGACGAGGCGACCCGGTGCGTGCACTACCGCACCGAGGTCGACATCATCGCGATCCGCTTCGCGTGCTGCGGCGAGTACTACCCGTGCCACCGGTGTCACGAGGAGACCGCCGACCACCCCGCCGAGCAGTGGCCGGTGGCCGAGCGCGACCGTGCGGCGGTGCTGTGCGGTGAGTGCGGCACGGAGCTCACGATCGCGGCCTACCTCGAGGCGACCGGGTGTCCGGCGTGCGGCGCGCGGTTCAACGAGCGCTGCCGGCTGCACACCCACCTGTACTTCCAGGTGGAGGGCTGACGCGCTAGGCGGGCACCGACTCCGCGGCGTCGGGCGCCGCGACGAGGTGGGCCGGGTCGTCGGCCAGGCGCAGGCCGAGGTTGCTGTTCGCGGCGATCATCATGCGCTCGGCGCGGCGGCGGTCGATCGAGGTGTCGGCGCCGGGCGTGTGCCGGGCGACGATGGTGGCGTTCGGGTGCAGCCAGGCCTGGGCGGGGCTGCCGGCGGGGTCGGTCCAGGAGACGAGCATCGGCTCGTTGCGGCGGAGCTTGGCGAAGACGACGAGGGCGACGTGCGCGAGGAGCTCGTCATCCAGCTCGATGCGCATCCAGCCATCGACCTCGAGGGCCGGGTCGGTTGACGGTCGGGCGTGTGCTTCGTGTTGTCGCATCGGCCCCACGGTTGCAGTGCCGCCGCGGGGCGGCAAGCGCATACCGGTGTTTCACAGGCGCTGCACCCGGGCTTCGGTGGCGATGAAGGGTGCACGCTTACGATTCGTCGTCGCCGGGGCCGCGGCCGGCGTCGAACCGCTCCCGGTATCGCTGCGTCGCCTCCTCGAGCAGGTCGTCCGACAGGCGTGCGACGGGTCGGAACGGGCGGATGAGCGGCTCGCAGTCCGGCCCGCGTCCGACCACGGGTCCGGCGAGCACCCAGGCGAAGCGTGCGGGCTCCTTCCGCCGGAGGTGCTCGTACTGGCACACCTGCCGCGCGAGCCAGTCCTCGACGGGCCGGGTCCACCACGATTCCGGGCGCAGCGGGTTGGCCGACAGTCCGGGCAGTTCGAGTCCGCTCTCGGTGTCGAGGCTGCCGCTGGACCGGTCGTCGTCCGGACCCTCGGAGTAGCGCACGTACAGCTCCTCGTCGGCGATGGCCTCGCCGAGCTCGCGCAGCGTCGTGATCTCCCGCATGGCCCCTCCCTCGTCGCGACCTCCGGCCCGTCGGATGCGTCCCGTCCCGGGATCATGCCCACGCGGTGCACGCCGGCGGAAGGGTGTTGACTTCCGGTGTCCGCTTCTGCGCGAGGCGGTGCCGGCGGTCAGGTGCGTGATCAGGAGCCCTGCGTGAAGAAGTCCACCGCCGCCTGCCGGAACACCCGCGAACCCGGCGCGTTGAAGTGGTGCCGGCCCGGCAGCTCGACGAAGGTGCCGTCGGGCGTGGCATCCGCCAACTGCCGCGACTGCGCGAGGATCGCGTCGTCGCTGCCCGTCGCGAAGAGGATCGGCTGGCGCGGCGGGTTCGCGGGATCGGGGTCGGCGTCGCCGAAGCGCATGCCCTCGGCGAGCGCGACGAGCGCGTGCAGGTCGTTGCCCGGCACGCGTTCGGCGAGGGTGACGTAGTTCCGCGTGACCGGATCGTCGACGGGCGTCCGGTCCTCGGCGTACGCGCGCGCCTGCTCGATCTGCATGCGCGCGAGCGGACGACCGTCGGGGATACCGCCGAGGACGGCCCGTTCGACGCGGTCGGGCGCCTGGACGGCCACCTGCCATCCGACACGTGCGCCCAGTGAGTACCCCGCGTATCGCACGGTGTCGAGCAGGTAGGTGTCGAGCACCGTCACGAGGTCGTCGACGAGCGCGTCCATGCCGTACGCGCTCGCCTCGTGCGGCTTGTCGCTCTGTCCGTGGCCGCGCTGGTCCACCCCGAGGACGCGGAAGCCGGCGCGCGTGAGGTCGCGCACCCAGCCCGTGTGCACCCAGTTGTCGCGGCAGCTCGACGCGAACCCGTGCACGCACAGCACCGTGGGTGCGTCCTCGTCGCCCCAGAGGTAGGTCGCGATGCGGCGCCCCTCCCCCGACATCACGAACTGCGGCGACGGCATCTCCGTCAGGGCGGGCAGTGGGGCATCCATGCGCCCATTCTGCCGGTCGCTACGGCGTCCACCACGGCCGGAGCGGCAGGTCGCCGACACCCCCGTCGTCGTGGGGACGCACGGCCAGCACCTGGTGCAGCTGGATGCCGCCCTGCTCGAAGGCGAGCCGCGACCCGGCCATGTACAGTCCCCAGATCTTCGCGGTCGGCAGGCCCACGTCGGCGACGGCCTCGTCCCAGTGCGCCACCAGGTTCGCGCACCAGTCGCGCAGGGTCATCGCGTAGTGCGGGCGCAGGTTCTCCTCGTGCAGCACCTCGAAGCCGCCATCCTGCGCGGCGCTGATGATGCGGCCCGAGCCGGTGAGCTCGCCGTCGGGGAAGACGTAGCGGTCGATGAACCCGTGGGCGGCGGGGTCGGTGCGGTTCTCCGGGCGGGTGATGCAGTGGTTGAGCAGCATCCCTCCGGGGCGGAGGCGCGCGCGCAGGAACTCGAAGTAGGAGGGGTAGTTGCGCACGCCGATGTGCTCGAGCAGCCCGATCGAGGACACCGCGTCGAAGCCGGACTCCGCGACGTCGCGATAGTCGGCGAATCGCACCTCGGCGAGGTCGTCGAGGCCCTCGTCGGCGATCGCCCGTCGGGCCCACGCCGCCTGCTGCTCGGAGAGGGTGACGCCCACGGCCCGGACGCCGCGACGGGCGGCGTAGCGCACCATCCCGCCCCAGCCGCAGCCGACGTCCAGGAGCCGGTCGCCCGGTGACAGGCGCAGCTTGTCGAACACGAGCCGGTACTTGTTCTCCTGCGCCTCGTCGAGGGTGGCGTCCGGCCGCGGGTAGCACGCGCACGTGTACGTCATCGACGGGCCGAGCACCCACTCGTAGAAGGTGTTCGAGACGTCGTAGTGGTGGTGGATGGCCTCGGCGTCGCGTGCCTTGCTGTGCCGGAGCCCGGCGGCGGCGCGGCGCCAGCGGGGTCGCGCCTCCTGCGGCGGCGGCGCGATCGGCCGGAGGTGCCGCACCCCCACCGAACGCACGAGCTTCGCCATCATCGCCGGGGACGGCCGGGTGAACACGAGGTCGTCGGCGAGGGCCCGGAGCAGCTCGTAGGGGTCACCGGGGTGGACGCCGTGCGCCTCGAGGTCGCCGGCGATGTAGGCGCGGGCGAGCCCGAGGTCGCCGCGTCCGGTCGCGAGGTAGGTGGTGCCGCGCGGCGAGACGAGGTCGAGTCGGAACCGGGCGTCGGCCGGGCCGGCGGAACTGCCGTCGTAGGCGGTGAAGCGGATGGGCAGCCTGCCGCCCGCCAGGGTCTCGAGGATGCCGGCGAGCGTGAGCCGGCCGTCGTGCGCCGGCGCCGCGGCATCCGTCGCCGTCGCCCGGTCTCGCTGCGTCGTCGCCGCGTCGTCCTTGAACGAGGTCATCGTCGTTGCACCGCCTTCGCGTAGAGGTCGAGGAGCCGGGAGTCGGGGTCGTACCGTCGCTTCACCGCCCGGTAGGCGGTCCCGCCGTAGAGCCGGTCGAATTCGTCGGGCGGGTAGTAGGCGTCGGAGTAGAGGGACTTGTGCCCGTCGAGCGCGGCGACCTCGCGTTCGATGCGCCGGTTCGCCTCGCCCTCGGTCGCGCCGACCGGCACGGTCGACCAGAAGCCGACGTTGACGTAGGTGCGGCGCGGCTCCAGCGGGTACAGCGGCCAGCCGTCGTCGTCGCGCAGGCGAAGCGGGCACAGCCAGATCGGCGCGATGGGCACGTTCGCGAGGAACCAGTCGAGGAACTCGGCGGTGCGCTCGATCGGCACCTCGATGTCCTGGATCACGCGTTCGCGCGGCGGGCGACCCTTGAGCCGTTCGAGCCGGTTGCCGAGGTCGTAGCGGCGCTCGAGCCGCATGAGCGTCGCGTACGAGCGACTGCGGCGGTACCGCCGCGGCCAGACGCGGCGAACGAGCGGATGCTGCGCGCCGAACGCCGCCGAGCACCAGAACCAGTCGGCATCCCAGCGCCACAGGTAGTCGTGCGTCGTGAGGCGGTCGTGCGCGGCGCCCTCGTCGTGCCGGATGGAGCGGTAGTAGATGCGTTGCCCGGTGTAGTCGCTGAGGGGTCCGGATGCCGCGGTGCGGACGCCGAGGCAGAGGTACCCCTCGTCGGCGCCGAAGACCACGCCGTCGAGGTAGTCGACGGGCGCACCGTCGTGGCGGCCGGTCGCGACGATGGCGTCCATCGCCGCGACGAGTTCGGGCAGCGAGTGGAATCGGAGGTGGGTGAGCGCGACGAACGGCTCGACCGGCTCCAGCTCGATGCGGAGCCGCACGGCGTACCCGAGCGTTCCGTACGAGTTCGGGAACGCGCGGAACAGGTCGGCGTGCTCGTGCGGCGACGCGGTGACGAGTTCGCCGGCGCCGGTGAGGACGTCCAGGTCGAGGACGGATTCGTGCGGCAGCCCGTTGCGGAACGAGGTCGACTCGATGCCGAGTCCGGTCACCGCCCCGCCGAGCGTGATCGTCTTCAGCTGCGGCACCACGAGCGGCGCGAGCCCGTGCGGGAGGGTCGCGGCGACGAGGTCCTCGTACGTGCACATGCCCTGCACGTCGGCCGTGCGCGCATCGGGGTCGACCGCGATGACGCCCGTCAGGCCCGACGTGTCGAGCCCCGCGACATCCGTTCGCACGCGTGACCGGAACAGGTTCGACGTGCGCTTGGCGAGCCGGACCGGGGCCCCCGGCGGGATGGCCCGCGCGCTCCGCAGCAGGCGCTCGACACCCTCGGCGTGAGCGGCCCGAGCGTCGATCGCCGGAGCGGACACGTTCTCACGCTAATCCGACCCGTGCCGTGGCGCACCCGTCGGCGCGCGGTCGGCGTCAGTCGGACGCGCGCTCGGCCGACTCGTCGATCTCGACGGGTCGCTGGCGGTGCTGGCGGGCGTACTCGCGGAGGATCTCGTCGGTGCCCTCGACGCGCAGCGTGAAGCGGTTGCGGACGAGGTCGGCGAAGTCGTCGATCGCCTCCTCGAGCATCTGCCCGCTGTTGCGCACGGTGCGGTCGGAGGACCGCCGCGCCACGCGCGCGAGGTGCAGGCCGTACGGCAGCTGGGCGGCGAGCGAGGTCTCGGGCTCCTCCTCGGTGAAGTGGTAGGTCTCCGCGTTCTGCCAGAGGTCGACGCGGGCCTGCGCGAGCGCGACGGTGATCGAGTCGAGCACGCCGCTCGAGCTCGCCGACTCCATGTCGAGCAGGTGGCCCGACGTGCCGGCGCGTCCCATGAGCGCGAGGCGCAGGGCGAGGGCCCGCCGGCGGCCGAGGCCGGGGTAGAGCTCGAGGAACCACGCGACCGCCGCGGTGAGCAGCGCGAAGCCGATCAGGGCCTGCAGCGGGGAGAACACGCGGAGCCACGGCTCGATCGGGTAGACGTCGCCGAGCCCGAGGGTCGACATGCTGACCACGGAGAAGTAGAACGCCTCGACGATCGCCGGGTAGTCCTCGGGGCGGATGTCGCTGCCGTACGAGAACCCGTCCGGCACGAACGGCAGGTACACGAGCGACCAGCCGACGAGCTGGAGGGCCGCCCAGCTGCCGATCACCGCGACCGCAGCGAGCGGGCCCGCGAGGCTGCGGCCCCGCCGGCCCATCCGCGACGACAGGTTCCAGGTGGTGCTCGCCGCGAAGTGCGAGAGACGACCCCGGCCCGTGGGGTGCAGCAGCGTGTGGAAGACCTCGTTGAGCCCGAGCGCGATGAGGACGACGCCTGCAACCACCCAGAGCCACTCCACCCCGCCATCGTCCGTGGCGGGTCAGGCGCGTCAGCCGAGTGCCGCGATGGCCTCCTCGACCAGCGCGACGACCGACGGGTCGTCGTCGGCCTCGGGCGTGAAGCCGAGCCGCACGACGACGAGCTGCTCCGACGGAACGATGATCATCTTCTGCCCGTCGTGTCCGCTGGCGTAGTACGTGTCCTCGGGAAGCTCGGGCCAGCGCGCTTCACCGAACAGCACCTCGTTGCCCCGCCAGCTCGCGCCGAGCCCCGGATCGTCGGTCTCCTCCACCTCGTCGACCTCGAGGCTCTGCGCCATCCACCCCTCGGGCAGCATCCGCTCGCCGTTCCACTCGCCGCCCTGCAGCGCGAACTGCCCGATCGCGGCCCAGTCGCGCGGCGTCGCCCACAGGTACGACGAGCACACGGGCGTGCCCGCGGCATCCGGTTCGAGCACCGCCGAGGTGAGGCCGAGCGGCCCCAGCAGCACCTGCCGCGGCAGGTCGGCGCCGAGACCGGTGCGCTCGGCGAGCACCGAGCAGAGCAGGTTGGTGTTGCCGCTCGAGTACTGCTGCACGGTCCCGGGCTCGTGCGCGAGCGGTTGCCCGGCGACGTACTGCCCCATGTCGGGCTCGAGATAGAGCATGCGCGTGATGGGCGTGCCGAGGTCGTAGGTCTCGTCCCACTCCAGTCCGCTGGTCTGCCGCAGCAGCTGGTCGATCGTGATGTCGGCGCGTTCGTCGGTCCACTCCGGCCGGAGCCCGTCGTCGTCGAGCGCCACGACGCCCTGATCGACGAGCACGCCCGTGAGGAGGTTCGCGACGCTCTTCGACATCGACCAGCCGAGCTGCGGGGTGTCGGCGTCGAACCCGTCGGCGTAGCGCTCGGCGACGAGCTCGCCGTCCTTCACGATGACGACCGCGCGCGTGCCGAGCGCCGCCGCCACGTGGCCGGGCAGGTGGTCGCCGAACGCACGGGCGACGGCCTCGTCGAGGGCCGGGTCGGCGTCGGGCGCCGGCGCGTCGGTGAACGGGTTGGCACCGGGCTCGATGACGGATGCCGCGCCGAGCTCCGGCCGCTCGTCGGCCAGCGTGCACCCGAACCCCTCGGCGTACCAGGCGCGCTGCGTGGCGATGGCGCCCGGCAGGGCGCCCGTCGTCGGGTCGCCGGCGCCGTCGACCCGCAGGTACGGGACGAGCGGGTTCGACGGCAGGTCGGAGGCGGGGTCGTCGCGCCCCGCGAGCTCGGTCACGGCGCAGGCGTTGTGCGCGGCGTAGCCGGTGCCCGTGAGCAGGATCGGCTGCTGCCAGAGGGAGACGCCCGTGAAGGCGACGATCAGCACCAGGGCGAGGACGGCGACGACGGCGACCGTACGGCGGAGGATGCGCACGCTGGATCGTAACAGCGGGCGCGGGCGCCGCCCGTCAGCCCTGGAAGTCCTCCGGATCGACGTCGTCGAGGAACTTCTTGAACTCCTCGAGCTTCTCCTCGGCCGACTCCTCGGCCTCCTCGTCGTCGGATCGCGACTCGACCATCTCGGCGGGGATGCCGGCCTGCGCGAGCACCTCGTCGGCCACGAACAGCGGCGCGTCGGTGCGCGAGGCGAGCGCGACGGAGTCGGACGGCCTCGCGTCGATCACGTACGGACCGGTCGGGGTCATGATGGTGAGTTCGGCGTAGAACGTCCCGTCCTCGATCCGCGTGACGTCCACGCGCTCGATGTTCGATCCGACGGCCTCGAGCAGCAGCTTCATCAGGTCGTGGGAGAGCGGCCGCGGAGCCTGCTCGCCCTGCACCGCGATGAGGATCGAGGTGGCCTCCTGCGCGCCGATCCAGATCGGGAGCACGCGGCCGCGGCCCTCGTCCTCGCCGAGCGGCTTCAGCAGGATGATGTGCTGGCCGGACTGGTCGAGCGCGACCCCGAGGACCCGGACCTGGACCATGACGCCTCCCGTCGGACGATGGGCGTGGTCCTCCATCGTAGGCACAGGGCGCGGCCGCGGCACCCGAACGTCCTGCGCGCCGATGTTCTAAAGTCGAACGCAACGTTCGACTGCCGAGCGCTGTCGAGCCAGGTCCGCTCCCCCGATCCGAGGAGATCCGATGCCCGCCGTCGACGAGGGCAGCACCGCCGCCCCGCACTCGCAGACGCTCTCGCGCGGCGTCCGCATCCTCGAGATCCTCGCCGACGCACGCGAACCCCTCTCCATCGACGAGCTCGCCCAGCGCCTCGGCGTCCATCGCTCCGTCGCCTACCGGCTGCTGCGCACCCTGGAGCACCACCGCCTGACGGTCCGCGACCCGCGTGGGCGGATCGCGCTCGGCGCGCGACTCGCGGCGCTCGCCGCGGGCGTCGCGCACGACCTGCAGGCGGAGGCCCTGCCCGAGCTCACGAGCGCCGCGAACGAACTGGCCATGACCTGCTTCCTCGCCGTCCTCGACGCCGATGAGATCGTGACCCTCACGAGCGTCGAGCCCCGGCACGCGGTCGCGTCGGTCGCCCAGCGGCCGGGCACGCGGCATCCGATGGGCATCGGCGCGCCCGGCAAGGCGATCCTCGCCTCGCTGCCCCCGGGCGAGGCGCCCGAGCCGACGGATGCCGCACGGCGGGCCGAGCTCGACGAGGTCCGCCGGCGCGGCTGGGCGATCAGCCACGACGAGGTGATCCCCGGGGTGCGCTCGACCGCCGTCCCCCTCCGGCTCCCGAGCGGACAGCCGGCCGCGCTCGCGGTCGTCTACGTCTCCAGCCCCCACCCGGACGCCGAGATCGCCGAGCGGCTGACGGCCGCGTCGACGTCCATCCGGGAGGCGCTCGGGGGCTGACGGCGGTCGAGCAGAGCCGTGCGAGCGCTGGGCATCCGACGCGCCGCCGGGCTGCGGCGCGGCATCGCGACTAGGTTGTCGCCGTGAGCGACGACCGACATGATCCCGACCGCCGCCCCCTGCGCTTCGACGACGACCCGTGGGGCCTCGGCCTCCAGGGCGTCGACGCCGACCGACTGCCCCACCGGGAGTCGGTGTTCGCCCTGTCGAACGGCAGCATCGGCTGGCGCGGCGTCCTCGACGAGGGCGAGCCGGTGGGCATCGCCGGATGCTACGCGAACGGCGTCTTCGAGACGCATCCGATGCCGTACTCCGAGCCCGCCTACGGGTACCCCTCCGAAGGGCAGAGCATCGTCAACGTGCCCGACGGACAGCTGATCCGGCTCCTCGTCGACGGCGAGCCGTTCGACGTCCGGACCGGCGTGCTGGAACGCCACGAGCAGCGGCTCGACTTTCGCGCGGGCACGTTGCACCGCGAGGTCGACTGGGTCTCGCCCTCGGGGTCGCGGGTGCGCGTGAGGTCGACGCGCCTGGTCTCCTACGACCGCCCGTCGGTCGCGGCCGTCCGGTACTCGGTCGAGGCCGCGGACGCCGCGGTGGAGGTGACCGTGCAGTCGGAGCTCGTCGCGAACGTCCCGGTACCCGAGGGCACGCACCCGGACGAGCGCATCCAGCGGATGCTCGAGCGTCCACTCGCGCCTGTCGGCGACCACGTCCTCGGTACGGCCGCCACGCTCGTCCACCGGCTGCGCCGACGCCGCCTGCGCATCGCTGCCGCCATGGACCACCTCGTCGACGCACCCGGCGGGGCGTGCGTCGACACCGAGACGTCGCCGGACCTCGCCCGCACCACCGTCGGGGTCCGGCTGGGGCCGGGCGAACGGCTGCAGCTGGTGAAGGCCGTCGCCTACGAGTGGGCGGACGATGCCACCGCCGGCGGGCTGCGCGACCGGGCCGACTCCGAGGTGGCCGAAGCGCTCCGCGAAGGCTGGGACGCCCTCGCGGACGCGCAGCGCCGCCGCCTCGATCGGTTCTGGCACGCCGCCGACGTGGTCGTCGAGGGCGAGCCCCGGCTGCAACAGGCGGTGCGATTCGCGCTGTTCCAGGTGTTCCAGTCCGCGGTCCGCCTCGACGGGCGGTCGGTGCCGGGCAAGGGGCTCACGGGCGCGGGCTACCAGGGCCACACCTTCTGGGACCTCGAGGGGTTCGTGCTGCCGGTCCTCACCTCGACCCTCCCCGAGTCGGCCCGCGAGGCGCTGCGATGGCGGCATGCGACGCTCCACCTCGCGCGCGACCGCGCGCGGGAGCTGCACCTGGCCGGTGCGGCGTTCCCCTGGCGCACGCTGGACGGCACGGAGAGCTCGGGCTACTGGCCCGCGAGCACGATCGGGTGGCACGTGCAGGCGGCGATCGCCGCCGCGGTCATCCACTTCCACCGGGGCACGCGGGACGAGGCGTTCCTGCGCGAGTGCGGCGCGGAACTCCTCATCGAGACGGCACGGGTCTGGATGTCCCTCGCCCGTCGCGACGAGGACGGCGGCGTGCACTTCGACGGCGTGACGGGGCCCGACGAGTACAGCGCGATGGTCGACGACAACGCGTACACGAACCTCATGGCCGCGCAGAACCTGCGCGCCGCGGCATCCGCTGCTCGGAGCGTGCCGGACGTCGCCGAGCGGCTGGGCGCCGGCGCCGACGAGGTCGACGGATGGCGCGACGCCGCGGCCCGGATCGTCGTGCCGTACGACGAGCGCCGAGGCGTGCACCAGCAGGCCGCGGGGTTCACCGAGTACGCCCGCTGGGACTTCGAGGGCACCCCGGCCGAGCACTACCCGCTGCACGACCACTACCCGTACTTCTCGCTCTACCGGAGCCAGGTCGTCAAGCAGGCCGACCTCGTGCTCGCGCTGTACTTCGCGTACGACGCCTTCACGCCCGAGGAGACCGAGCGGGCCTTCCGCTACTCCGAGGCCATCACGGTGCGCGACTCGTCGCTGTCGGCCTGCATCCAGGCGGTCATCGCCGCGCAGGTCGGGCAGCTCGAACTCGCGGCCGACTACCTCGCGGAGGCCGCGACGCTCGACCTCGACGACGTGCAGGGCGATACCGAGGACGGCGTGCACCTCGCCTCGCTCGCCGGCATCTGGACGGCGCTCGTCGCGGGCTTCGGCGGGTTCCGCGACAGCGAGACCGAGGTGCGGTTCGCTCCGCGGCTGCCGCCGCAGCTCACGCGCCTCGCGTTCGGCATCCGGTTCTGCGGCCGGGTTCTCCGCGTCGACGCGTCGACGGATGCCACGACGTACACCCTCGTCGAGGGCGAACCCGTGACGGTGCGCCACTTCGACGAGGCGGTCGAGCTCGAGTCGCACCGGCCGACGACCTGCGCGACCCCGCCCCTGCCGGACCCGGGCCCGCGACCCACGCAGCCGAAGGGCCGCGCACCGCGACCCTTCGGCGAGGCATTCGGCCGATGACGGCCGTCAGGCGGTCGCGGGCTGGCGCTCGCCCGACCGGAGGATCGGCGCGAAGAACGCCGCCAGCTCGGCCGTCGCGGTGAGCGGAAGCACGTGCGACACGTACTGGTCGGGTCGCACCACGACGATCGCCCCGGCGCGGTCGATGCCGCGCACCTCGAAGATGTCGTCGGCGGGGTCGGCCGCGTACACCTTCTCGTAGTCGACGAGGCCGAACGGGCCGACGTGCGGCAGGAACACCGACGGCACGCTGCCGAGGTCGACCTCGGTGTGCGGCTGCTGGGTGACGAGCTTCACGTCGAACCACGCGTCGCGGTCGAGGCCCTCGGGCGTCGCGGCGAGGGGCGACTCGGGCGAGGAGGCGAGCCAGTCCGCGAGCTCCGCGGCCGCCGACCCGCCGCCGACGGGGGCGGCGTCGGCGAAGACGTAGATTCGCCAGCGCCCGTCGGCCGTGGCGTGGTGGCCGAGGTGGACGGGGTTGCCGTCGCACACGCGCGTCACGGGCGCCGACTTGAACCGCTTGCCCACGGGGAACCCGGTCGCGAGGTCCTGGTGGGCGGCCTCGCCGACGATGAGCGACGGCGTGTACTGGGTCATGAAGCCCGCGGGGAACTCGTGGGTCTGCACGTAGAAGTCCTCGAGCTCGGAGGGACTCGCGAACTCCTCGGGCTTCTTCGCCATCATCGTCGACCACTGCTTGTCGAAGTCGATGAGGTTCTGCGCGACGACCTGGCGCTCGGCCGAGTACGTCGCGAGCAGGCTCTCGGGGCTGCGGCCCTCGAGCACGTGGCCGAGCTTCCACGCGAGGTTCCAGCCGTCCTGCATGGACACGTTCATGCCCTGGCCGGCCTTCGCGCTGTGCGTGTGGCAGGCGTCGCCGGCGATGAACACGCGCGGGGTGCGGGTGCCCGCGGCATCCGTCGGCACGTCGTCGAACCGATCGGTGAGCCGGTGGCCCACCTCGTAGACGCTGTGCCACGCCACGTTCTTCACGTCGAGCGTGTACGGGTGCAGGATCGCGTTGGCCTTGGCGATGACCTGGTCGAGCGTGGTCTGGCGCACCCTGCCGGCGTCGTCGGGCGCCACCTCGCCGAGGTCGACGTACATGCGGAACAGGTGCCCGCCCTCGCGCGGGATGAGCAGGATGTTGCCCGCCTCGGACTGGATCGAGCACTTGGTGCGGATGTCGGGGAAGTCGGTCACGGCGAGGGCGTCCATGACGCCCCAGGCGTGGTTGGCCTTGTCGCCCTTCATGGTGCAACCGATCGCGGCGCGCACCCGGCTGTGGGCGCCGTCCGCACCGAGCACGTACTTGGCCCGGACGACGCGCTGCTGCCCCTCGCGCTCGCCCGAGGTGTACGCGAGGGTGACCGCCACCGGGTACTCGGCGCCCTCGGACTCGTCGGCGATCTCGAGCCCGACGAACTCGTAGCCGTAGTCGGGCACCGATCGGGTGGGACCGTTCGCGGCGACTTCGGCGAAGTAGTCGAGCACACGGGCCTGGTTGACGATGAGGTGCGGGAACTCGCTGATGCCGGTCGGGTCGTCGGCCGGACGCGCGGTGCGGACGATCTTCGACGGGTCGGCGGGGTCGGGCTTCCAGAAGCACATCTCGGTGATCCGGTAGGCCTCGGCGATGATGCGCTCGGCGAACCCGAAGGCCTGGAAGGTCTCGACGCTGCGCGCCTGGATGCCGTCGGCCTGCCCGATCGCGAGTCGCCCGGGACGGCGCTCGACCATGCGGGTCACGACGTTCGGGAACTGCGCGAGCTGCGCGGCGGCGATCATGCCCGCCGGGCCGGAGCCGACGATGAGCACGTCGACCTCGTCGGGCAGCTCGGCGGGGCGGTCGAGGCCGACTCCCGCGGCGGGCTTCACCCGGGGGTCGCCCGAGACGTATCCGTGGTGGTGGAACTGCACGGGTGCTCCTTCACATCGTTGTGGTCGCTGCGCTTCGCGGGGTGTTCGATAATCGAACGCACCATTCACATATCGCTCAGTCGATGGTAAACGGATGTCGCGACCTCGGCAACCTGCGAGAATCGGAAGTCCAGCCCAGCCGCCTCTCGACCGAAGGACCACGCGATGACGCTGTACCGCCCGAGCTCCCCCGAACGGCAGGACCAGCAGCCGCGGGGCCACGAGTCGAAGGTCTCCCTCTTCGGCGCCGCGCTCATGCTCGGCATCGCCCTCGTCGTCATCGGCACCGGCGCCATCCTGAGCTTCGCCGCGGTCGCGCTCGGCGGAACGGCGCTCGAGCTGCCCTGAGCCCGACGACCGTCGGTGGCGGGTGGCAGACTCGCCCCATGGGCGGGAACGCGACGATCGGCACGCCGGGCGGCACGCCCGAGCGCCCGGCGGTGTTCTTCTCGGGGCCGGAGGAATTCCGCGCCTGGCTCGAGGCGAACCACAAGACCGAGACCGAGCTCTGGATGGGGCTCTACAAGAAGCACGTGCCCGACCGCGGCCTGACCTGGGAGCAGGCGGTGCCCGAGGCGCTGTGCTTCGGGTGGATCGACTCCGTCTCCCAGCGCATCGACGACGACGCCCGCCGCCAGCGCTGGACCCCGCGCAAGCCGGCGAGCATCTGGTCGGCCGTGAACATCGCGCTCGTCGAGCAGCTGACGGCCGAGGGCCGCATGCGACCGGCCGGCATCGCCGCGTTCGAGCGTCGCCGCGACGACCGGTCCGCCGTCTACTCCCACGAGAACCCCGAGCAGGCCCTCCCGCCCGAGTACGCCTCACGGCTCGAAGCGGATGCCGCGGCATCCGCCTTCTGGGAGGCCGCGACCCCGACCTACCGGCGCCAGGCCGTGCACTGGGTGCTGAGCGCCAAGCAGGAGGCGACCCGCGAACGCCGCCTCGCCCAGCTCATCGACGACAGCGCCGCCGGCCGACTCGCGCCGCCGTTCCGCTTCGGCGAGACCCCGAAGTGGGCGGTGCGAGCGGCCGAGGCGGCGCGGGCCGCGGGCGGCCCTGCCGCGTCATCCGACGGCAGCTGACCCCGCCGCCGTGCGAAGGTGGGCTCCGTGCCCGACTTCACCGCGCTCGACTGGCTGCTCCTCGCGATCGCCGCGTGCGCCGTCGGCCTCTCGAAGAGCGGCGTCCCGGCGTTCGGCCCGGTGCCCACGGCGCTGTTCGCCACCGTGCTGCCGGCGCGGGCGTCGACCGGCGCGGTGCTCGGCCTGCTCCTCGTCGGCGACCTCATCGCCGTGCGCATGTACCACGCGCACGCCGACTGGCGGATCCTCCGCCGACTCGTCCCGTCCGTCCTCGTGGGCGTGCTGCTCGGCGTGGTCGTGCTGTGGTACGCCGACGACACCGCGGTCCGCCACATCATCGGCGCGATCCTCCTGCTGCTCGTGGCGCTCAGCCTCGTGCTCATGGCGCGCCGCCGCCGCGGCGACGGGGAGCTGCGACCCGTCCCGCCCGGGCTCGCCCATGTCTTCGGCCCCTTGGGCGGCCTGACCACCATGGTCGCCAACGCCGCAGGTCCGGTGATGTCCCTCTACTTCGTCACCTCGCGGCTGCCCGTGCAGGCCGTCCTCGGCACGGCGGCCTGGTTCTTCCTCGTCGTCAACGCCGTCAAGGTGCCGTTCTCGATCGGGCTCGGGCTCATGACCGCCGAATCGCTCGTGCTCGACCTGGTGCTCGTGCCCGCGCTCGTCGTGGGCGCGCTGCTCGGATGGCGTCTCGCGCGGCGCATCCCGGCCGCGTGGTTCGAGCGGATCGTGCTCGTGCTCACGTTCGCCTCGGGCGTGTACCTGCTGGTCGCCTGATCAGCCGCGGCCGGCGAGCTCGTCGACGAGGGCCGCGATCCGCCGGGCGCGGGTCTCGGGGCGGGCGGCCGACTCGACCGGGTACAGCCGCCGTCGTCGGTCCGCGGGCGGCAGCCCCTCCCACCGTTGGAGCACGCCCGCGTCGGCGAGGCGTTCGGCGACGTCCTCCGGCAGCAGCACGTCCTCCTCGTGCGCGGGCCGGAGGCGGCACTCGACCACCGCGCCGGCGTCGACCCCGATGCGGCGCAGCAACGAGCGACCGGCCCACAGGAAGGGTCCGTCGACGACGGGCGCCCTGGTGATGGCGAGGTTGACGTCGGCGCCGTCGATGGTGCCCTCGACGCGGCGGGTGCCCGCCTCGCGCGCGGCGTCGGCGAGCGCCTCGGGGATCCGGATCACCGTGTACGTGCTGCGTCCCCACCGCACGGGCTCGATGAGGGCCTCGAAGGCCGACTCCTCACGCGGCATCCGATCGCGCATGGCGGCATTCCTTCCCGTCAGTCATGCCGAGCGCTGAGGCCCATCAGCGTCAGCAGTTCCCACGCGGTGTGCGCGGCGGCGAGGCCCGTGATCCCGGCGTGGTCGTACGCCGGCGCGACCTCGACCACGTCGCCGCCGACGATGGGCAGGCCCGCGAGACCGCGGAGCACGGCGAACAGTTCGCGCGTGGTGATGCCCGCGACCTCGGGCGTGCCCGTGCCGGGCGCGTGCGACGGGTCGAGCACGTCGATGTCGATCGACACGTAGACCGGGCCGGAGCCGACCCGCCGGCGGACCTGCTCTGCGATCTCCTCCATGGGGCGCCGCTGGAACTCGTCGCTGCGGATGAGCTCGAAGCCCGCCCGCCGGTCGTCGTCGAACTCGTCCGGCCCGTAGACGCCGCTGCGGATGCCGACGTGCTGGCAGTGCTCGAGGTCGAGCAGGCCCTCCTCGGCCGCGCGACGGAAGGGCGAGCCGTGCCAGAGGCTCGCGCCGTGCAGCACGTCCCACGTGTCGAGGTGCGCATCGAAGTGGATGACGGCGAGCGGGCCGTGCGCCGCGGCCGCCGCCCGGAGCAGCGGCAGCGCGACCGTGTGGTCGCCGCCGAGCGCGAGCACCTTCGTGCCCTGCCGCACGAGCCGGGACGCCTCGGCGTGGATGCGCTCGACCGCCTGCGCGAGGTCGTACGGCCCGACCGCGACGTCGCCCGCGTCGACGACCTGCTGGTCGCGGAAC
Organism: Agromyces sp. C10; assembly: GCF_023217995.1. Lineage (NCBI taxonomy): Bacteria > Bacillati > Actinomycetota > Actinomycetes > Micrococcales > Microbacteriaceae > Agromyces > Agromyces sp. C10. The sequence goes on along the minus strand of NZ_JALPSX010000001.1, from coordinate 6,081 downwards.
GGGTACGTCTCGTGGACCTGGTGGTACGGGTGCAGCTGGCGCGAATGCTCCCGGATGTGCGCCGGACCGAACCGGGCGCCGGGCCGGAAGCTCGTGCCCGAGTCGAGCGGGATCCCGAGCACGGCCAGGTCGGCGTGCTCCACCTCGTCCAGGCGCGGCAGCAGCGCGAACGTCGCGATGCCCGCGTACCTCGGCATGGCCGGGTCGTTCCGTTGGCCGATGATCCCTCGCTCCTCGGTCACCGCGTCGCCTCCTCGCGTCGTCGGGCGGCCGGTCCGCCGCGTCGCGGGCCGCCCCCGGCATCGTGCCATACCCCGCCCCGGCGATCGGAATCCCGATGGCGGGCATCGCCCGACCGGTTGGTTCCGGATGGCGCCGCCTCCGTACCGTCGACTCGTCCATCGAGAACGACGCAACCGAGGAGATCCACCGATGACCGAGAAGCGAGTGCTGCTGGTGCTGACGAGCCACAACGACCTGGGCGGCCTCCGCCCGACCGGGTACCACGCCGGCGAGGCGGCCCACCCCTGGCAGGAGTTCACGACGGCCGGCTTCCGCGTCGACCTCGCCTCGATCGCGGGCGGCGTGCCCCCGCAGGTCGGCCGCGACGAGACGGATGCCGCGCAGAACGCGTTCTTCGCCGACCCGTCGATCGCCGCGCAGCTGGCCGACACCCCGAAGCTGGCCGACGTCGACGCGTCTCGCTACGACGCCGTGCTCTTCGTCGGCGGCCACGGCACCATGTGGGACTTCCCGGACGACCCGGCCGTGAACGCCGTCGGCCGCGCCGTGTACGAGCAGGGCGGCGTCGTCGCGGCGGTGTGCCACGGCCCGTCCGCGCTCGTGGGCATCACGCTCGCCGACGGCACGCCGCTCGTGTCGGGCAGGCGCGTGGCGGTGTTCACGAACGCCGAGGAGGCCGCGGTCGAGCTCACCGACGTGGTGCCGTTCCTCCTCGCGGACGCCCTCGAGGCGAAGGGCGCGACGCACGTGCCCGGTCCGGACTTCACCGAGCAGGTCGTGGTCGACGGTCGGCTCGTCACCGGCCAGAACCCCCAGTCGGCGACGCGCGTCGGCCGCGAGGTCGTGGCGCTCCTGTCGGCCTGACCGGCCGGTTCAGGCGCGCAGCAGCGCGTGCAGTCGCTCGGCCGCGGCATCCGTCGCGGGGTTCGCGCCCGGCCGCGAGCGGCGCCGGGCGAGGTACACGGTGTTGAGCGGCGGGTCGGCCGGGTCGACGGGATCGACCAGCCGGCCCGCCGCCAGGTACGGCTCGGCGAGGTAGGTCGGCAGCACGGTCATCCCGACGCCGTCGGCCGCGAGGCCCGCGAGCACTCGCAGGTCGGGCACGATCGCGACCGCGCGGAGTCCGGCGGGCCGCCGACCGAAGACCGACCGCCAGTAGCGGCGGATGATCGGCAACTGGTCGCCGTACGCCACGACGGGCACCGAATCGGAGTCGCGGCGGAACGCGTCGAGCAGCGCCGGCGCGACGACGAGCACGAACTGCTCGTCCACGATCGGCGCGAACTCGATCCCGCGCATGCGCGGCTGCGTCGTGCTCACGACGAGGTCGAGCTCGGATGCCTCGAGGCCGGCCAGGAGCTCGGGCGTCTCGCCGAACCGCACCCGCACGTCGAGGTCGGTGCCGGCCCACTCGCGCAGCCGCGGCAGCACGACCGTGGAGAGGAACTCCGCCGGGCCGCCCAGGAACACCGTGTGCTCGGTCGCGCCGGCACCCGTCGCCTCCGCGACCGCGTCGACCGCGGCGTCCATCGCCCCGCCGATGCGGGCGAGGAGGGCCCGGCCGCGGCTCGTCGGCGTGACGCCCCGCGACGTCCGATCGAAGACGCGGTACCCCAGCTCGCGCTCGAGCGCCTGCAGCTGCGCCGAGACCGTCGACTGGGTGAGGCCGAGCTCGTCGGCCCCGCCGGTGACCGAGCCGGCGCGGGCCACGGCGACGAACGCGGCGAGCGCGTCGAGCGACGTCCTCCTCGTGGGCGGCATGTCGTGATCCTACGACCGGGCGGGCCGCGTGGCCCGGCTCAGCGCCGCGGCGTCCAGCCGAACGGCAGCGGGCCGTCCACGGCGGCGCGCTCGAGGTCCGCCTGCGCGGACCAGCCCTGCGCGGCATCCGTCGTCTCGAAGCCGCCGCGAGCCACCCGGAAGCCGACGTCCTCGTGGTGCATGCGCGGTGCGCCGCCGCGCCGCGTCGAGGCGCGCACGCTCCACGCGTCGTCGGCGAACCCGCCGCCGCGGAACACCCGGTAGTCGTCGTACCTGGCCGGGTCGAGCAGGTCCCAGCACCACTCCCACACGTTGCCGAGCGTGTCGAAGAGGCCGTTGAGGTTCGGCAGCTTGCCGCCGACCTCCTGCGGCGCGCTCACGCCGTCGGCGCTCGTCCACGCGATCTCCGGCAGCGGGCCGTAGTGCGGACCCGTCGAGCCCGCGCGGCACGCGAACTCCCATTCCGCCTCGGTCGGCAGCCGGTACCCGTCGGCGTCGACGTGCCAGGCGACCTCCTCGCCGTCGAACGTGTACGCCGGGTCGAGGCCCTCCCACTCCGATGCGGCGTTGCAGAAGCGGATGGCGCGCAGCCAGCTCACCCCGGTCGCCGGTCGCCGCGGGTGCGAGGCCGTCTCGCCGATCATCTCCGCGAGCTGCTCCTGCGTCACCGGGTAGACGCCGATCTCGAACGGCTCGAGGTCGACGCTCCAGCGCACCTTGCGGCGTGCGTCGTGCAGGGCGACGGTGCCGCCGGCGATGCGGGCCAGCTCGATGTCGGACACCGGCCGGGCCTAGCCGACCGCGGCCGCGTACTCGTTCGCCACGCGGGCGACGGCGTCGACGTAGTCGCCGTCGCGGTTGTACGAGAAGATCGCGGCGCGCCAGCCCTCGAGGCTCCGCATCGACCCGGATGCGCACAGGTACCGCGCCGTGGTCTCGGCCGCGTCGTCGATCTGGTGCGGGTCGGCGACCCCGTCGCCGTCGGCGTCGCTCGCCCATTGCGCCCAGGTCGACGGGATGAACTGCATCGGCCCGACCGCCCGGTCCCACGTGGTGTCGCCGTCGAGTCGTCCGCCGTCGGTGTCGGTGATCGTGGCGACGCCGTTGCCGTCGAGCGCCCGCCCGATGATCTCGGGCAGCGCCCGGCCCCGGTCGTCGAGGCTCGCCCCTCCGTGACGGCCGTGGTTCGACTCGATCGCGCCGATCGCCGCGATCGTCGCCCAGTCCACGCCGCACTCCGCGTCCTCACGCGCAACCACGCCGTGGGCCTGCGCGTAGGCGGCGAGGGCGCGCTGCGGGATGCCGGTCGCCTCCGCGGTCCGCGCCGTCCAGTCCGGGTCGATGGGCCCGGTCTCCGAACCCGACACGGCGGGCGGGCCGGTGAGGCCGTCGACGGTGTTCTCCGACTGCGCGTCCGCCTCCGCGGCGTCCTCCGGCTCGGCCGTCGCCGCCATGGGCGGCAGCGCGACGCGGGGCACGTGCGCCTGCGTCGACACGGTGCCGGCCGGGTTGCTGCCGAGCCCGAGCACGCCGGGGAGCATGACCGCCGCGACGAGCAGCGCGATCACGCCGACGACGAGCCCGACGTAGCCGGCGGCCTGGCCCGCGATCTGCCACCTGGTCGCGCGGCGGCCGGGATGGCGCTCGCCGAAGCCGTCGGCGAAGGAATCGTCATCCCAGGACATCGCTCGGTCGCTCCCGGTTCGGCACGGGTTCCGAGGGTCGGCATCGGTCGCGCCGATCCTCGACGGGATGCGGGGGCACCCCGATGTTTCAGGCTACCCCCGCTCGGCGGGCGGTGCACCGGGTCGCCCCCGGACGTGGGGTGGCCGGCCCCGCCGACCTCGCCACCGCCGCGCCGCCCGCGACCGGCGCGGAGCGGTTCGCCGACGAGCGCGAACAGGGCGGCATCGCGTACGCGTCGAGCAAGCTCGCCCTCGTGACGCTCTCGAACCCGTGGGCGGCGCAGCTGGCCGCCGACGGTCGGCGACTCAACACCTACGACCCCGGGCTTGTCGCCGGCACGGGCCTCGGCCGCGACATGCCCGGTTACATGTTCTGGGTGTGGCGACGGCTCATGCCCGCCATGAGCCTGCTGCCCGGAGCGACGACGCCGAACATCACGAGCCGGCACGCGATCGAGCTCGCCCTCGGCGACGCGCACCGCGACCTGCACGGCGGGTACGTGGAGATCGGCCGCGTCACGCAGGCGGCGCCACGCGCATCGGGTCGCGGCGGGACGAGCTGTGGTCCTGGCTCGAGCAGGCGACGGCGCCGTTCGTGCCGGCGTGGGCGGACCCCGCTCAGGGCGCGGTCGCGCGCGAGACCGGCACGGATGCCGCCGGCCCGGGCTTCGGCCAGATGGTGTAGCTGACCGCCCAGATCAGCTCGATGGCGAGGATGATGCCGAGGATGCGATAGGTCCCGACGAGCGCCTCGAGGTCGGCCCCCTCGGCCGCCACGAGCGTGAGCAGCCAGAGCACGCCGGCGGCGATCCCGAGTGCCAGGGCGGTTCGCGGCACATCCCGCCAGCATGCGGCCGCGTAGTCACGTCCGTGGAGCTTCACGGGCGCCGGGCCGTCGGCGAAGCGGTGGGCGAATCGCACGTCGGCCCAGCGGATCATCCGATGCCCGTACGCGACCGAGAACCCGAGGTAGATGGCCGCGAGCGCATGGGCGAACGTCGCGTCACCGCCGCCGCGGAGGTCGATGCCCGCCGCGACGAGGAGGATCAGGTCGACGACGGGGGTCATGGCCAGGAGCATGACGCCGAGCCGCGGCCGGGCCAGCAGGTACCGCGCGACGAGGCCGAGGATGATCAGGACCCAGAAGCCGATCTCGCAGGCCACGATGATGCCGAGGATCACGGTTCGTCCTTTCGGGAGGGTGAGCGATTCAAATTAGCACGACCGTGCTAATTTGAATGACGTGCCCCGTCGCATTGATCTCGACCGTCGCCGCGCCGAACTCGCCGAAGCCGTGTGGGCGACGATCCGGCAGCGCGGCATCGGCGCGGTGTCCGTCCGCACCGTTGCCGCCGAGGCCGGCGTGGCTGTCGGTTCGCTGCGCCACGTCTTCCCCACCCGCTCGGAACTGCTCCGGTTCTCGGCCGACCTGATGGCCCGCCGCGCGACCGAACGCATCATCGCGACGGAACTGACCGGTGATCCCGAGGCCGACGCGCTCGCCCTCCTCAGGCACCTGCTCCCGCTCGAGGCCGACAGCCGGGCGGAACTCGACGTCAACCTCGCCCTGATCGCCGAGGCGCCGGCCCTGCCGGAACTGGTCCCCATCCGCGACCGCACCCACGCCGAGATCCAGACGATGTGCGAGCGCGTGATCGAGCTGCTCGCGCCGGGGCTCCCGGCGACTTCCCTCACTCGGGAGGCCGCGCGCCTCTTCGCCCTGATCGACGGTCTCGCCCTTCACCTGCTCGGCCAGGCGGCGGAATCGGATCCGGGCTGGGCCGTCGAGATCCTCCGCGACGAGATCGCCCGCATCCGGGAGCTGGACGCAACGCCCCGATAGCGTGGCGGCCCGACCGCTCACGCGGTCACTGCATCGCGGCCGCCCGCCGCAGCTGCGGATCGTCCGCTTCGGCCCATCGGTCGATGATCCGCCGCGCGCGGTCGGCGTCGGCGCCTGACATCCGCTCGACCAGGGCCTTCACGACATCACGAGCGAGCGGGTCGACGAGCTGGTCGACGCGCGCGTCGCGGAGGAAGCCCTCGAGCCGGGTCAGGTCGCCGGCCCGGAGCAGATCGACGTTCGACTGCAGCAGCACCACGGCGGCGAGCCGGCGCTCGTAGACCGGCTCCGACCAGAGCTCCGAGGCGAGCGCGGTGACCTCGTCGTGCGTCATCCCCCGATGCCGCCGCAGGGCGTTGCGCACCGTGCCCCGCACCGCACCGACCGAGGCGCCGGTGAACCGCAGGCCGGCGCCGATGCGCCGCGCCGCCTCCTCGGCACGCTCGTCCGAGCCTTCGGCCTCCAGCGTGCGGTCGATGAACTCGGCGGCCGGGGTGGGCATGCGTCGATCCTGCGGCATGGTGATGGCGAGCGGATGCCGCGGCTAGG